>CAIZDL010000102.1 GCA_903931735.1 uncultured Rhodospirillales bacterium
GAAACCATGGTGCCAAAGGCGCAACTCGCCGCCTCATCCCAGCGCGTGAGGGAGGGGGCAAATAACCGGTCGCCGCTGGCCGCCGCCACAAACGAAGCGCCAACCGCCCAGAAGAAAAGCATGCTATTGAAAAATGCCAATGCCAACCCGGCGGGCGCCGTCGACGCCAACAGGACCGAAAGCGCAAAGGCCACGACAACCCGCAACACCGCGAGTAGGTTAAGGTCCTCAAGGCTGGGGCCGGAATCCCCGACATTCGGCGCTTTGATCGAGGGATGGTCTTTCATGGCGCCAAATCCTTCCTTCAGGCCGCGCGACACCCCTTGATTTGAGGGTGCCGTCTGGCCGGTACAAGGTCGGCGCCGCGCCCAATCACAAAATGAACTTGGAGAGATCGGCGTTTTTGGCGAGCGCGCTTACCTGCTCATGAACATAAGCGGCATCGATGGTGATGGCGGTCCCCGGACGCTCGCTGGCGTTGAAACTGATATCTTCCAACAAGCGCTCCATCACCGTATGCAACCGGCGGGCGCCAATGTTTTCAACGTTGGTGTTGATCAGAGCGGCCAAGGTGGCCAGCTCATCGATCGCTTCATCGGCAAACTCCAGCGTCACATCCTCGGTGCCGAGCAACGCTTTGTATTGCTTGATCAAGCTATGTTCCGGCTCGGTCAGGATGCGTTTGAAGTCGTCGCGGGTCAACGCCTTCAGCTCGACTCTGATCGGCAAGCGCCCCTGAAGTTCCGGTAACAAATCCGACGGCTTGGCCTGATGAAAAGCACCAGAGGCAATGAACAGAATATGATCGGTCCGAACCGAGCCGTGCTTGGTCGCAACCGTTGTTCCTTCAATCAGCGGTAACAAGTCCCGCTGCACACCTTCGCGACTGACATCGCCGCCTTTAAGCTCAGACCGGGCAGTGATTTTGTCGATTTCGTCGAGGAAGACAATGCCGTTTTGCTCGGCGTTGGTGATCGCCTCGGTGATAACCTTCTCCTGATCCAGCAGCTTTTCCGATTCCTCGGCGATCAGCACATGATAGGACTCGCGGACCGACATCCGTCGAGTCTTGGTCCGGTTGCCGCCTCCCAACGCCTTGGACAGCATGTCGTTGAGGTTGATCATGCCCATTTGAGCCCCGGGCATTCCCGGAATGTCAAAGGTCGGCATCCCGCCGCCGCCAGTTTCGGCGACCTGAATCTCAATTTCCTTGTCGTCGATCGCGCCCTCGCGCAACTGCTTACGGAACTTTTGGCGTGTTTCCGGGCTGGCGTGCTCGCCGACCAGCGCTGTCAACACCAGCTCTTCGGCCCGAAGATCGGCCTTGGCCTCAACCTCCTTGCGCAGGCGCTCCTTGGTGATCGAGATCGAGACTTCCAAAAGATCTCGTACGATTTGCTCGACATCGCGGCCGACATAGCCGACCTCGGTAAACTTGGTCGCTTCAACCTTGATGAACGGGGCCTGGGCCAATTTCGCCAGCCGCCGCGCGATCTCGGTTTTGCCGACACCGGTCGGGCCGATCATGAGAATGTTTTTGGGCAACACTTCTTCGCGCAAAGCATCGTGGAGTTGCAGCCGCCGCCAACGATTACGGAGCGCAATGGCAACCGCGCGCTTGGCGTCGTTCTGACCGATGATGTAGCGGTCGAGTTCGGAAACGATTTCGCGCGGGCTAAAGGCATTGATGCGGGTCACGGGGCCGGAACCTTTTCCACGGTGATACTGAGATTAGTATACACACAGATGCCAGCGGCAATGCCGATGGACTTTCGAGCGATGGCCTCGGCGCTCAATCCCTCGATATCGATCAAGGCGCGGGCGGCGGCCAGGGCATACGGCCCGCCGGAACCAATGCCAATCAGGCCGTCTTCGGGCTCCAGCACATCGCCGGTGCCGGTGATGACCAAGCTAACCGAATGGTCGGCCACCGCCATCATGGCTTCCAGCCGCCGAAGATAGCGGTCGGTGCGCCAATCCTTTGCCATTTCGACGCACGCGCGGGTCAATTGGCCGGTATGCTGCTCCAGCTTGGCTTCAAGGCGCTCAAAAAGGGCCAGCGCATCGGCGGTGGCACCGGCAAAACCGGCAATTACCTTGCCGCCACCCAGCCGGCGGACCTTGCGGGCGTTGGATTTCATCACGGTCTGGCCAAACGAAACCTGGCCATCGCCGGCGATCACCACCTCGCCCCCCTTGCGCACCGAAAGTATGGTGGTGCCGTGCCAGATCACCGGGTTTCCGGCCGCGTGGGAATCACTGCTCATGGGATCACTGCTGCTTTCATATGCCTGACGTTCCCCGTCGCTATGAGCGAAACCATACCCTGTCGTCAAGCTTTGCCTGAAAGCACCAGCCTCAACTTATCGAGGGCGTCGCTGATCGGAATAAAGTAATTGATGCCGATGGATGTATCGACCGCAGAAGCCTTCCCAGAAGAGCAGATCCCGATCACATTGCCCGAGCGATCGGAAAGCGGTCCGCCGCTATTCCCATGTTGAATGCTAATATCCGATTGTATAACTGGTTGCCGACTACCAGGGTTTCTGGTGAATTTACTCACAATACCATGGGTGAGTGTGTTTCGTTGTGCTTTTCCCAGCGGCTCGCCAACCGCGTAAACCTCATCACCCACCGCCACCGATGTTTCACGGATGCTGACCACGGCGGGGATCTCGCCTTCAACATGGACCAATGCCACATCGCGCGCGCCATGCCGGCGCTCCACGATGCCGACGCGGGCGCGGCGATCAAAGGTGCTGACCCGGACTCTGCGGGCGTGGTGAACGACATGAGCGTTGGTGAGAATCCAGCCGCCGCCCGCCTCATCGCGGGCGACAAAAAAGCCGGAGCCGGAACTTTCGCCAAGGGAAATCACCACCGTGGCCCGGGCCAGCGCATCGGCGCCGCCACCAATAGCGCCAACCCGCTGACGCTGCCGGGGGATAGCCAGCTCCAACGATGGATCGGATCCCGGATCTTTCGACTCGGCGTCCAGATCCAACGGCGAGTCCACGTCCGGCGCCAATTCAAGCACACGCGGCTGGAATAGCGCGGGCGGCGCCAGCGTCGAAGAACTGGACGGCGCCAGCGTCGGCGCCAGCGCCGGGGCCAGAGCCGGCGCCAGCGCTGCCGGCCCACCAAGGCGCGCCGAAGGCTGAAAGCCCACCCGCCGAAACCCCTCATCCTTACCAAGTGCCGAGGCGGCGGCGGTGAAGGCGCGCTGGAGAATGGTCTCGCGCGCCTCGGCGCTGGTTTGATCCTCTTGACCGAAGCCGGTGGTGGTTGTTTGATAAATCACCCGCTTTTGCAAATGATCGTAGACAGTCCAGACCACCCGGATAATTGCGGCGCCGGTGTACCCGGTAAATCCACCCAGCCACCAATCATAACGCCGACACATATCGAGCGCGATTTCATCCACCTGCGCTGAAACCAGCAACTCGGCCCGCCCCTCATCATCCTCGCGGTCAAACATTTTGGCGGGATCACCCGCGACATCGAAGCCCTGGCGGGTCATCGCCTCATAAAAAATATCGGAATATTCATGGTTGGCGATCAATCGGCGCCCAGTTTCCCAGGTGATGATCCGGTATGGCGGCTTACAGAGCAACCCCCAGGTATAGCGGCCAATTTCGGCACCATGGCGCAACCGCCCCTCCAACTGGACAAAACGCAACGGCAAGCGGCGCGTTCCCGGCGGCTGGGGGGCCACGGTGTCCACCTCTGCCTTCAATTGCGGGTCTACCAACGTGCAACCACTACCTGCGAGGGCAACCAACGCCCCGAACACGGCCATCAAAACCGCCACTACCCGGTATTTCCCCGCCAAGACAGCCTCGCATCAATGATCATCAATCGATTTTAGCATACCATGGCATGAGCGGCAACCGGCCCCTCCCGGCGTACCGGCGGACGAAACCTTGGCGCAAAATCCCGGCTGGTCTTGTTTCGCCAATCATCCTATGCTTGATGGCCCATCCGGGCGCCCTTACGTCTTTTTCGGTCATTTTATTTCGCCCATGAGCCAATCCTTCCCCCAACATCGGCAAGACACGCCTTTGCCGCCCGATAAAACTTCGGCCGCGGGCATGGCCCGTCTGGAAGCGGCCGCGGGCATAGCCCGGCTTGAAACGATGGCCGGACGCTTTGCCGAGGCGATGCGCCGGGAGCAAATTCGCCTCCCGCAAAGCTTCGCCAGCTTGGACGAGATTCCGGCGCTCCGCGTGACCGCCAGCGGCCGGCACCTGGAGCCAATCCGGCTGACCCGGCATCCCGGACAACCACGATTGGTCAAAATCGGCCTCTCCGGTGATATTGTTCCCGATACTGCAGTGCTGGGCGAAACCCGTGCCCGGCTGGTGGGTCAACGCAGTAAAAACGACGTCGGCAGTAAAATTAAGCGTTACCTGCTAACCCCCGACCGTTACAAGCTGGCCCGAATCGCGGGGTATGCCGGGGCTCGGCTGAGAGCGCGGCGGGCGCCGCCATTTGGCGCCGCCGCCGCCGGTTCCGATAAAAGCTGGGCACTGGTGCCGGGGGTAAATTTTTGGCAGGGCACGGATGGCTTGTGGCGCTGCTCCGACCACGGCGCAATCTACGAGGCGTTGCTAACCTCTCATGCCGTGCGCTACCCCTCCCAGGTTGGCACCGATCTTTACACCAACAGTTGTGCCGCCGCGCTGTTCCGGGCGATGATCGACCGTGCCGGGACGACGGACCCAGCCTCGCTGGTTTGGACCGAAGCGCTGGCGGCCAGCGCGTGCTATTTCGCCGGCCTTCGCCAGCATCCGCGCCAGCGCCTTGAGTCCGACCACCGCGAGTTTGATTTTGGCCCGCTATACCTTGCGTTCGGGGCCGAGACCGCCGCCGCCTCGGCCGGATGGACCAATTACGATCCGGTCAATGTGTATGGCCTGCGGTATTTTAACGACTCGCTCGTGGGCTGTTCCAGCCGCCGCCGGATGACGCTTTCGGTGCTTAAACAAAATCAGAGTAACGACGGCCTGCTGCGCGACAATTTTTCGGGTAATGCCGTGGCTTCGGCCGATCTTACCTATCATCAATATGCTTTGGCGATGCTGTGCCTCGGCAATGCCCGAGTGAATGACCCTCGCGCTGATAAAATTATCGAGAAGGCGCTGATTTGCTCTGCAACCCAGCTTCTCAGCAATGGCGAGGGCACCTATTATGGCCGGGGCGCCAACAATATTTATCACCTCGCCTCACTCGCGACCGCCCTGTGCTATGGCGCGGCACGGCTTGGTTTTGATACTGCGGAGGCGTTGTCCCAAGTGCTCACCCGGCTGGAGGCGTTTCAGCGCGACGACGGCTTTTGGCCAACGGCGATGAACCAGGCCGAGCCTGGGGAAATGATCGGCTGGCATGGCTCCAACAGCCAATATGGCGCGCTCTCGGCCTTTCTGCTCTGCCAGGGCGCGGGGTTACTGGCCAATCCCAGCGCCCTGCCCGTTCGCCCCCTACCCCGCCTTGGCACCGATCGCACACCGGGCCAAACCGTGCTGCGCGGCCATGGTATGGAGCTGGCGCTTACGGCGGGTGGCGGGCCGATTCCCTGGAGCCAGGGCTTGCATAACGCCGGGTTTGCCGGAATGGCGGCGCTGGTTGCCGGTGGCCGCAACATCGTGCTGGCCAACGACGCCGTGACGGTGTGGGGCCACCCCACGCTGTTGGCCGCCGATCTTCAAAACCAAACGCCGCTTGACCGCCGCCGCCTCACGCGCGAAGGGCCGGACTGCGCAACCCTGACAATTTCTGGGACCCAACTGAGCGGCCGATTCCGCTATGCGCTCGGCCCCGATGGCGTGACGGTTTCAGCGCGCACCAACACCGGCACCGTCGCCAACCACGCCCTGGCGCTGATCGGGCGTTGCCAGATCGTTAATAGCTTACCCAACACCCTTTTGGTTGCCTCCGACGCCGGGTTTACGGTCGAAGTACGGGTCGAGGGCAATATCAAAGCCACGCTGACACCGATTCCGGTCAATCCGCAAGGGCCGGGAACCTTGCTGTGCCTGGCCGCCCAAGGTCCGGCCGCCGACTTTCACTATCGCATCACCGGTATCTAACCCACCGGCACCTGACCCGCCGCAGCCGCGGCCTTCATCGGCGCGCAACAGGATCTCCGTCATGGATCATCGGACAAACCCGGCTTCTGGCTCCCTACCCGCCCTCTCGCCCGACGATGCCGCCGGAATTCTCGCCCGGTTGGCCGCGCGCCATTCGATCCGGGATTTTCTGCCACGGCCAATTGAGCCCGAATTGCTCGACGCCATCATCGGCGATGGCCTTGAAGCACCCAACGCCTGCAACCACCAGATGTGGCACTTTATCGTTGTCCGCGATCAGGCGACCAAAGATCAATTGCAAAAAATATCAGGGTCCAACGAACACTTCTCTAGTTGCGGCGCGATTATTTTGCTGTGCTTCCATATGGGGTGGAATCATAATAAGTTTGCGGTGGTCCAGAGCGTTGCCGCCGCAGCCTACCATATGTCGCTTTCAGCCCATCTGCGCGGTCTTGGCGCCACCTGGAACGCCGGTATCGGCAATGGCGCGAAAATCCGGACGCTGGTTGGCCTGCCCGCCGAATTTGAGGTCATCGGCACCCTCTGCCTCGGTTGGCCCGCGCCCGAGGCGCCAAACCTGAAGCCGCCGCGCCGGCCGCTGGAAACCGTGCGCTCCTACGAACGGTTCGTCCGCCCCGCCACCGATTGCTATCCCTTGGCTCCGGCTTCGGGGGGGTATCGCTATACCGACTTGATGAATCACAGCAACAAGCACTCGGTGTTTTCTCCCGATCGCTGGGGCTGGGACCGGATTGGTAATTTCCGCAGTTATGCCGTTTACGCCAAATCGCCGTTGCCGGGCGTTTATGTCTCGCGTCGGCTTGGCCGGGAACTGGATGCCGAAGTCGGGCTGATCGGCGCGATCGAGCCCGGTGCGTGCCTGGTCGAGGTGTTGCCCTATGGCGGCAGCTACACCGTGCGGTTGCACAATCGCTATGGCAGTGCCGCTGCCATTCATTGCCTCGAACTCTCCAATCGCAACCTCGACTTCGTGCGCGAACGGGTCTGCCGGGAGGCAGGCAACGACGAGGGCATTCATTACGATGTTATGACCGCTGGCCGGATGCCCTACGCCGACAACTCGGTGGATGTGGTGTTTTTGCCCCAAATTTTGGAAGCTGTGCCCGAACGCGCCGCTTTTCTCGACGAGGTGGCGCGGGTGCTGCGCCCCGGCGGCAAGGTCGTGGTGACCGTGCGCAATCTGTTGTCGTGGTTCGGCGTGTTTTACTTCCGCAGCGTGTCGCGCGGGCAGGTGCCAAATTTCGGCCCCTATGTGCCGTTGGCGTCGCTCTTGGTCCGAAACGAACTCGGCCGGCGCTTTGAACGCCAGTCTGAAATTGGCCTCACGCCCCTTCCCAACGCCGTCGCCCGCGCCAGCACCGGAGCGATGCGCCTCTTCAGCCGGCTTTACGGCGGAACCTGGATCAAGAAAATTGAAAATTAGGGCTGGTTAAAAAAGGCCAGCACCTCACGCGCCAAAGGCAAGGTGATCGGCCGGTGCTCGGAGAGCGCCGCCCGGTCCAAGGCTTCCGCCATGCGTCGCACCGCCTCAAACGAACGCTCCATCCGCGGAACCAAAAAAGCCACCACCTCGGCCGGAGGCGACAACTGACGATCGGCCAACAGTTTGACCAACAGCGCAGCCAGCACCGCGTCGTCGGGCGCGCCGATACCCGCCGACGGCATCGACCGCAGCCGCGACAAAAGATCGGGTAACACCACCCCCCAGCAATCCACCGGCTTGCGCGCCACCAGAAGCAAACGGCCCTGCCGTTCGCCGATCAGATTGTAAAGGTGAAACAGCGCCCGTTCGCGTTCCGGTTCACCCGCCGTAGCCTCGGCACCGTCGACGACCAACACGGCACCGGCGCCGATCAATCCCGGCACCGCCTCAACACTCAACGCCTGCGCCGGCACCTCCGTCCCGCCCTCACGCCGACACCACAACCGCGCCAAATGGCTTTTACCGCACCCGATTGGCCCGTGCAGCACCAGCGCCGGCCCTGGCCAGCGCCGCCCGGCCGCCAGCCACGCCACCGCATCGGCGTTACAGGGCGCGGTCAGAAAATCCGTACCCTCAAGACCGGGGCGATGACCAAACTCGAATGGGGGTTGGCGCAACTTCACGTCCGGTCACCGCCGCTACCACCGGTCAACAATTTGCTGGTTGCGAGGTAACTGAACCCCGAAAGCACCGTGGTTATCGCCACCACCCCTTGCAACACAGCCATAAGTCGAACACCCGCAAAAATTGGATCGGCCAGCCCGAACCCCGCGACCCCAAGCACCAGCGCCGCCAGAACCAGTTGCACCACCGTGTTGGCCTTACTGATAAAAAGCGGCTTCATCGCCTCGGGTTGCCGCACGGTGTAAGACAGCAGCACCCAGCCGACAATCAACAAATCCCGCGAAACCACCATGACCACCAGCCATAGCGGCATCAACCCAACATTGCAAAGCGAGAGATAAACACTGACCAGCAGCGCCTTATCGGCCAGAGGATCGAGAAAGGCGCCAATCTCCGTTCGGGCATCGAAAAGGCGCGCAATGGCGCCATCCACCGCGTCGGAAACCCCGGCGGCGATGAACAGCCAAAACGCGGCGTTCAATTCGCCGATCAGGATACAGTACACCGTCAGCGGCACCATAATCATGCGGCCGATGGTGATAATATTGGGAACCAGTCTCATAGGAGACCTCGGACCCGCACCGGAAAACAGCACATCGCCTTGGTCAGGATTTTGGGCACAATCGCAGTTCTGGGCACGGTCACAGTCTTGGTGCGATCGGCTGGGAGGGGTCGACACCGGTAAGCACACCCGGAGGCCCAACGGGAACCGGGGCCGGAGAAGCCATAGCCGGGGCCAAACGAGCCGGAACCGGCGGTGCAACCGAAGCCTTCAGATAGATCGACCAACCGCCGGGCGTCGGCACCAAAGTAAGGCCGTCGCGGTCGAGCATGGCGCGCAGCCCATCGACATCGCCGCGATAGCGAATCGCAACATCGACCTTGGTGCGGGTCATGGCGGTCATGTCGACTCCGGTTACCATCGGGTCGCTGGTCAAACGCCGCCGGACTTCCAGCCAATCGGCCATGCCGCGAATCGGCACCCCGGCCAAAACCGGAACATCGACCGCGGTTGCCACAACCGGCGCCGCCACGGGCTGAGCCAATGCCGCGAGCTTCGCCGCCACTGCGCTTACGGTACGATTGAGGAGCGCAGGCACCGCTTCACCAAGAGTGCCGGGCACCACCACCGTCTCCATTGGACCGGCGGGCAAGCCATCGACGCCATAACGGCTGACCACCACCTGCGCACCGGCAGCGGTGTCGAGCAAGTCAGCCCCGGCAAGCGCGGCGACCACCACGAGGCCGGCGTTGTAGCGGCCGGCGATTTTGGCCATCGAGCCTGCATCCCCGGCAACCGCCTCGTTGGCACCAATATCGGCAATGTCGGCAAGTTCACCCAACGGAACGAGCGGGGTTCCTGTCGTTGAAACAGCGGCAAAATCCTCCCAAGCCGAACGCCACGGGGTGCGCTCTTCCCACAAAACCGCCGCCTTCCCCTGGGCCAAGGGCAACACCAGTGTCGGCTTGGCCGAAACCGGAGCCGCCACAGGCGCAACGGGAACAGCGACCGTCGTCGCCACCGAGGTTGGCACAACGGACACGGCCACCGATGGCGGCGATTCGGCTAACCGGGCACCGAGGCTGGAAATATAGGTCCCAACCGCCCGGCTCCGAAACTTAAAGGCCATAGAGGCGACATAGCGCACCGCCGAGTCCCGCTCCTGCTCGATCTCAAAACCCTGGATCATGCGCTGAAGATCGGATTCGGAGACCGTGGGAACCACCCGGGTGGCACCATCGACCACGATGCGGCGGAACAGCACCTCAAACGCCTTATGTTGAGCCTCTGAAATCGCCTTATCGCGCGCTTCGGCCGCGCTGGATGCGGTAACATCGACCTTAACGCCGGTCACCGAATACGGATCTCCCGACGTTTGGGGGCCACCCACAGCAGCAACCGCTTGCGCCCCAACTGGCGACGCGGACAGCACGGGAACGGCGACGATAAGCAGCAGAGCGGCAACTGCCGCTTGGCCAAGCCTGTCGAGCATTGCAAAGCCTTCGGTTTCGAGTATGTTTCAGCACGGCGGACCGGCCGATGTTCCGGTCGCTGATTATAGCCTAGCGCGAGCGAGGATACCATCGGCACACATACCACTCCCGGGGTCTTTTCCCCGACATCCGCCTATCGCGACGCTGGGGTCGACATCGATGCCGGCAATGCGTTGGTTGATGCCATAAAACCACTGGCCCGCAGCACCGCGCGCACCGGCTCCGATGCCGGGCTTGGGGGCTTTGGCGCCCTCTTTGATCTGCGCGCAGCAGGCTTTCTCGATCCGCTGTTGGTGGCCACCACCGACGGCGTTGGCACAAAACTCAAAATCGCCATCGCCACGGGGCGTCACGATACGGTCGGCATCGATCTCGTGGCCATGTGCGTGAACGACCTGATCGTTCAGGGCGCCGAGCCATTGCTGTTTCTCGACTATTACGCGACCGGAAAGCTGGAGGTGGCCCATGGTCGGGCCATCGTCGCCGGGATTGCGGAAGGGTGTCGGCAGGCCGGCTGCGCTCTGGTTGGCGGCGAAACCGCCGAGCTTCCGGGCATGTATAGCGGTGGCGATTATGATCTGGCCGGTTTTTCCGTTGGCGCCGTCGAGCGCGAACGGGTGTTGACCGGGGCCGGCGTCGCGGCGGGCGACCTTGTGCTTGGCATCGCCTCCAGTGGCGTTCACTCCAACGGCTACTCCCTGGTCCGTCGTATCGTCGAAAAGACGGGACTCGGATGGGATGCGCCCGCGCCGTTCGCCCCCGACAAAAGCCTCGCCGAGGCCCTGCTCACCACGACCCGGATCTATGTTCGCAGCTTGCTGCCGCCGATCCGCGACGGGTTGGTCAAAGCGCTGGCCCACATCACCGGCGGTGGCCTGCTTGAAAACATTCCCCGCGTGCTCCCGGCCGGGCTCGGGGTCACCATCGATGCCGGCGCCTGGGATTTGCCCCCGGTGTTCCAATGGCTTGGCCGCGAAGGCCAAATCGCGCCGGCCGAACTCGCCCGCACCTTCAATTGCGGAATCGGCATGGTCGCGGTGGCCACCCCCGAGCACGCCGCAGCCCTGACCGCCCGCCTCACCCAGTGCGGGGAAACCGTCACCACCATCGGCCGCGTTATCGCCGTCCCGCCGGACGGACAGCGCGTGACCGTTACCGCGATGGAGCACCTATGGCGCGTCTGAGGGTTGGAGTCCTGATTTCCGGTCGCGGCAGCAACCTCCAGGCGCTCATCGATGCCGCCGCCGACCCGGCATATCCCGCCGAAATCGTGCTGGTGGTGGCAAACCATGGGGACGCTGGCGGGTTAGCCCGGGCGAAAGCCGCAGGTATCCGCACTGAAACCATCAATCATCGCGCCTTCAACGCCAAACAGGGCTTTGAAGCCTCGATAGACGCCACCTTGCGTGCCGCCCGCATCGATTTGGTGTGCCTTGCCGGGTTCATGCGCATTTTGTCGTCGTGGTTCGTCGAGCGCTGGCGCGACCGCTTGATCAACATCCATCCCTCGCTGCTGCCGGCCTTCAAAGGGCTCGACACCCATGAGCGGGTGCTGGCGGCCGGCGCCCGCTTCACCGGATGCACCGTTCACTTCGTCCGTCCCGACGTTGATGATGGCCCGATCATCGTGCAAGCGGTGGTGCCGGTCATGCCCGATGACGACGCAGATTCGCTCGCCGCCCGGGTGCTTGGTGCCGAACATCACAGCTATCCCCTGGCGGTACGGCTCATCGCCGAGGGTCGGATACAAATCCGCGATGACCGAGTCGACATCCTCAATGCCGCCGCCCCCGCCGAAGTGGTGATGTTCAACCCAATAAAATAACGGCCCGCTCTAAAAACGAAACATTAGATTCCGCTTGATCGCATCATGCTCTAAGCGTCGCCTTCCGATCAAGCCGGTGCAAAAAACAAAGGGGGCGGAGGGGGCAAGTTCGACGCCCCCTCCGCCCCTTATTTTTATCGACATACAAAGCCCGGCGTTAGGCCCGGACAGCCCCGGTCGCATCGGCAACACCCAACGCCGCCAAAGCGGTGGCGACGATGTGGCGGGCGTTGAGGCCGGCGTCATCATATTGCTTGAGCGGGGTTTCATGCTCAATGAAGCGGTCGGGCAGCGTCATCGGCCTGATCTTCAAGCCGCCATCGAGCAACCCGGCCCGCGCCAAATCGTGCAACACAAAGCTGCCGAATCCACCAACCGAGCCTTCCTCGATGGTGATCAACACCTCATGCTCGCGGGCAAGCCTGTGAATCATGTCGGTATCGAGGGGCTTGGCGAATCGGGCATCGGCCACAGTGGTTGAGAGGCCTCTGGCCGCCAACTCTTGCGCGGCCTTAACACATTCGCCAAGGCGGGTACCAAGGTTGAGCAGCGCGATCTTCGTGCCCTCCTGGATAATCCGCCCCTTGCCAATGGGGAGAACCTGCCCGCGCTCCGGACGCTCCATCCCCACGCCTTCGCCACGCGGAAACCGAATGCCGCTCGGGCCATCATCGATGGCAGCGGCGGTGGCCACCATGTGCATCAGTTCGGCTTCGTCCGAGGGCGCCATCAGCACAATGCCGGGGATGCACCCGAGATAGGCGAGATCGAAGGTCCCTGCGTGAGTCGGGCCATCGGCGCCGACCAACCCCGCGCGGTCCAGGATCAACCGCACCGGCAACTTTTGAAGAATAATGTCGTGGGCGACCTGATCGTAGCAGCGCTGCATGAAGCTGGAATAAATCGCGATAAACGGCTTCAACCCCTCGCAGGCCAAACCGGCGGCAAACGTCGCCGCGTGCTGCTCGGCAATCCCCACGTCGAAGGTGCGGGCCGGAAACTTTTGCTCAAACAAATCAAGGCCGGTGCCCGAGGGCATGGCAGCGGTAATCGCGACGATTTTGGAGTCATGCTCCGCCTCGGCAATCAGCGCGTCGGCAAACACCCTGGTGTAGCTGGGCGCATTGCTCTTAACCTTGTTTTGTGCGCCGGTCACAACATCGAACCGTTGAACGCCGTGCATCTTGTCGTCTGCGGCCTCGGCGGGCGGATACCCATGACCCTTTTTGGTCACGACGTGAATCAGCACCGGCCCGGCATCTCCCTCGCGGCCTTCGGCGTCGCGCACGTTCTGGAGCACCGGCAGCAAATGGTCGAGATTGTGACCATCGATCGGCCCGACGTAGTAGAACCCCATCTCCTCAAAAAGAGTGCCGCCGGTGACCAAACCGCGCGTGAACTCCTCGGCCCTTTTTGCGGCGTTCCGCAACGGACTGGGTAGATGATCCGCGATATCTTTGGCGAGATGACGGAAGCTGAGATACGGCTTGGACGAGATCAGGCGCGAAAGATACGCGCTAAGAGCGCCGACCGGCGGCGCAATCGACATATCGTTATCGTTGAGGATGACGATCAAGCGGCTTTTGGCTGAAGCGGCGTTGTTCAACGCCTCAAAGGCCATGCCGGCGCTCATCGAGCCATCGCCGATTACGCACACAACTTGATTATTGCCACCCTTGAGGTCCCGCCCCACCGCCATGCCCAGCCCCGCCGAAATCGACGTGGAGCTATGGCCGGCGCCAAACGGATCGTATTCAGACTCGGCGCGCTTGGTGAATCCCGAAAGGCCGCCACCGGTCCGCAACGTGCGGATACGATCGCGCCGTCCGGTGATAATTTTATGGGGATACGCCTGATGGCCGACATCCCAAATGATGCGATCTTCGGGTGTGTTGAACACATAGTGCAACGCCACCGTGAGTTCCACCACCCCCAGCCCGGCGCCAAGATGACCGCCAGTGACCGAAACCGCATTGATGGTTTCGCTCCGCAGTTCTTGCACAAGCTGCGGCAATTGGTCCGAAGTAAGCCGACGCAGGTCCGCAGGAATGCGAACGCGATCGAGCAGCGGGGTTTTGCCGGCTGAGTTCAAGTCTCTCTCCCCAAGTCCCAGGACTGCCAAAAACTCAGGCTTTCCGAGTCACGATGAAACGGGCAACCGCCTTAAGGCAATCCGCCCGCGCGCCAAATAGGTCGAGGCTGGCAGCGGCACGATCCGCCAGCATGGTGGCTTCTTGCCGTGCGCCTTCAACGCCCAGCAACGAGACGAACGTTGCCTTGCCGGCTGCGGCGTCGGCGCCAACCGGCTTGCCTACAATCTCCGCCGAACCCTCAACGTCGAGTAAATCATCGGCGATCTGGAAGGCCAGCCCGATATCACGCGCATAAGACCGCAACGCTTCCCGCTCCAGCGCTCCCGCCCCACCCAGAATGGCCCCGGCTTCGGAGGAAAACTTGATCAACGCGCCGGTCTTACCGTCCTGGAGGCGAATGATTTCCGCCAGATCAAACTGCGAAGTCTCCGCTGCCAGATCGATCATTTGACCGCCGACCATTCCGGTCCCGGCGGGACCTGCGGCGGCGGCCAACGCTGCCACCAACGCCACCCGCACCGCAGGATCGGGATGCGTGGCAGGGTCGGCGAGCACCTCGAAGGCCAGCGTCAACAGGCCGTCGCCGGCCAGGATCGCCACCGCCTCGTTGAATTTCTTATGAACCGTGGGCCGACCGCGCCGCAAATCGCTGTTATCCATCGCCGGAAGATCGTCGTGGATCAGCGAGTAACAGTGGATCAACTCCACTGCCATGCCGGTGCGGAGCGCGTGATCCTCGGCAACCCCGAACAGACTCGAGCTTTCCATCACCAAGAAGGGCCGCAGCCGCTTGCCACCGGCCAACGAGCCGTAGCGCATGGCATCCCACAAGGGCGCCTCGGAGCGCGCAACCGGGGCCAGCAGCCGATCAATCGCCGACTCGACCAGTGACGCCGCCCGCGCCATCGCTTGTTCTAACGGTGAAGCCACAGCTATGCCTCAATCACGATTGAATGCCTAAATCCCAGTTCCGCCTGCGGGCCGATTCCGTCTGCGCGCCTGATGCCCACAGCCGATGCCCACCACAGGACTCTTCCCGTCGCCGCTGTATTCGCAAAACGGACACCGGCGACGAAGGCCCGGTCACCCTGAAGCCGTCAAAAAATCACGCTGGCACCATCGTCGTCAAGGTATGTCGTGCTGCGAGCCCCCTCTGCTGCTCAACGTGATGTTTCAGTCACGGGGCCAAGGGCAATTCGGCCTGATTTGCGCAGGCACCACCCCTGCACCGCAATGCCCCGTCTGGCTTTGACGGAACGGCTATGCTACCAACGTCGCGCACCCCTTACCGTCACCGGGAATCGTCGTGAGGAACCGCGAAGCATGGCTAACCACCCTATCGGCGCCGATCCACTGCACGTCATCCTGGCCCAGCCCCGTGGTTTTTGCGCCGGAGTCGAACGGGCGATAGAAATCGTTGAGCGCGCGCTCAAGAAATATGGCAAGCCGGTCTATGTCCGCCACGAAATCGTCCACAATAAGCGGGTGGTTGAAGGGCTGAAGGGACGGGGCGCGCTGTTCGTCGAAGATGTCGACGCCATTCCCGAAGGCGCGGTCACAATTTTTTCCGCCCACGGAGTCGCCAACACCGTCGAGGCTGACGCCGCCATCCGTAAGCTTCATGTCATCGACGCCACCTGCCCGCTGGTGACCAAGGTTCATAAGGAAGGGCAGCGCTATGCCGCCCGAGGCTACGACATTGTGCTGATCGGCCATCCGGGGCATCCCGAGGTCGAGGGCACCATGGGCCAGATCAACGGCACCGTCCATTTGGTCTCGGGCGTGAAGGATGTCGCGCGGATTCAGCCCGCCCACCCCGAGCGGATTGCCTATGTCACCCAAACCACTCTGAGCGTGGACGACACGCGCGAAATCATCGCAGCGTTGCAGGGGCGCTTTCCCGATATCGTCGGCCCCGATGTTAAAGACATTTGCTACGCCACCCAAAACCGCCAGAGTGCGGTGCGCCAAATGGTTGGCCTCGTCGATCTTATTTTGGTGGTGGGGGCGCACAACAGCTCCAATTCCAACCGGCTGCGCGAAATTGGCGCCGACATGGCCAAGCCCAGCTATCTGGTCGAAGACGCGACCGCCCTGAAACCCGAGTGGCTCAATGGCGTGAAAATTGTCGGCATTTCCGCCGGGGCATCGGCCCCTGAAGATCTGGTCGAGGAATTGGTCACCCGCCTTGCGGAACTGCGGCCGATTACCGTCGAATTTCTCTCAGGCATCGAAGAAAATATTCACTTCAAACTGCCCGACGAACTCATGACTGCGGCAGAGCGATAAACACCACCACAACGATCACCAGCAAGCGTCAGGCAAGGGAGACACCGATGGGCGTTCCATTCAGGCAACAGGCCGCAATTGGCGCCTATATCGTCAAGCAGCGGCTACTCGGACGCAAGCGCTACCCGCTGGTGCTGATGTTGGAACCGCTGTTTCGTTGCAATCTGGCCTGTGCCGGTTGCGGCAAGATCGATTATCCCGACAAGGTGCTCAACAAACGCCTGAGTGTCGCCGAATGCCTTGCGGCGGTGGACGAGTGCGGCGCGCCGGTGGTCTCGATCCCCGGCGGCGAGCCTCTGCTCCACAAAGAAATCGGCGAGATTGTGGCCGGAATAACCGCTCGCCGTAAATACGTTTATCTTTGCACCAATGCCTTGTTGCTTGAAAAGAAGCTCGATCTTTTCACGCCAAGTCCCTATCTGTCGTTTTCAGTTCATCTCGATGGTCTGAAGGAGCATCACGACCGCTCGGTGTGCCAACCCGGCACTTTCGACCGCGCCGTGAGCGGCATCAAGGCGGCACTGGCCAAGGGCTTTCGGGTCAATTGCGCCGCAACCTTTTACGATGGCGTGCCCGCTGCCGACATCGCGGCCTTTCTCGATTTTGTGCGCGAGCTTGGGGTCGAGGGCACCACCATCGCGCCGGGCTACGCCTATGAACGCGCCCCGAACCAGGAGCATTTCCTGGCTCGCCGCAAAACCAAGGAGTTGTTCCGCGAAGTCTTCCGGATCGGCAAGGGGCGGAACTGGCCGATCACCCATTCCAGCCTCTATCTCGACTTCCTTGCCGGCAACCAAAACTACATGTGTACGCCCTGGGGCAATCCCACCCGCAACGTTTTTGGCTGGCAGCGTCCGTGCTACCTGATCAATGAGGGCTACACCGACAGCTTCGCCGATCTGATGGACAACACCGACTGGGACAGCTTCGGCACCGGGCGTTATGAAAAATGCGCCGATTGCATGGCCCATTGCGGCTATGAGCCCACCGCCGCCGACGATGCCGCCGCCCACCCGATCAAAGCCGGGCTGGTTGCCCTGCGCGGGGTTCGGACCGAAGGCGAAATGGCCCCGGAAATCTCTCTCGAAAAGCAACGGCCGGCGGACTACGTTTTCGAAAAAGTGGTCTCCGAGGTTCTTACTGCCTCAGGGGGCAAGTAGCCCCTCCCGGCCGATAACCGACACCGCCCGGCGGAGAGCCGCTAGCCCCGCCTTGCTATCTTGAGCAAGGCGGAGGAGTGCCGGTAGCGCCGAGGGCTCGGCCAACAATCGCATCATCACCGCGCCCGGTCTGGTTTCGCCATCTGGCCCGAGTCCGGCCAGCGCCGGGCCGGGAATGCCCCGTTCGGCAGGGTCGGCAATGGCACGCAGAACGATGAAGGGCAGGCCGTGCCGGGCTGCGACTTCGGCCACAACATGGCTTTCCATATCGACCGCAACGGCGCCGCTGACCCGCGCCAACTCCGCCTTACCGCTGGCGCCATCAACCGCATGATCGCTGCCGGCCACGGTAACAGTGCTGAGCACCGAAAGACCGCCCGCCTCGGCCCGCCCGGCCAGCCGGCGGTGCCAAAGGGCGCTAACCGCCACCTCGCCCACCCCCGGCACGATCACCGCGCGCGGCAACACCACCGCGCCGGGCAACAGCCCTGGTTGAAGGGCCCCGGCGATACCAAAGCTGATGAGCGCCTGCGCGCCGCCCGCAACCAGCGCCAGGGTTCGCGCCCGGGCCAAATCAACCCGCGCACCGGAACAGGCGATCCGCACCGCCGGCCCCAACGGCGCGAGGCACGCGGCCTCGGTCTTCATACCAACCAACACGCCGATCACGGCTCGACCCTGAGTATCGAAGGGCATTGGCCGCTCACACTGCAAACGAGGAGCCGCACCCGCACGAGGCTGTGGCATTGGGATTGCGAATCTGGAAGGCGGCACCAATCAAATCTTCAACATAGTCCAGAGTTGATCCGGTCAATAAATCGAGAGAAGCATTATCGACCGCAACTTTGATACCTTGGTGCTCGAAAAGCTTATCGTCTTCAGTTAGAAGATTATCGATGGCGAAACCATAGCGAAACCCCGAACATCCGCCACCCGACACAGAAAGGCGCAGCAGCAACGCCCGTCCCTCCGCGCAGCTCCGCTCGTCGGCGGCGATAATTTTGGCAATACGCCGGGCGGCGTTGTCGGTGATGGTAAGAGCGGCGCTCATAGGTCAAGGTCCTTTGCTTGGCTGTAATCTCTGCCTAAACCATGATATAGACCAACCGTTGGCTTTCTGAAATGCCGGCCACCACCCCGGAAAGGATATCGCCCTCGTGACCACTCTGGTAACCGGCGCCACCGGTTTCGTTGGCGCCGCCGTCGCGCGCCACCTGCTCGCCGCCGGCAAGTCCGTGCGCGTGCTCACCCGCAAAGGCAACGACCGCCGCAACATCGAGGGCCTCGCCGTTGAAGTGGCGGAGGGCGACCTCACCTGCCGCTCGTCGCTGGAGGCGGCGCTTTCAGGGTGTTGCGCGCTTTATCATGTTGCCGCCGATTACCGAATTTGGGTTCCCGACCCCGATAGTATTTACCGCGTCAACGTTGAAGGCACGCGTCAACTGATGCTGGCAGCGCTGGAAGCAGGGGTCGAGCGCGTGGTCTACACCAGCAGCGTCGCCACCCTTGGCCTGCACAAAAATGGCAGCGCCGCCGACGAGGCAACGCCGGTGCGGTTGGAAGACATGGTGGGCCACTACAAGCGGTCCAAATTTCTGGGTGAGGCCGAAGTTCAACGGCTGATCGCGGAAAAAGGGCTGCCGGCGGTGATCGTCAACCCGTCGACTCCCGTTGGCCCGCGCGATATCAAGCCCACCCCGACCGGACGCATGATTGCCGACGCCGCCGCCGGGCGGATGCCGGCCTACGTCGACACCGGGCTGAATATCGTTCATGTCGATGACGTTGCCGCCGGGCACTTGCTGGCGTTCAAACACGGCAAAATTGGTGAGCGCTACATCCTTGGCGGCGAGAATCTGACCCTGAAAGAGATTTTAACCGAAATTGCCCGCATCACCGGCCGCAAACCACCCTCGATCAGCCTGCCCCACGACCTGATCATGCCAATCGCCTATGTTGCCGAATTTATCGCCCGATTAACCGGGAACGCCGACCCGATGGTCACCGTGGATGGCGTGCGCATGGCGCGCAAGAAAATGTTTTTTACCTCCGCCAAGGCCGAGCGCGACCTTGGCTACCACTTCCGTCCTGCCAATCAGGCCTTGGCCGATGCGGTGGCGTGGTTTTCCCAAACAGCACACCCCTAAACAGCGCCGCGCTCTAATGTTGATCGCAGAACATCGTGCATTCCTCCCGAGAGGTCACGACGCCACCACAATTTGTGTAACACATCCGGTAATCGTCGCCGCAAGTCTGCTCGCAGCTCGAAGCGCTGGAACAGCTATATGAATGATCGAAGTCACTGGGGGATTTTTTGATCTCTTGGCGATGACGCTGACGCTCCCGGACGTAACGGTCATAATCATAAGAGGCATCTTGACGGGCGGTGGCTTGGCAACTGGTTTCCCTTAGCTGACAATTTTGTCGGCAATACTGGTTGATCTGCTGGCATTGCCCGACACACTGTCGGCCCTGGGGCGAGCGCGGCGGCTGGTAGGAATAAACGGTCTCATAAATCGGCCCACAGCCCGCAACAAGAAGCGCCAACACCAACATTGCCGCCCGATAACGCCTGATCATCGCCCGCCCCACCGCCAGCCGAAATTCCATCCGCGCACTTCATAACACATGAGCGTATCGGAATTTAGAGCGGATCAATACTACGGGGTAAGTCCGCCCCGCAGCGACCCGCCCTAGGGGAGCGCGTCAGTTAACTTGCTGGGTTAACGGTTTCCAACGGCCGACGGCCTTTGGAAACCCGGACTTTTACCATGCAATTTAACTGCTGCGGCCCACTAGCGTTCAAGGTCGCGAATGGCGCGGCTGACCTCAAATTCCGAGGTGCTGACGTGGGTTTCGAGTGAGCGCAACCGTTTTTCAAGATCGCGGAAGCGGTGGCGCACCGCCGACATGGTAACATCGGGCCGGGTGGTGACGGCGCGCCAAAACTCCTCCTCTGAGGGAGAGCGGTAAAGGCTGGGCGGGCGCGCGGGCAGGATCAGCGCGAGCAAAAAATACCCGACCAGCATCGGCACTGAAAAGATGATCAACCCCACCACCGCCACCGCCCGCACCACGAACGGCTCGAGGCCAAAATAGTCAGCCATGCCGGCACAAACGCCAAAGACCTTGCCGGAGGCCGGATTGCGCCAGAGCTTGTGCGGATTGGGCGAGGAAAACGGCGAATTGAGCACCATGACGATCGCCCCTTTTTTTTCTAGAGTTTGCTGCGCCAGCCGGGCGCCTCGGCGTCGAGGATGCGCTCCAGGGCTTGGATCCGTCCCTCCATCCGTTCGGCGCTTTGCCACAACTCGCCCAGCATACGCTCATCCTCCGCAGTCAGTGACTTGGCGGTGCGCCAGCGGGTGACATAGTGGAAGATGATCCACAACGGCGCCACGAAGGTGAGAAACAGCACCGTTAGAACAATCGCGAAATCCGACATTGAGAATTACTCCGAAAATTACCCCGCCTTGGCGGTTCGGGCCGCCAGTTTCGCCTTTAGTTCGGCCAGCTCACCTTCGACCTTATCCGAGGCGTCGAGATCGTTAATCTGATCGGCCAAGGTCTTGGCCTGACCAAGATCATAGGATTCGGCCTTCCCCTCCAGTTCGTCCAGGCTCCTTTCCACCGCCTCGAAGCGCGCAAAAGCGTTGGTGATACGGTCATCATGGAGCTTGCCCCGAACCTTGACCCGATTGACCGCCGATTGCTTGCGAATTGCCACTGTTTTTTCGCGGGCGCGGGCGTCGTTGAGCTTGGTCTGAAGAATACGGATGTCGGCATCCGATTTAGCCAACGCTTCCGCCAGTGGCTTAAGATCGGCCTCCAGTGTGTCTGCGGCCTCGGTTGCCTTGGCCTTGGCGGTGAGCGCGGCTTTGGCCAAATCCTCGCGGCCTTTTCCGAGCGCCACCTCGGCCTTGCGCGCCCACTCGGTGCAATCGGCGCGAATGGTCGCGATCTTGCGCTCCAACTCTTTCTTCTCGGCGATGATTCGCACCGTCGACGAGCGCACCTCAACCAGCGTGTCCTCCATCTCCTGGATGATCAGGCGGATCATCTTTTCAGGGTCCTCGGCACGGTCGAGCAGGGCGTTGAGGTTGGAATTGATGATGTCGGAAAGGCGGGAAAAGATGCCCATGACCAGATGTCCTCGATTGGGGGAAAGGTGTTTGTCCATGGCTAAGCAACCGCTATGCCAACGTTACATACACTGAAAACAAACACTTTTTTGTCGCCGCTTGACCCGGGGGCGGGAAGTACCCGATACTTATTAGCGATTTTCGCCATTTTATTGCGGATTTGTAGATGCCATCGGTTTCCAGCTCGCTGCCGCCGCTCATCGGCCAGTCTCCCGCGTTCCTCACCATGCTCGATGAGGTGTCGCGGGTGGCGGCGCTCGACCGACCGGTGTTGGTGATTGGCGAACGGGGCACCGGCAAGGAGTTGGTGGCGGCCCGGTTGCACTTTTTGTCGCGGCGCTGGGATCGGCCGCTGGTCAAGCTCAACTGCGCCGCCCTTGCCGAAAGTCTGCTCGAATCAGAGCTGTTCGGCCACGAGGCCGGGGCCTTCACCGGCGCGGTGCGTCGCCATATCGGACGGTTTGAGCTGGCCCAGGACGGCAGCCTGTTTCTCGACGAAATCGCCACCTGCTCGGCCGCCGTGCAGGAAAAATTGCTCCGCGCCGTCGAGTATGGCGAGTTCGAGCGGGTGGGCGGCAGCCAGACCCTTGCCTCAGACGTGCGGGTGATCGGCGCCACCAATGCCGACTTGCCGGCCCTGGCGGCGGCGGGAAAGTTTCGCGCCGATCTGCTCGACCGCCTCGCCTTCGAGGTGATCACCCTGCCGCCCTTGCGTGCCCGGCCGGAAGATATTCCGGTCTTGGCCGATCATTTTGGCATCACCATGGCCCGACACCTTGGCTGGCCCGCCTTCCCCGGCTTTACGCCCTCCGCGCTGGACCGATTGGGGCACCACCCCTGGCTGGGCAATGTCCGCGAATTGCGCAATGCCGTTGAGCGCACGGTGGCTCGGGCGAAAAACCCCAAGCTGCCGATCAACGATCTCAGCCTCGACCCCTTCGCCTCCCCCTACCGGATGCCGCAGATCATCGCCCCCCCGGTAGTGCCCTGCCCGGCGATGGTCACAATAAATCCCGGAGGCTTAAAGGCCCAGATCATGGAATTCGAACGAAAATTACTTGAAACAGCCCTCAAGGAGGCTCGCTTCAACCAGAAACAAGCCGCAACTGCCCTTGATATCGGCTACCATCAATTCCGCCGACTGCTGGTTCGCCATGGTCTTTCTCCAGAAAAAGGATGAAAAACCGGCGCATCCCGGGTAAAAAAAAGGGCCGCGCTACAAAGCGCGGCCCAAGTTTAGGGAGGAAACGCCCAAGAAGTGCGTTACAAGGCCGGCCGCATCGAAACACGCCCGACCTCGCAAAGCGGAACATGGTGCACTGCACCTAAATAATCAAGCGATAAATACTGCACAATTATCGCGCTTTCACAAGGATCATTACCAAGCATGGTCAGCGCCCTCGGGCGGGCGGCGGGAAAATCAACCGGTCCCGGACCGATCACCGACACCACAGTGGCATTCTCTTGATTTTCCGGGTGTTATCCGGGAGGCTTCCGTTTCATCCGCTTGGCCCGCCCGCCTGTCCCGCGCCCCTCACCCGATAGCAACGCAACTCAGCCATGCCATATCGCGCCCCACCCCCAACCATTGAGAAGCCGCTGCTGCTGGCGGATATCGGGGGCACCAACGCCCGCTTTTCCCTGATTGGCGAAGGCGTGTCCGAGCGAACCCTGGTTCTGCCCTCGGCGCGTTTTTCTTCCCTCGATGCGGCAACGCAGGAGTTTTTAAGCACCATTCCCGCCGAGCACCGGCCTCGCCACGCCGCTTTTGCCGTTGCCGGCCCGGTAATGGGCGATGAGGTCACGCTCACCAACCTTTCCTGGCGCTTTTCGATCGCCAAGCTAAAAGACACCCTCGGTCTTGCGCGGTTGGAGGTGATTAACGATTTTACCGCCGTGGCGCTGGCCATCCCCCAGCTTTCAACCATCGATATCCAACGGATTGGCTCTACCGCTGGATTAAACACCAGCATCACCGGTGGGACAATGATAACGAGAATGCCGGTCGCCGTGCTTGGCCCTGGCAGTGGACTTGGCGTCTCGGGGCTGATTTTGGCGCCTGGCGGCGGCTGGCTTCCCCTTTCCGGCGAGGGCGGCCATGTTTTACTGGCGCCCGCCGATGATCGCGAAAGCGATATTTTACGGTGCTTGCGCCGCGAGTTTGGCCCCGTCTCGGCGGAAAGGGTCGTCTCCGGCCCTGGCTTGATCAATCTTTACCATGCGCTCTGCTCCCTTGACGGCCGCACACCGACACAAACCGCCGCTGCCGACATCACCACCGCTGCCCTAAACGGAAGCTGCCCGTTCTGCCGCGAGACGCTGGAGGTGTTCGCCTCGTTCCTTGGCAACGTTGCCGGCAATCTGGCGCTGACGTTGGGCGCGCGCGGCGGTGTTTACATCGCTGGTGGCATCGTTCCGCGCCTCGGTATTTTTCTCGAACGCTCGGCCTTTCGCCGCCGATTCGTGGAAAAAGGGCCGCAACAAAGCTATCTGGAGGCGATCCCGAGCTTTGTCATCACCCACCCGCACCCGGCGTTTCTTGGCCTTGCCTCGCTGTTTTCCCAATAAGGGAGTGATTTTCATGAGCCCGCCTGTCCTGCCCCAAGTTCCCTACCAGATGCCGGAGGTTCGGGATGAGGTCGGCTCACGGCCGCCGCTGGTCCTGGTTGGAGAGGCGCCCGGCCGCGACGAGGTTCGGGAAGGGCGCCCTTTTGTTGGTCGCAGTGGCCAGTTGCTCGACCATCAATTGCAAACGATCGGCATTGATCGCCGCGCTTGTCTGGTGGCGAACGTCTTTCGTTTTCAGCCCCCCGATAATAAGGTCGCGCATTTCTTTTCATCACGAACCAAAGCGCGGCGCCTTGGCCTTACCTTAGCCGAACAGTGGGGGCCATTTGGCAGCTCGGATTATTGCCTGGCCGAGTTTGCCGGCGAGGTTGAGGCGCTCGCCGCCCTGCTGGCCGAGGTGCGCCCCTTTGTCATCGTTGCTCTCGGCCGCACCCCCCTTTGGGCGTTGACCGGTCTTGGCGGCATTCTGGAGCGGCGCGGGAGTTTGTTTCCCTGCCGGCTATTGCCCAATACGAGTATCGTTCCGACTTTTCATCCGAGTTATATTCTACGCGGCAACCACGGCGTGATGCCGCTCTTCGAAAGAGATCTAAGGCTTGCGGCCAGCCTTGCGAAGGGCTGATTTTAAGCGCGAAATTCTGCGCCCATTGCCCGACCGGGGCGATCTTGATAGAAACAGCGCGAGCGTCCGCGTGCCCTCCTGGAGACCCGTCCATCATGGCGATGATCGAGATCAAGCAACTTATCATGCGCTTTGGCACCTTCACGGCTGTGGACGGCATTTCCTTTGCTGTCGAACGGGGAACGGTGCTGGGGTTCCTTGGCCCCAACGGCGCCGGCAAATCCACAACCATGAAGATTATTACCGGCTTTTTAGCCCCCACAATGGGCCAAGTCTCGGTTTGCGGCTTTGATACCGCCATGGCTCCGGTCGAGGCCAAGCGCCGAATTGGGTATTTGCCGGAAGGCGCCCCTGCCTACGCCGAGATGACCCCCCGGGAATTTTTAAACTTTGTCGCCGATGTTCGCGGTCTTCGGCGCGATGACCGGCGGCGCAAGCTGGATCTGGCAATCGAGCGCGCGGGCCTTGGTCCCGTGCTGGAGCAACCAATCGACACCCTCTCCAAGGGATTCAAGCGCCGAGTCGGGCTTGCTCAGGCCATTCTTCACGATCCTGATGTCCTTATCCTTGACGAACCGACCGATGGCCTCGACCCCAACCAAAAATTCGCGGTGCGGGCGCTGATCAAGGAAATGGCTGCGACCAAGGCCATAGTCATCTCAACTCACATTCTGGAAGAGGTGGAGGCGGTGTGTACCCGGTCGTTGATCATCGCCCGTGGCAGGGTGCTGGCCGAGGGGACGCCGTTGCCCGACGCTGGCGGCTGGCGGTTTGGCGAACACCAAGCAGCCCCCGGCCGGCTCGACGCGATATTCCGCCGCATCACGACCGGGGAAAATCAACACCAGGAGATCGCGGCATGATCAGAGGTATGATCGCCATTTTTCGCCGTGAGCTGGCCGGCTATTTCGCAACGCCGGTTGCCTTCGTGTTTATCGTCATCTTTTTATTACTTACCGGAATATTTACATTCTACGTTGGCGCCTTCTTCGAGCAAGGACAAGCGGACCTTAAACCATTTTTCATGTTTCACCCCTGGCTCTATTTACTTCTAATGCCCGCGATCGCCATGCGATTATGGGCAGAGGAACGTAAGACTGGCTCAATCGAACTGCTGCTGACCCTGCCCATTCGGCTATCGGCAGTGGTGCTCGGTAAGTTTCTCGCAGCCTGGACCTTCACCGCAATCGCGCTCGCACTCACCTTCCCGGTTTGGATCACAGTCAGCTACCTTGGGCGGCCCGATCAGGGGGTGATCGTCGCGGGGTATCTTGGCAGCCTGCTGATGGCCGGGGGCTACCTTGCGATCTGCGCCTGTCTTTCCGCAACCACCCATAACCAAGTTATCGCCTTCGTGCTTGGGGTTATCGTTTGCTTGTTATTCACAGTTTCCGGCACGCCGATCGTGCTGGATATAATAACGCCATGGGCGCCCCAGGCATTGGTTGAGACCATTGCCTCTTTCAGTTTTCTCGCCCGCTTCGGATCAATTGTCGATGGTGTCATTGATTTAAGAGATATCGTCTATTTTGCCTCGTTGATCATATTTTGGCTTTATGCCAACGCAGTGGTCGTCGAATGGCGCAAAGCCGGCTGAGGGAAAGAACCATGCTCGCCACCACAAGGACCCGCCGGATATTGTCACTGGGCTCGCTCGGCATAGCGGCTATACTGTTCCTCGCCGTTAATGTACTCAGCCAGACTGCGTTTCGACACGCCAGACTTGATCTGACCGCCGACCGCCTCTACACCCTCTCGCAGGGAACGCGCACCATTTTGGCGCACCTGAAAGAGCCAATTGTGCTCAGGTTGTTCTTTTCCGAAAAACTCGCCCGGAGCGCGCCGCCATTCCGTCTCTACGGTCAGCGTGTCCGTGAAATGCTAGAGGAGTACGCCAACCGCTCCAACGGCAAAATCCGGCTTCAAGTTATTGATCCTGAACCGTTTTCTGATGCCGAAGATCGCGCCGTCCAGGCCGGCATACAGGGTGTACCCACGGACCAGGCCTCGGGGCAACCGGCCTATTTCGGTCTGGTCGGGACCAACACTGTCGATCGGCAAGAGGTCATTCCCTTCTTTTCCCAAAGCCGGGAGTCATTCCTCGAAGCCGACCTCTCCAAGTTGGTGTACGCGCTGACCGACCCGCCACGGCCGGTGGTCGGGGTGATTTCCGACATGGATTTGGCATACGGGCCGGGGGGAATGGTGGCGGCGATGCGCGGCGACGCCCAACCCTACGCCTTCCTCCGGCAACTGCGCCAGAGCTTCGATATCCGGATATTGAACCCTAATATTACCAGTATAGACAGTGAGATATCGGTCCTCCTGGTGCTTCGCCCACAAAATTTTCCCGACCCGGCACTGTTCGCCATCGACCAATATGTTCTTGCGGGTGGCAAAACCATTGTGTATGTCGATCCGTATGTCGAGAGCGCGCTCGATCGCCCAGGGCCGTCGGGTGTACCTGTGCCGCCGCAACGGGGATCGACCCTGACCAAACTTTTTGCCGCCTGGGGCATCGGGATGGATGAAGGCCATTTTGTCGCCGATCCAAAGTTGGCCGTACAGGTCGCGAGTGGCGAAGGGGCTCGGCGACGCGCGATTCCTTATCCCGCCTGGCTTGCCGTTGGGACCGAGAACCTCAACCACGACGATATTATAACGGCTAATATCAACAGCTTAATGCTTCCTTCTCCAGGAGCGCTCGCCAAGCTTGCCGGTTCGGAGATTACCTTCACGCCTCTCCTGACCAGTTCAGAGCGGGGTCAACTTCTTGATATTTCAATGCTGGACGGAGACCCCGACCCGAATGCCCTAATCGCGGCCCTAAAGCCCGGTGGACATACTCAAACCCTTGCGGCCCGAATCACCGGCACTGTCAAAACCGCTTTTCCTGACCGAAACCTTGATAAAGGCATTCCCCTTAATACCAGCACCAAACCCGCCACCCTGATTGTCGTTGCCGACACAGATATGCTGGAAGATCGTTTCTGGGTTCACGAACAGAATATTATGGGCCAACGTGTTTATACTCCGTTTGCTTCCAACGCCGATTTCCTTAATAACGCCGTGGACAACCTCGCAGGGTCGTCTGACCTTATCAGTCTTCGTGGCCGGGCCGGCGCCACCCGGCCCTTTTTGGTCGTTGAAAATTTACAGCGGGCGGCAGGCGAACAGTTTCTCGCTCGCGAGAAAGCTCTTCGAAAACGTTTAGTCGAAATCGAGAAGCAAATCGCCGATGTCGAAGGGCGGGCCAAAGCCGGGAGCGGTACTCTGCTGTCCCCCGATGAACAAGGAGTACTTGATCGCTATCGCACTGAAATTCTGAGCACTCGCAAAGAATTAAGAGTAGTCCAGCATAATTTAAATCGTGAGATTGAGCTTCTATCAGCGCGACTCAAAATTATCAATATCGCGGCAGTTCCAATTTTAGTGACAATTTTTGCTCTTGGACTTTCTGGATGGCGGGCTCGCCGGCGGCACCGGACGGTTAGAGAGTAATCAAGGGATATCAGGGGGATAGACCATGAAGCCGAGCTCCTTTATCGCATTTGTCGGACTGACGGCGACAGTCCTTGTCGCTGCCGTACTCACAGTACAAAACCATACCGCCATCACCCCCGGCACTGATAGCGCTAGCCAACCGCTTATTCCGAACTTGGCCCAGCAGATCAATAAAATAACGGTGATAACACTCAC
>CAIZDL010000103.1 GCA_903931735.1 uncultured Rhodospirillales bacterium
GCCATGAGGTGGTTCGCCAAACCCTGGTCGCAAACGGGATGACACCGGCAACGGCGGCCATCTTTCCGGGCATCGAGCATGAATTGGTGCGCGATGCGCTGACCGCAAAACTGCTGGGCGGCACCGGGGGGGCGGCCGGTTCGGCTGCGGCGTCGGTGGTGGGCGGCAGTGTCGGCGCGGCCAAGGCTGTGGCCACCGGGGGCTCGTTTTTCAGCGGGAGCAGCTTCAGCCTGGGCTTGGGCATCGGGTTGGGGGTCTGGGGGCCGATTTTGGTTGGCGCTGCCGGCGCTGCCGCGATTTACGCCTATCTTCGGTATCGCGAGGGCCAGATTGAAGCCGAAGACGGGGCGGTTGCGGATCAGGCTGCCGATGAAGGCTTTATGGCGGACCGGATTTAACCGCGCCAGTGGTGGCAGGCCATGATCATCGACTCGATTTGGCGGCTTCTGCCCTACGTTTTGCTGATGACGGGCATCTGGTTGTTGGTGGTTGGGTTGGTGGTGCTCGTCCGGTCGGCGGAGGGGGCGCTCACCCTTTGGTTTTGGCTTCGCCTGCTGGCCGCCGCGGCCGCTTGTGGCAGTAGTTGTCTATGGATTCACAGGCGGCACGAGCGCGCCTAGACGCGGGGCGGACTCACCCCATAGCGTTAATCCGCTTTAAAAACAAACAGCTAACACATGATCCGGTTCCGTTTGATCGCATCATGTGTTAGCGGATAATCGGCTCGCGGGCCGCAGGTCGACGATGTGGCCGCAAACCTTGTAACAGCGGGTTGGTGTTGTCGGAGGGCGCTGTTGGCCCGGTTGCCGGCCCCGGGCCTGAGCTTGGCCCGAGTGAGGCGCCGAGAGTCGGGCCGGAGGCTGCCGGTTGGTCGGGACCGCCGCCGCTCACCCGATAGCGTAATTGCTCGGTGACGAGGTTCTTAAGGTTGTCGATTTCCATGCCGCTCGGCAGATAGCGGCGGTTTCGGAGCAGGCGTCGCCAGAACATATGTCCCCAAGGTAGCATTGGCACCGGCTCGGTGTTCTTGGAGAAGCTGCGGGCCAGGGCAGCCATGGCGAGACAAAGAATGTCGGGCGCCATCGCGATCAACAAAATGGTCAGTAAATCCAAGACTTGCGCCAGCCGGCCATTTTCGAAAGCGGCGTTGAGGTCTTTCACCAACTCGGCAAGCCCTCGATATTTCGCGTCGGTCAGCTTGCGGTCATTGGTGCGAAGGTCATCAATTTGCCGTTTTAGGTCTTTCAGGCGGGAGCCATATTGCGTTGCCTGCACATTGGCATCGATGCTGGTCAGATCCTCTGGAATGCTGGGGTCCCGGACGGTGCCGTTGAGCAATCGGTTGAGGTCCGTGAAGACTCGGCTGGCGGAGCGAAAGCCCTCCAATCGGTCGGAGACGGCGGAGAAATCATTTTCGGCGAGGCTAAGTTCTTTAGCAAGGTCGATTGTCGGGGGGCGGTCGCGCAACACCGGTGTGTTGAGATATTGGAAGTCTTGGAGCGCGGTCCAGGCGCGCCGGACAGTCCGGCAGCGAACACCGCACCCAGCGACGACTCCCGGCTCGGGTTTGTGGACTTCCAGTTCCATGCGCTCGCGAAGGTTATTCACGGTGCCGACATAGTTATTGGTCATCTCGGTGTCGATGGCGTGAAGCTTTTCAGAAATGGCCTGAAGCTTGTTGCCAGCCTCATTAAACGAGGTTTCCGATCGCCGCTCGAACATGATCGAGTAGGACGACATGAAGATCGACCACAACACGAACACCAGGATCAGCGGGACCGAGGTGGCCAGCGCGACTTTTTCGCGCTTGGACATGGTAACCGGCGATGCGAGGCGGAGGTAAAAAAGTGAGATTGCAGCGTGAACCAAGGCCGCCAAAACAAAGGGTTGCGCGTTCCCGACCCAGCCGCCGAAGGCTGGCCTGTATTGCGTTAGCTGCAAACCTGTTGCTGTCATCAACCAAGCATAGAACTCGGCCAGCAGAATAACAATCGTGCAGACAAACCTGATCGCCATCATGGTCTCCGGACCGGCGCCGCGCTGCGGCCGTTCCAATTACGTCGGGGCGCGAAAGCGCCTGGAAGGATAAAGGAAATCGATCCGATCACGAGAATATCATGATTGCGAACCACCGCATACCATCTTATTGCCATTTAGGGTCGCGATTGGGGCTGCGCCGGGCGTACCCAACCCGCTGGCGGCGCGCGTTGTTGGGTAAAATCACCGCTGTCTCAATGCCGCGAGTGCTTTATAGAGTGCTGCGGCGTGGGTTTCAGGGCCGTGGGTTTCAGGAGTGTGTCGGATGGCTGGTGGTAATCGCCTCGAGGGCGGCTGGGAAAAAGCGTTTCCCGCCGTTGGGTTACAACGGATGTTCGATGTGATTTCAAGCCTGCCTATCCGGTTGACGCAGACACCCACTAGGTATAGTATTTTATAGAAAGTTGCTGGTCTGGCCAGCAATGCGTTGGAAATGGCGATCTGGGATGAATGCATCTGCCC
>CAIZDL010000104.1 GCA_903931735.1 uncultured Rhodospirillales bacterium
CCCTTGTCGGTGAACCTGGCTCTCGGCCAATGCCCTTCATCATTGAGGACGATCAGGCCACGCTCCAGCAGACCCTGGACTGCTGCGGTCAGTTTGGGCTTACCCTTGTTCGCCCCTGTCGCCCATCGCTTCACATGAAAGCCTTCCATGACGCTGGGGGCATCGTTGAACCGCGCCATAAACTCCCTGCGAACGACTTCGCGCTCATCTTTGTTGAGAAGGAGGTCGGGATCGGTCATCGGGGTTCCGTGGGTGCGTGACGGCGAACCTTCATACCACGGTGGTCTTGGCCGGCGACAAACTGAAACGCCGATACTATGCTGGAACACCGCCTTGCTTTCCCTGTCATCAATGCATATTATGTCATCAATGATTGCAGGGGCGCCCGATGGCGAGCATCACGATCCGTAATCTCGATGATGGGCTCAAAGCACGCCTGCGTATCCAGGCCGCCGTCCATGATAAGTCTATGGAGGATGAAGCTCGCGACATCCTTCGGAACGCTCTGTCCGTCGTCCCTTCCGGCACACCCAATCTGGCGAAATCGATCCGTGCCCGATTTGCATCGGTCGGCGGTGTGGACCTCCCTGAGACTCCGCGTGCTCCCATGCGTGAACCACCGAGTTTCGATTGATGATCCTTCTCGATACCAACATCCTGTCAGAGATTATGCGTCCAACGCCAGATCAGGCTGTCGAGGCTTGGATAGGCCAGCAACCGCCTGCCAGCCTCTTCATATCGACGATCACCGAGGCTGAACTTCGGTATGGTGCGGCCTTGATGCCCAAAGGTCGTCGTCGAGACGCCGTTTCGGCTGCGATAGAGGGCATGATCACGGAGGACTTCCACGGCAGGATACTCGCCTTCGACAGCACAGCGACCAACTTCTATGCCGTAATAGCCGCAAACCGTCGGACATCCGGTCGTCCAATCACACCGTTTGACGCCCAGATAGCTGCCATCGCTCGATCTCGTGGGGCCACACTCGCTACTCGAAATGTGGCTGATTTCGAGGGCTGTGGAATTGAGATTGTGAACCCTTGGTCAGTACACCCATAAAACCGCTCTATGTGTGATCATAGGGGTGTTGACGCTGCCGGCGTTAGTCTGCGAGTGTAATGAGGATCGCACCCCTCCGACCGGTCCCCATTATGGCCGACTATGTATGGCTAACGTACAAGGAGCTTGCCGAACGCCTTGGTATTGGCGCTGATTCTGCGCGCCACAAGGCAAGGCGCCGAAAATGGGATATCCAGCCTGGAAACCATCCGCGGGATTCGGCGCGCGTTAAGGTTCCGCTGTCTATCTTCGATGCCGATCAATCCCCATTGATCCCCTTGGGATCGCTCCCTACTGAACCCCTCCGAGCGATCCCCACCGTGGGGGATCGCGATCCCCATAATGATCCCCATCAGTCCCCTACATCACCCACTCCTGTGATCTCACTTGCCGATGCTCTGGCGATGGTGGATGCAGAACGAGCGCGTGCTGATAAGCGTATTGCCGACACTTTAGCAGAGGAACGAACGACATCAGCTCGCCGGCTTGCAGAGGTGCAGACGATGCACCTCGATCTGGTCAACCGTCTTCAGGCCCAGGGGGCTCTAGAACGATCATTGTGGCTAGAGAGGGTGGACGCTGCCGAGCTTCGTGCCGAGCGTGTCGAGCAGCGTCTCGATCAGGTGCTCAACCACCTACTCGCTGACCGCCACCAACCGCCTGCCAACAAGGTCGAGCTGACCGATCAGCTACCGTGGTGGCAACGATGGTTCGGATCATCGTCCAAGTCTGACCTTGGACGTGGCTGATGTACAAAAAACATGGTGGAGAACGTGGCTTGGGGTGCTCGTGCGATCAAACTTGCAAAGAAGTTAAGTTATGTGTTGCTATTCGACTGTCTCGACAAGTCCTCGTAGCCTCGCAAGCCTACCTACCTTTGAACGTTGACGCTCTTTAAGAGCTGACCGAAAGTCATTACCTTCTTTACGCCACCACGCTACGGCAACCTCATAAATCGGAGCTTTTGCATGCTTGCGCCTTGGCTGAATATCAACACCCATGTCTGATAGGCCATTAACTTCTAATACCGACGGCTCTATAACATACTTAACTAAATCATGCCCTCGGCTGTAGGTGTTTGGCGGTATATTCATTTTCGATCTGAACTGGTCAAGTGTAAACACCTCTATGCTTTTGCCCATATTAGCGCGCAGTTGGATTAGTTCATAAAGCTGCATAGCATACTTGCTCGTCATCGCGCAGATTATCTCGGATTTTATTCTCCCCCAATGACCGGAGCGCATCAATATCGGTTGCAGTTTACGCGGCAAGCCGAAGCGAATTGTTGTTACTGCGTTTTCTTCGTCTGACGGCAGGTCAAGAAAGTCGAATAGATGTGTTAGGAGAACGCGTTCGCGTTCGTCGTGCCCCCTAAATGGTATTGTAACAACAACCTTCATAAGCCGCCTTAAGCTATCACGTACTCGATCAGTTGAGTTATGTGTGCTTGATAGACGGAGGTCTTTGATTGGGATATTCCACTCGGCGTCCTTTTCACCTAGTCGTCCGCTATCATGCGCGAGACGATATAGAATGTTTAGGGCTGCTCTGTCAGACGCTTCTAGCTCATGAGCTCCTGATATCTCTATCAGTTCCCCGGCTTTGGGAAAACCATCGATATTTGTCTTTTGATCGATTGTCTTTGCCATGACGCCCCACTCTAATGAGGAGCACGCATTATATTTGCGAGACGAGAGTAAATCAACTCGCATCGTCACTAACCCATCAGCCCAAACCCGTTTACTCGCAACTGCCCCAATATCCGAGGGCACTTTCATGCGTGCCACGCGCCACCCGCTTACTCGCAACAGGGATATCGTCCCAACCTCGCCCCAACCCACAAACCCCTTTCCTCGCAACAACGCACCCCTTTCCTCGCAACCACCTCACCCCTTTCCTCGCAACAACGCACCCCTTTCCTCGCAACCACACCCATATTTTGACTTCACACCAATGGGTTACGAGGCTGGAAATTAGAATTTAAAGAGAAGTTAGAACTTAGCTTGTGGATAACTCGCTCCCCCGACAAGCCCATACCCTCCATGCTCCAACCGTCCCATCGTTCGATCTTGCTCATCAGCATGCAGGGGTGTTGGCGCTGGTCAAAAAGCGCAGATAGATGCCGAAGTAGGGTTATCCCTGTAGTCCACAGAAGGGGCCCGCGCGTGGCGCGCAGTGCCCCCACGAGCGACGAAGAGACGCGCGCGGGAAGTATCTGTGGACCCACAGGGGCAACCCGGAAGATCGCGACCGCAATGATTTTGAACGAATTTTCCGGCTGACAGCCGCGGGTTCTGCGCTGTATTAAGTAATCAGCCTTGGTAGGCTGGCACGGCGCCGATCAAAACCTGCAAGTCCAACTCGGCGCCGTGCCCTGAACCGTGCTCAGCACGATTACAAGGGCAGTATCGCACCGATTCCTGAACCAGTCCACCTTACATCGCGTGACGTTGGTTGTTCGGGAGGTTCTTCCGCCCGTCTTTTCCTGTGCGCTTGCTGCAGCATTCAGGTTCTGGTCTGCCGCCAGTGCGACCGCGGCCAGATTTACTGCTGCGGCTGTGCGCGGGGCGTTCGACGGGAGCGACGCCGCGCTGCTGCCCGACGCTATCAGCTGAGCCATCGTGGCCGCATGATGCATGCGAGGCGGGCGCGCCGCTACCGTGCGCGCGTAAAAATAGTGACGCACCATGGTTCACCTCCGGCGCCGCTGAATGATTTGGTGGCGTCGAGACCGGCGGCGGCGTCAATCGTGTCCCCCTCCCTGCGCAGTTCTCTTGGGCAACCGCCCTGGTTCTGTAACTTTTGCGGGGATCAATGCTCCGAGTTCATCCGACAGGGGTTCTTGAAGCGCCGCGGGTCTCAACGACACGTCAACCGGCGAGGAGTATTTCCTGATGGCCATCCCCCGTGATCTTGAAGCCCAGATTCTACGCTTTTACCATGTTGAGAAATGGCGGGTCGGCACGATCGCCAACCAGCTCGGTGTGCATCACAGCGTCGTTACCCGTGTGCTGGCCCAGGCTGGCCTGCCGACGACCACTCGGCAGCGTCCATCGAAGCTTGATCCCTACCTGCCGCTCATTTTGGAGACCCTTGAGAAGTTTCCGCGCCTGACTGCGAGCCGCCTCCACGCAATGGTGCATGAGCGTGGGTATCGTGGGTGCGCCAGCCACGTTCGTCACATCGTTGCCTGCAATAGACCAAAACGCCGTAAAGCGGAGGCTTATCTTCGTCTTCGGACAATGCCGGGTGAACAAGCACAAGTTGACTGGGGTCACTTCGGACACCTTGCTATTGGCAAAGCACGCCGACCTTTAATGGCGTTTGTGATAGTTCTCAGTTACTCACGAAGGATATTTCTTCGCTTTTTCCTCGATGCGAGAATGGAAAGTTTCCTTCGTGGTCATATTGATGCGTTCGAGACATGGCAGGGCCTACCCCGCGTCTGTCTTTATGACAACCTTAAAAGTGCTGTCTTGGAGCGCCGAGGCGACACCATTCGCTTCAATTCAACGCTCCTCGATTTTTCCGGGCACTACCGATTTGAGCCTCGTCCTGTGGCCGTGGCGCGCGGTAATGAGAAGGGGCGGGTCGAGAGAGCGATTCGATATATCCGGGACAGCTTCTTCGCGGCTCGTCGGTTCGACGACCTGGACGACCTCAATCGCCAGGCTGCCGCATGGTGCGAGGGCTTCGCGGCGGACCGCCGTTGCCCAGAGGATACCACCCGCACCGTTCGCGAGGTCTTCGCCGAAGAAGCCCCCCGTCTGCTCCCCTTGCCGGATAACCCGTACCCGGTGGAGGAAAGGGTGGAGGTCCGGATCGGCAAGACGCCCTATGCCCGCTTTGACCTGAACGACTACTCGGTGCCGCACGACTGCGTTAAGCGCTCCCTGACCGTCCTTGCCGATCACCATGCCGTGCGCATTGTTGATGGCCAGCGGCTTCTCGCCCAGCATAACCGGAGCTGGGGTAAAGGTGAACAGATCGAAACGGCCGAGCACATAAAGGCGCTGGTCGAACAGAAGGGGGCTGCCCGCCGCCACCGGAATACGGATCGGATTACCCAATCGGTTCCTGCAGGAAAGGAGTTGCTGGAAGCCGCTGCCGCACAGGGCATTCCGCTCGGACGCATCACCGCCGATCTGGCCGATCTCCTCGACCAGTTTGGTGCCGCCGAACTGCAAGCCGCGATCACCGAGGCTCTGAAGCAGAACGTCCCACACGTCAACGCCGTGCGCATCGCCCTGGAACGCCGGCGGGACAAGAGGCGACGCCCCCCCGCCATGCACAGCAACCTGTCAAAAGCCGCCAGGGATCGGGACGTCACCGTTCGCCCGCCCCGTCTCGATCTTTACGATCGGCTGAAGGAGCGGAATGATGGCAACTCATGACCTCAAGGCGTTGCGCGCGCGTGCTGTAAGCCTGGGCCTGCATGGCCTGCTTAGTAACTGGGACGAAGCAGTCGCGGCCGGTTGGGCCGAGACAATCATTGTCTGGGAGGAACGAGAACGGGCCCGCCGAAGTCACGAACGCCGCCTGCGAAACGCTCATATCGGGCGCTTCAAGCAGCTCTGCGACTTCGACTGGAACTGGCCAAAAGAATGTGACCGTGCCGCGGTCGAGCAGCTGATGACCCTCGAGTTCGTTAAGGACGCCTCCAATGCTGTGATAATCGGCAATAACGGCGTGGGAAAATCAACCATCGCACAAAATATCGCATACCAAGCGCTTGTTCAAGGGCACACAGTCCTATTTACGAGCGCAGGCCAGATGCTTACCGACCTTACTGGCACCGATAGCGCCTCAGTTCTGCGTCGCCGCCTGATCCATTATGCTAGGTTCCAACTTCTAGTCATCGACGAAGTTGGATACTTATCATACTCAGATCGCCACGCTGACTTGCTTTTTGAAATAATCAGCCGGCGCTACGAGAATAAGAGCACGGTCGTCACGACGAACCGGAACTTCAGTGAATGGCAGCAGGTCTTTCCCAGCGCAGCATGTGTGGCCTCTCTTGTCGATCGGCTCATCCACCACGCCGAGGTTATCGCCATTGACGCGGAGTCCTACCGGCTGAAAGAGGCGAAGGAGCAAGCCGAGAAGAAAGCCAAACAGCGCCGGGGGGCTAAACAATGAAAAGAAAACAAAATCGTTTCACGATCGAGTTCAGCATCCCAGCATACTGGACACCAGAGCAAGCCCTCGCTGTCTTCGATGTCGTTAATGACCTCAGCGATAAGATATGGGATCATTACGGGAACAAGATACTCGACCTTCTGCCAGAACACTACGGGAGAAGAAGCCTAACACGACGGAAGCTCAATCCTGACGATATTCCGTTCTGAAGATACTGTCGCTTTGCTTAATGGCCGTTAACAAACGGCCATTTTTTTGTTCCTCACGAAACTCGCGGCGCATACGAGCGCATCTTCAGCATCGCTAACACTTGACCAAGGTGTGGAAGGAGCCCGCTTTCTTTCTGGCCCATCCACGCGCCATCGCCGCTTTCGGCCGCGAATGCACTAAGCGCGGCGTGCCGCCGCCCACCGTCACTCTGTTCGGCAATGCGTTCGTCACCTGGCGCGGCATTCCGCTGGTGCCCACCGACAAGTTGGCCATCAAC
>CAIZDL010000105.1 GCA_903931735.1 uncultured Rhodospirillales bacterium
CCTTCACGACCCACACTGAACCCTGAGCCGGGCGGACCTGCCCGGCACGGAGGTAACTCACAACGACACGTTACGCGGGTGACGGCGCTCGCGGCTCAGGCCGTTACGTCGAGCTTCCCACCCCGGCCACCCGTGGCGGTGGATTGAATGTGAGGCGGCGGGGCGCTCCTGACAGGCGCCTGTCGCTGCTCAATATTTCCCCCAGGCGGCGGCGTAGGCGCGGACGGCCTGTGGGGCGTTACGACCGGAGTCGGAGTGTGGCCCGAAACGCCTGAAATCGCCATGGATACCTCCTATTAGACCGGTAAACCTACCATAAGCCGCCTGCAATTACCAACCTAATCGCGTTACAGAAACGCATTTTCGGGATCATGGCCAAGAACATGCGCTTTTGCAATGTCGGCGGCTGAAACAGCATAGCAATAGGCACACCCCTGAGCGCAAGTATCGTAGGCTCCAATATCGCGCGATTCGAAGCAGGCGCAGCCCTCGCGATTGCCTTTGCGCCGGGCCTTGATCACCCGGCCCGCAACATCGCCAAGGCGGGATATGTCGACACAAACAGCAGGGCCAGTTCCGGGGATGCCGGCAAGGCCCGGTTGGCTGCAAAGGGTGAGCGCCATGCCGTGACCTGCGGCAACATCGGCAAGCCGAGCGATCAGGGCGCGCTTTTCATCAACGGGCGGATCTCGCCACGAAAACCCGTGGGCGCGCGCCGACGCCGCCATCGTCCGCACGGTTTTTCGGTAAGGTTGAACAACGCTGACCACAACCTCGTCGCAAACGCCATCGAGGGCGCGGGCAAGACCGGTGAAATTCGCCTCATGCCACTCGGCCGGAAGAAGACTGCAAAACAGAATCGGATCATAACGCCAGACCACCGCCCGCGCCCCCCACTCTGCCCGCACCGCCCGCATTTGCGCAATCGCCCGCTCGGGCGCGATGGTCGACCGCTCGATGGCCCGGGGATAGCCAGTGGCGGTAAACTGAACGACAAAGGGCAGCCTCGCCGCGCCCACCGCCTGAAGCGCCTCCTGGAACGGCTCCAGATTACGGGTCCAAAACACAAACCCGTCGACATCCCGGGGCAACAGGCTGATCCGGGCGGGTTTCCCCCCATAGGGGTTGCTCACATCAACCCATCCGGCCGCCAGCCGATTGGTGAACCAACGACCATAAAAGGCTGGAATATCGGTGCGATAGCTGGCTGAAATGATCATCGGATCGGGGTCAACGGAAAAAAACTATGCCCAAAACGGGTTTTTCTGATGTGGCGGTGGTTGCGCGACAAAGGTTAGCTGCTTATATCTGCCCCGAACAGAGGCTAACTCACACCTCACCACGCATCCCTCACCATACATTGATCGGGGGTCGGGACGGTGCCGGTGGTCGGGCCGTCGCTGATTCGCCAACAACAAGAGGCAGGACATGAGCAAGGTTATTGGCATCGATCTCGGCACCACCAACAGCTGCGTCGCCGTGATGGAAGGCTCACAGTCGAAGGTCATTGAAAACGCCGAAGGTGTGCGCACAACACCATCGATGGTGGCATTCACCCAGGGGGGCGAGCGCCTGGTCGGGCAGCCCGCCAAGCGTCAGGGTGTGACCAATCCGGAAAACACGTTGTTCGCGATCAAGCGCCTGATCGGCCGGCGCTATGACGATCCGATCACCAACAAAGACAAAGCCCTGGTCTCTTACAAGATCATCTCGGGTGACAACGGCGACGCTTGGGTCGAGGCCCATGGCAAGCGCTACAGCCCGAGCCAGGTCAGCGCCTTTATTCTTCAAAAGATGAAGGAAACCGCCGAGAATTATTTGGGCGAAAAGGTGACCCAGGCGGTCATCACCGTTCCTGCCTATTTCAACGACAGTCAGCGCCAGGCAACCAAGGATGCCGGCAAGATCGCCGGTCTTGAGGTGCTGCGCATCATCAACGAGCCGACAGCGGCGGCGTTGGCCTACGGCATGGAAAAAAAGGGCGCCGGCACCATCGCGGTGTTCGATCTTGGTGGCGGCACGTTCGATATTTCGGTGCTGGAAATCGGCGACGGCGTGTTCGAGGTCAAATCGACCAACGGCGACACCTTCCTCGGCGGTGAAGATTTCGACGCCAAGATCATCGATTATCTCGCCGATGAGTTCCATAAGGAGCAGGGCATTGACCTGCGCCGCGACAAGCTGGCCCTCCAACGCCTGAAGGAAGCGGCGGAAAAAGCCAAGTGCGAGCTGTCGTCGGCCACTCAAACCGAAGTTAACCTGCCATTCATCACCGCCGATCAGACCGGGCCGAAGCATCTCAACATCAAGTTGACCAGGGCCAAGCTTGAAGCGCTGGTTGATGAGCTGGTTCGCCGCACTGTCGAGCCTTGTCGCGCCGCTCTGCGCGATGCCGGCCTCAAAGCGTCTGAAATCGACGAGGTGATTTTGGTTGGCGGCATGACTCGTATGCCAAAAATCATCGAGACCGTGAAGCAGTTTTTTGGTCGCGAGCCCAATCGTGGCGTCAATCCTGATGAGGTGGTGGCAATTGGTGCCGCTATTCAGGGCGGCGTGCTCAAAGGCGATGTTAAAGACGTGCTATTGCTGGATGTGACGCCGCTGTCACTCGGCATCGAGACCCTGGGCGGCGTGTTTACTCGACTGATCGAGCGTAACACGACCATTCCAACCAAAAAGTCAAACGTGTTCTCGACCGCTGAAGATAACCAGAATGCTGTGACTATTCGCGTCTTCCAAGGCGAGCGCGAAATGGCGGCCGATAATAAATTGCTCGGCCAATTTGATCTGGTTGGCATTCCCCCTGCCCCGCGCGGCGTGCCTCAGGTTGAGGTGACCTTCGATATTGACGCCAACGGCATCGTCAATGTTGGCGCCAAAGACAAGGCCACCGGCAAGGAACAACAGATTCGTATTCAGGCCTCGGGTGGTCTCAGCGATGCTGATATCAACAAAATGGTCAAAGACGCCGAGATTCATGCCGCCGAGGACAAGAAAAAGCGTGAAGTGGTGGACGCCCGCAATCATGCCGACGCTCTGATTCACACTACCGAACGCACGATCAAGGATGCTGGCGACAAAGTGTCGGCGGCCGATAAGGCGGCGGCGGAAAAGGGTATCGCAGATCTGCGCGCCGTGCTTGATAGCGGTGATGCCGCCACTATCAAAGCCAAGACCGAGTCTCTTGCTCAGGTTTCCATGAAACTGGGCGAGGCGATGTATAAGGCCGGTGCTGGCGGCGATGGCGAGCATTCTGCCGAGGGCGGAGCCAAGGGCTCGGCCAAAGGCGAGCCGGGTGTGGTCGACGCCGACTTCGAAGAGGTCGACGACAAGCCGAAAAAGTCGTAGTCATGGGGTCCAGGGGCCATCCGGCCCCTGGCTCGATTTTAAAGCACGCGAAGGCCCATGGCTAAGACCGACTATTACGAACTGCTCGGATGTCCGAAAACTGCCGGCGCGGATGAGCTGAAAAAAGCTTATCGCAAGCTGGCCATGCAGTTTCACCCGGACCGCAATCCGGGGAACAAGGACGCCGAGCACAAGTTCAAAGAAATAAACGAAGCCTACGATGTGCTGCGCGACGAACAAAAGCGCGCAGCTTACGATCGGTTTGGCCACGCGGCGTTTGAGGGCGGCGGTGGCCGTCCGGGCGGCGCCGGGGCGGGCGGATTTGATTTCAGCTTCGGTCAAGGCGGATTTGCCGACATTTTCGACGAAATGTTCGGCGATTTCATGGGCAACCGACGCGGCGGGGGGGGCGGGGGCGGTAGTCGCGGCTCCGACCTGCGCTACAATCTTGAAGTCACTCTCGAAGATGTTTTCAAGGGCACGCAAACCACGGTGCGGGTGCCAACTTCGGTCGCGTGCGACAGTTGCAAAGGTTCGGGCGCCGAGGGCGGCCAAGCGCCGGTAACCTGCCCGACCTGCTCCGGTCACGGCAAAATTCGCGCCCAGCAAGGCTTTTTCACCATCGAGCGGACGTGCCCGAGTTGTCATGGTGCTGGGCGGGTGATCCGCGACCCGTGTAAAGCGTGCGGCGGTGCCGGGCGGGTTCGCCGGGAAAAAACGCTTCAGGTCAGTATCCCAGCCGGAGTCGAGGACGGTACGCGCATCCGGGTCACTGGCGAGGGCGAGGCTGGCCTCCGCGGCGCCCAGTCCGGTGATCTCTACATATTCCTAGCCATCGCACCCCACCGCTTTTTTCAGCGGGAGGGTGCCAATATCCATTGCCGGGTGCCCATCCCCATGACCACCGCCGCGCTGGGCGGCACCATTGAGGTCCCCACGATTGATGGCGGTCGGGCCAAGGTCACGGTTCCTCCCGGCACCCAAACCGGCCACCAATTCCGGCTTAAGGGCCGGGGCATGTCGGTGCTGCGCAGCCCGGTGCGGGGTGATCTTTTCATTCAGGCCAACGTCGAAACTCCAGTCAACCTCACAAAACGCCAACAAGACCTGTTGCGCGAGTTTGAAAAGGCCGGCACAAAAGAAACGACCAATCCCGAATCCGAAGGCTTCTTTGCCAAGGTTCGCGAGTTGTGGGAAGACCTGAAGGACTAAGAAGCGTCCGGCAACTCCATGGCCGGTATCGGTGGCGAGTGTGGCATGAAGCGTTGGAGGCTGGCAGTCATTGTTTGTTGGGGAGTCGGCTGGCTAATTGGCTGGCTGATTGGCTCAATTCCGTCAGTGGCGATTGCTGGCGGCATGGATGTTAAGCAAGTCCGCATTGCCGCTAAAGTATTTAGTTTTCTTCAGAATAAACCCCCGCCGGGCGCAATTATTATTGTCCTTTCGGGGGCGGCTGACCCAGCGCTTTTGGCCACCACACTCCAAACATTTAAGATCAGCGAAGGCCACATCCCCGATGTTGCCGGCGCGGTCGCCGTTTTTGTTAATTCCACGGCGGAGGCTGCCGCAGTTAAGAGCATCAATCCCCGTATTTTAATTATTGGCACTGATCTTGGTTGTGTTGATGCTCATGCTTGTATTGTTGCGGTTGAAACAATCCCGAGGATTTCGGTATATCTCAGCCGGGCGGCGGCCTCCAGTGCCGGCATTGATTTTGATACCAGCTTCAAAATGCTCGTGACGGAGCGATAGGAATGACACCTCGAATGCGAACTTTCCTGCTGGTCGGGGCAATGCTCGGGGTGGCTTTAGAGGGTGGGCCTGCCCGCTCCCAGGTGATGAATTATGGCGAGTTGCAGGAGTTGTTTGGCGAGCCAATCACCACCTCGGCAACCGGTTCTCCACAAAAGGTGGCTGACGCCCCGGTCAATATGGAGATTATCACCGCCGATGAAATTCGCCAGTCGGGAGCCGACAATATTCCCGACATTCTACGGGGGGTTGCTGGCGTCGATGTCCGACGCTATGGCGCAGCCAGCGCCGATGTCGCGATCAGGGGCTACAACGCCGCTAACAGTCCACGAGTGCTGGTATTACTCAACGGTCGCCAAATTTATGTGGATTATCATAGCTATACCGCATGGGCGACGCTGCCAGTCCAGTTAGAGGAAATTCGTCAGATCGAGGTGATCAAAGGGCCGAACACCGCGCTGTTTGGTTTCAACGCCATCGCCGGGGTGATCAACATCGTCACCTTCGATCCGATTTTCGACCGCGTGAACGTGATGACAGCCCGGGGCGGCACCCAGGCCAACCAACAACTTTCAGCCGTTCTGACCGCCAAACTAAACGACCACGCTGGGGTGCGCCTATCGGCAAGCGAGCATGGGAGTAAGGAGTTCTCCTCCTCCAATCTCGCGCCTTCCTATGGCTCGTTTCCGCGCCACGCTTATAACCGCTCCGCCTATGCTCACGGCCGGGTAGCGCTTTCATCTGGGTTGGATCTCACGGCCGAAGTTGATGTCACCGAGGCCAAACAGCTTGAAATGACCGTGGGCGGCTTTCCGGGTTGGACGAGTTATGCCTCCAACCGCGAAAAGATCGGCATCGGCGGCGACAGCCCGATGGGCTACCTGAACCTGAATGCCTACAGAAATTCCGTTGATTTTCAATATGCTCCCGGTGAAAACTGCACGACGTGCACCGGCATCCTCAATAGCCTTTATGTGGTTCAAGCCAGCGATCTTTTGAAGCCGGGGGTGAATCATACCGTGCGACTCGGGCTCGAATACCGCAATAATCGTGGCGGAGGTTCGGCTTTTCAGGGCGAGGGTTTCGGGTTCAGCGTTTACGCAGCCAATGCCATGTGGAACTGGCAAGTAACGCCAGCCTTTGCGCTAACAAATTCAGTGCGCATCGACCATATGATATTTGACTATCATGGGCCAGTTGATCCTTCCGTTGCATATACTGCTGCCCAATACAATAGTAAACCAATTACTGAACCGAGTTTTAACTCGGCTGCGGTTTACAAGCCGACAATGCTTGATACTTTTCGGTTTTCAGTGGCACGAGGAGTTCAAGCCCCAGACTTTTATGCGTTGTTCCCCGAGCCAGTTCAAAATAACTTTAACGTATTGGTCAATTCCTATCAGGGAACGCCCAATCTTAAGCCAACCGTCAGTATGAATTATGAGGTTGATTACGAACGGGGCCTGCCAAACCTCGACTCTACTGGGCAATTGGCGTTGTTTTACCAGACCAGCCAGCATGTTCTGGCGCCTCCCGGCGATTCGGGGGTAACCGACGCCGCCACCAACGGCCCGCCCGGCAATGGTTATGCCGGAAACATTGGGAATAGCGCCAGTATTGGTGGCGAGGTGAGCGTCAAGGGCTCCAACACCGAGGGCTGGCGCTGGAAGGCGGCCTATGCCCTCGCAGTCATCAAAGATCATTACTCGGTCAATCGGGCTCCGGGCGCGCCCGATAGCTCAGTTGATAGTCAGCACGGAACGCCAACCAATACTATTATTTTTGGCCTTGGTCGTTCATGGCAAGATTTTGAGTTCGATTTCTTGGGACGCTGGCAATCTCGTTATGATGATATTGGTGTATCTTATGACGGTGCCTCCTTGTCCCGCTATAAAATAAACAATTATTTTACTCTCGATGGCCGGGTTGGCTATAAACTAAACGATACTCTTACGCTGGCGGTCAGCGGGCGCCAACTTAATCAGCAGCGCATCACTCAAACCTCGGGGCCTCCGGTCGAGCGCCGGGTTTTGGGCACCGTTGTTGCCCGGTTTTAAAGCGTTAGACGATTTTTGAAGCCGGGGCACGCTTATCAGGGGTAATCCCGACATGACAGCCAGCGACGAGAACGGCCCTCACTCCGACCGGCATCGTTTTGCCTGGCAAATGCTCTGGATGCCACTCGCGGCAATCGGTATGTTCTCGGCCCTTATTTGGATCGGCTATACTGGCATTTACGACGTCGTTACCGAGACCAGGCAGATTGTGGGTAGCAATCTCGACAGTAGCGAGCGTATGTCTGATATGGCTGTTCATCTTCAGAAGGTCAATACGACGCTTTATGCTTTAATGACCGCCCAGGCTGCCGGCACAGAAAAACTGGATATCACCAAACAATTGGAACTTGTTGGCGAAGATATTGCCCGTTTGCGGCGTGACTTGGCCGACTACCGAACTAAATTCGCCGCCCCCGCCCTGACACCAGGCATCGATGACGCGCTGGAAGCTCTTGTGCAATATGAAGTGGCGGTGAAATGGGTCGGCGGCATGTTGGAGATTGATTTTCCCACCGCAGTCGCGTTTTTAGCCCCGTTTACGGCACTCAGTGACCGGATATCGCGAACTTTTGACGACAACAGCGATGCCGCCATCGCCGAGGCGCGGCGCCGGGCCGACCAAGCCGTGGCGGCGGCGGATCGAACCGTCCGCATCTTTGTCGTACTCACCCTTGGCGCGGCTTTGATTATATCGGCGTTTAGTTGGTTTGTCGGCCGCCACCAGCAAAAGCTGCGTTTTACTGCGGTTGCGCTTGAAAAATTGGTGGGGGAACGCACACGCGAGTTGAATGAAACGGCGACTCATCTTGCCGACGCCAAACAGGTCGCCGAAGCCGCAAATCGCGCAAAATCGTCTTTTCTTGCCATGATGAGCCACGAGATTCGCACGCCAATGAATGGTGTGATGGCCATGGCCGAGATGCTCGAACAGACCGATCTTACAGAAGATCAACGTAGTATGTCGCAGGTAATCTGCCAGTCGTCTGGTGCATTGCTGACAATAATCAATGATATTCTTGATTTTTCGAAGATCGAGGCGGGCAAGCTTGATATCGAGGCAATTTTATTTTCTCCTTCTGAGGTATTGGAAGCAGTTGGAGAGTTATTGGCACAACGGGCCGACGAAAAATCAATCTCACTTGAGATTGATATTCACCCGAGCCTTCCGGCATTGCTGGTTGGTGATCCCACTCGCTTACGTCAGATTGCATTAAACCTCGGCGGAAATGCCCTTAAGTTTACCGATAGTGGCGGCGTCACCATCAGCGTTGCACCATTGGAACTCGGCGCCACCGAATGCCGGCTCCGTTTTGAAGTTGTCGATACTGGTATTGGGCTGAACGCCGAACAACAAGGCAGACTATTCCAAGAGTTTCAACAGGCCGATAGTTCAACCTCACGACGATTTGGTGGCACCGGGCTGGGCCTCGCCATTTGTCAGCGCCTTTGCCAGATGATGAACGGGGACGTTGGCTGTTACTCCGAGCTTGGTGTGGGCTCAACCTTCTGGTTTGAGCTGCCCTTTGGCTTGGGCACCAGTGGTCTTCAACCTGAGGTGCCCCTTCCCGCCATCAATGATGCGCGATTGGTGATTGTTGCCGCTCCCCAAAGACAAAGTGCGGCGCTATCACACCAACTAACCGCTGCCGGAATTTTAGAACCACTTTGGGTGAATGCCCGCCAAGATGCTGCGGTAACGCTGTTGGCGGAGGTTGAACAACATGGCGTAGTTGTAGCGCTGGTCTTTATCTATGGCGTCGAGGAGGAGGAAACCCACCAAATTGGGCTGAATCTCCACGATCCGGTTTTCGCTCAAGTACGCTTTATTGTTGTGGCCTCACGTACCTTGGCGTCGACCCTAGGGGAAACTGTGCGCCAGGGGGTATTCGCCACACTAACGCTACCGACCCGGCGATCGCGTTTGTGGAAAGTTGTTGCAGCGGCGCTCGGCCGGTGTCAACTCAACGAGCGAGCGGGTGGGCGGGCGGAAAAATTCGTGCCGCCCCCGATTGAGGAAGCCCGAGAGGCCGGTGTGCTTATCCTGGTCGCTGAAGACAATGCAACCAACCAAATCGTGATCAACCGTCTGCTCAACCGCCTCGGCTATGCCCATGAAATTGTTGGAGACGGCCGGCAGGCCCTTGAACGGTGGCGCGCCGATAACCGCTATGGCCTGCTCTTAACCGATTTTCACATGCCGGAGATGGACGGATTCGCTCTAACCCGCGCGATTCGCCGGGAAGAAGCAGAGCATGGCTGCGGACGGCGGCTGCCGATCATCGCCCTTACCGCCGACGTTCTGCCCGGCACCCGCCAAATGTGCCTGAGCACAGGCATGGACGACTACCTCTCGAAGCCAATTGAGCAGCGGGCCTTAATCGCGGCACTTGAGCACACCCTCCCCGACGCTAAAGCACTGCGCAAACTGGAGACAGCGGCATCTGCGCCCGAGCGCCCCAAAGCGCGGCCGGGTCTTGCTGGCGTCGACACCGAGATCTTCGATGTTTCCCAGTTGCATCAAGCCTTTGGGTCGCTGGACCAGGAGGCGCTGGCCTTCTTGCGCTCATTTTTGGCGGCCGTGCCGGCTTATCTCACCGCTATCGACGCTGCCTGCGGGGCGGGCGATCTTGCCGAGGCGAGCCATCACGCCCATGCGTTAAAGGGGGCCGCGCGGGCGGTTGGGGCCCGGCGCCTCGGCTGTATTGCTTCTGATATTCAGGACGCGGCAGATGCAGGAGATATCAACATCACACAACTTATGGCAAGTTTGCTCGCACCAACCTATGATGAGTTAACAGCGACATTGGAACCTGGGCTGAGCGCTTGAGGATATTTAGGGGAAAATACCAATGGCGATCGATTACGAACAGATTAGCGTACTGGTTATTGACGATGAACTGTTCGCTCGTCAGATCGTTCGCAATCTATTGTCTCAAATCGGCATCCGTCGGGTTCATGAAGCCGTGGACGGAAGAGCCGGACTTCTCGAACTGTTAAGAGTAAAACCAACCATTGTTCTGTGCGATATCAATATGAGACCGATCGATGGCCGTCAATTCCTCAAGACCGTGCGCGAAACCACGGTAGCCAACGTTTGCACCACTCCAGTCATTTTTCTTACCGCAAATGCACTCACCGATACTGTTCAATTTGCTAAGGACTATAATGCCAATGGCTATTTGGTAAAGCCGGTATCCCTCAGCATTCCCAAGCAACGGATAGATTCCGTGCTCTCCCCGACCGATCTATTAAGCTGGTAGAGGGGGCTGTATCGATATTTTTTCAAGATATGGCTATCTCCCCATCCCAATCGCTGTTTCCATCATCTGATCGCTGGTTGAGATAACCTTGGAGTTTGATGAATAGGCCCGCTGTGCGACGATCAATTTAGTCAACTCTGTTGCCATGTCGACGTTGGACGATTCTTTGGAATTGGGGATAATCGTTCCGGCACTGCCGGTGTTACCAGACCAACTATAGGTGGGATCACCAGCCAGGGTTGGGTTGGAGCCAAAAGTTGTGCCCGTAAGCCGTTCCAACAGATCGGGATTTGGGAACGTCGCCAAAGCAATGCGGTACGGCGTCATGGTGATACCATTGGTATATTTAAACGCAACATTGCCCGCACTATCGATGCTTGCGCTCGAAAAGTCGCCGGGCGGATGGCCATCCCAGTCCTGATAGCCGCGAATCTCGATCGCTTGTCCAGAAAATTGGGTCGAATTGAGGGTCGGCGTGCCAAAATCAAGGTTGAGTACGGTTGGGCTGCTGATGGCTGGCCCGGTGGGAAGGGTATCTGCCAAACCTGGAATGTGAAATGGGATCAAAGAGCTGCCAACCAGACGGCCATTACTGTCAAAGCTGATCGTGTAGTTTTTCCCCGCCGCATCCGCATGACCAACCGGAACATTTGCATTGCCGGGGGTGCCGATGATTTTGGCATCGATAACGCTCCAGGTATTCATGTTCGGCAGGGGTGTCGTCGGATTGGTGGTGCCGACCGCCGCAGTTTTTCGCATAATCAACTGCATGGTGTGCGGCGTGCCAAGCGCATCGTAAACTTGGATGGAGAGGTTTTGGTCGGATGCTCCAGCGCCAGCGGCAGGTCCCGGCGCCACTGGGTCGGTCGGGTCGGCAACCACCGAAGCTGCGGCGGGGAAATTGGCGTTGAGACTGAGGCTGGTCGTGGGCGTTCCCGGCAGTCGGCCATAAATCGCGGGGTCACGGTTCACCGGTTCCAACTGGCCTCCCCCGGCAGTGGCGGGAAATGTGTTGGAAAACCGGCCCGTCTCACGCACCGCCATCAAGGCTTGGCCGGCTGAATTGATAAAATTGTAATTCCGGTCAATCGAGAAGTCGGCCGCACGGGTGTAGCGAATATCAGTACCCAGCGCCTCGGTTCCGTTTGAAAATGAAACATCGGTGACTGGAACGAAGCCATCTCCGCTAGAAATCGAGAATGATGTTGGATTATCGCTACCGGTGATCGATCCACCAACTTCATTACGGTAACGAGGATATGCACGCACCGATAGGGGCGATTGGTATGAGACTTCGGGTGCCATCACCATGTCTCTGAAGCCGGTATCGACGCGCCTAAAGCCAACGGTGCTGGAGTTGGCAAGGTTTTCCGATATCGAACTAACCTGATTGGAGAACGCGACCATCCCATTAAGCGCGGACCCCATGGCCCCTTCGATTGTCATCGTATCCTCCCTTGAGCGAGCGGCAGGTCCCTAGCAACCGCCGTGCCAACGTCTCTGGCCCACGGCGGGGGCCAAATTTTGGGACGGCACCAGCCAGCCCTAAGCCCCGGCGCCTGTTTCCCGGGGCAAGTTTTGCCCCCCAATGCCAAGCAAGCGGCAACTTCTGCACCGCTGCCAGCAGAGTTTAACGCTATGCAAAGCAAGAGTTGCGGCTCTCACACTTTCCCGCCCGCCAACACGGATGACAGAAGGGCGCGGTTGGCGTAATAATTAGTCGGTTGTCTCAGGTGTGGGAGTTGGCAATGGCGCTGCGTGTTCGCGAAGATTACCGTACCTTGACCGGGCCGGAAAAAGCCGCGATTCTAGTGCTCGCGCTTGGCGAAGAACATGCGGCCAAGCTGTTCGGCCATATGGATGACGAGGAAATCAAAGAGCTTTCTCAAACGATGGCGACCCTCGGATCGGTCAGCGCCAACCTGATCGAACGGCTGTTCGTTGAATTTGCAGAACAAATGTCGGCCACGGGTTCGGTTGTCGGCACCCACGACAGCACGGAGCGACTGCTGCTAAAAACCATGTCGAAAGACAAGGTCGACGCCATCATGGAAGATATTCGTGGTCCATCCGGTCGGACCATGTGGGACAAGCTTGGTAACGTTAACGAAAACGTGCTCGCGAACTACCTAAAGAACGAATATCCGCAGACAGTTGCCGTTATTTTATCAAAAATCCGGCCAGAGAATGCCAGCAAGGTGATGACAATCCTTCCAGAGAGTTTTGCTATGGAAGTAATTATGCGTATGCTGAGAATGGAGGCGGTTCAAAAAGAAGTTCTCGACGACGTGGAGCGCACCTTGCGCACCGAATTCATGGCCAACCTTGCTCGCACCAGTCGGCGCGACTCCCACGAAATGTTGGCGGAAATCTTCAATAACCTCGATCGACCGACCGAGCATCGCTTCATGGCCGCTCTTGAAGAACGAAACCGAGATAGTGCTGAACGGATCAAGTCTTTGATGTTCACCTTCGAAGATCTGGGCAAACTCGACCCGACCGGTGTTCAAGCGCTGCTGCGCTCGGTGGATAAGAGCAAGCTTTCGGTCGCCCTCAAAGGCGCGTCGGAAACCCTGCGCGATCTCTTCTTCACCAATATGTCGGAGCGTGCCGGTAAGATGCTCCGTGAAGAAATGGCATCAATGGGACCGGTTCGGCTGAAGGATGTCGATGAAGGGCAGATGATCATGGTTCAGACCGCAAAAGACTTGGCCGCGCGTGGCGAAATTGTCCTGGCATCCGGCAAGGGTGAGGATGAACTGATTTACTAAGCGGAAGTCATTGAGATCTCGAAGACACCTCTCTTGTAGATACTGCCCTACCCACGTCAAACAACAGGCCATCCTTCTATCAACTCTCGACAGCGGCTTCGGTGTTTCACTCACGAATACGTCTGCCGCTCACGACCAATAGGGAGTGTATAATATGGGGATGGTCCTCACAAAATCGGCGGTTCTATTTGGCGCCATGGTGGCCGCGTTTGGGATAATCTTGCCCGGACCAAGCAAGGCAACGCCCCTCGAACGGGAACCGCTGGTGCTGGGCATCGCGGAGAATGGTGGCGACATACCG
>CAIZDL010000106.1 GCA_903931735.1 uncultured Rhodospirillales bacterium
CACGGGATTTCGGGAATAATCTGTCGCGTTGAGTTGGCCGGGAGGCACCCCAATAAGATTTGCATATTCAAGAGCGGCCGGGTTGCCATTGATCTCCTGGACGATCCGGCGTTCGGGGTCCGCCTCCGTTATGATAAGATCGGTGTCGGTTGGCGTAATGTGTTGGAGCTTAAAGACTTGAAATGGGAGGCTGGTTTCAATCAAAAGTAGGATTGCTGCGTTTCGATGGAAGCTTCCGTTAAAATAAACCTCGGTGCTGGTAAAGGTAAGGTTGTCCCCTGCGGAGCCGCCGATAAGTTGAATGCCACCAAGAACATTATGGAGGCTTGCCGTAATGTATTCCTCTTTCATTGAGAGGCCGTCGATCAGCAAGAATGCCAGCATTTTTGTGGGATCGAACCGATCAGCAATTTTGAGTTTGCGCCCAATATCGGCGACATTCTTCCTTATATCGAGCAAATCGAAATGATCTAACGACCGAATTGGAAGTTGGTGGAGCGCAAATACGCTAGATGAGAAGCTAACGGCAACAATTCCCCCATTTTGGTAGGTCGAGGCGATCTCTCCTGCTGTTGTGCATCCGATTATGGGACATTGGAAATATGTCTGCAACGCGGCCGCAAGACGATCTCGATTATACTCAGCGGAGCAAAAAAAGATCACCCCTGCCATCGAGGCAAGCTTAAGGTCTGCCGCAAGCGCTTTGGCTGCCTCGGTTTCATCCTTGATGCAGTTCTCTGCCCGTTTGAGATGTGCGCTCATTTTTTTTTATCAATCCCGCCTATTGGGCGATCGTTAAGAGGTATCATGAGCGCCTGTTATGCTCGCCTCGCCGGAGGTGAGCGCACTGGTCAGTTTTATAGCATTTCTGACCTATTAAGCTCAAGGCGGTTAGCCCTTAATTTTTTGAGCCCTCACCCTCAGCTATCCCCGCCACGAACGCCGAACCGGTGTCGGCGGTGATGCCATTGCCCCCAGCAACGTCTCGAAAGGTCTGCACCCCATGACCGTTCGCCTCTGCCGATAGCGGTTTATACAATAAATTAATGAGGATATCATGCGAGCGAGAGCAATTGAGTGAGCTTGTACAGACATGTCGTTCCCCGTCGTATTCAATAGCGGTACGAGTAGGTCATAAAGGGCAGATGGTAACCTTATTGAGAAGAATTTTCTTACGATTTGTTCATGATATCAGCCTATCTTTTGATGCGAAATTCGGTTTTGCGGTCATTATGATCGTTCGAGACGGTGGTGAGAGGGGTGACGACGCTGCCGACAGGACTCAAATGGCGGTTTCAGGCGCCGCCTGCGCGGAATTGGTCCAGCGCGTCAACCGCAGAACGCAAAGGTGCAAAAGCCGCCGAGGTCCGGGCCAAAGCGCTGCCCCGCACACCAGATAATGGCCGGAAACGAACACATCCAGGCCCAAAAGAATCGGTTCAAGCCAAAGAAACAGAACACCAGGAAATGAAAGCAGGCGGCGATCATGCAAAATCCCAAGGCATGCGCGGGATTGACCAGTGCAAATGGAAACGCACATTCCCACAAGATGAAGGCCCAAGAGCCCAGGAAGGCCAGACAAGGGCGTCTCAACAGATGATGATCTGGCAATGGCCCGTAGATGGCTCCGTTGAGAAAAATCGTCATTGCTTGGCCGTTGCGCCACTCCGGGCGCAATATTTTGACCCAGCCTGAAATTAAATACGAGGTGATGGACTGAATGCAGATGTAACACAAGCCCGCTTGAGCGCCGATATCTGCGTTCGCCCAAGTGCCGACGGTATACGCGATTAACAGTCCAGTAAGTACAATCAGAGTCAGGAAATCGCTGCCCCCGTTGAACGCACCGCGCCAACGAATCAGAATCAACAAGTTACCCAGAAACAAAAAGAGCAATAGCGCGAAACTACCGCCATTGAAGATCAGCACCAGTGCCGCCTGCAACCGTAGTAATAGGTGCATCTGATGCACGTCGGGAGCAAATAAGACATCGAGCACTCGTCGCACCCAGTCTTGCGGAATGTCTCGCCGCTGCACTGACCAAGCCCACAAACCTTGCGGGCCAGTGGCTTGCTTCATGCACAGGTATTCCAAGGTCTGGATGCCCAGGCTCCAGCCAAACAAACATTCGGTCAGCCGTAAGGCCATCCACAGCGGCAGTTCGCTCAACATGCGCACACCAGTGATTGTACCATGGTATAGGTGTCGCACACCCCTTTGGAGTCATTGAGGACCATGCGCAACTCAAACTGCCAATGGCTGTAGGTTCCGTGATGCACTTGCAGTTGGGCTTGCACCAAGCGCTCCATCAGGGTGTAAGTGACGAGTTGTCGTGCATCGTCGCCGTCGGGCAGTTCATCCAAATCGCTCCAAAAGTGACTAACTAGGTTTTGCTGGCCAAGTCCGAGATTGGTATCGGCATTGTGAAAGAGATGCCACCATCGACGTGTGCGACGCGGATAAATGAGCAGCCAGTCGGTCCATACCAGTTGCCCCGTCGCATCGCTTTGCGCCGAACGCGCCACGAGATGCGGCACATGCCCAACGACGTCGAAAAATTTCCAATTCGGAAAGAATGCGCGCAACAAAAACAACCACTGACTATGAATGACACGACTCTTGAACAGCAAACTGCCCAATAAGATCGCGAAATACAACACCAGTAACGTCTCGGTCATGACCCTCCCCCGCTAATCGCAATCCAAATTTGGGGTGATTATGCTGCCATGGCGTTCGAATGCCAAGCCTCGACAATGGCAGCGAAAAAGTTCCGGACGGCGGCTCGTCTTGTCGGCAGAAATGCCAGCAACCGCGTTGTCAGTTCGGTCTCCGCTTGACTGGACAGCAGGCTGGTTTTGAGACTGACCTTCTGATGCAAAATCAAGGAGTTTCGGTCATAATGATCGTTCGAGAGGGTGGCGAACGGTGCTGATATCGTGGCGAGTGCCTGGATCGCCCAGGGATGAACCGGTCCGCATCTGGAGGGGATGCCTTGCGCCAGCCAACGTAGCCCAGAAGCCGGATCGAATTGGCTGACGGCCGTCGCGTTACCATGGACAGGTGCTGGTGGACAGCGACGATCAGTGCCGTTGCTCTGTGCCGAAAACATCATCAAGGGTTTTGGCATCGACGAAGCGATCAAGCCACTCGTCCAATTGATCGACATCAGCAGCGCGAATGCGGTGTTCAACATCGGATGACACGCTCTTGAATCGACGCAGAAACAGGCGGTGAAGTGTGTCGGCTTTGCCCTTTGCTTCACCCTTCGCTTCACCGATGCCGACGCCCTCGGCCATCCATTCCTTCGCGGCGATTGACAGCAGTTCGTCCTCCCATTCCGGCCTGACCCTCTCATACCAGCGCATGCTTGCGATCGCCCATGCCCTCGAAGGGATGGAGCGGGCGGAATCGGCTCGGCTTGCCGGCATGGATCGCCAAGCGTTGCGTGACGCGCTTGAAAACATCATTTCAATACCTCTGCCACCCGACAGCCCGGAAATCAACCCAGTCGAGCGCATCTGGCTATACTTGCGTGAACACGTCTTGTCTCATCGATTACTCAAGGACTATAACGCCATCGTCGAGGCATGCAGCAATGCCTGGAACGCCTTGGCTACTGATACCGAGCGCCTTCGCTCGTTGATCGCTTACCCCTGGCTGCCGTGTGTCAATCATTAGGCTCGATGGTATTACTTGGACCGCGACAACCAAGGACAGTTTCGTTAATGTAGAACGCGCCCGTGCCGCCCTCAAGGCCGTAGTGGGTACCAACTGATGGAGTCGGAACATTACCATAGCTTCCGACGCCTTCAAAAGGGTCTCTTTGAGCTGAGGCGGATTAGAGTTGAGGTGACGTTAGTTAACAGCCAAGACGATGTGACATAGGGCGCGATGCCATGAATTTACCGATTAATCCCCGCTGATAACCTTTTCGAATATTTCGTTAGTTTCACGATCGGCAGGAAGCCACTTTCGTAATCCCTTTGATGAGAACTTTGTAAGTCCAGCTACGGCATAGCGCGACAATGCTTCCCGACACTGTACTTTCAGTATGCCGGTATCCGGAAGACGCCACTCTGTTCCGTAAGCAATCCTAATATCCTGTGGTAATTCTTGGTTCAATAAGAACTGAAGACTAACAAATTTGCGCCATTGCATATCATCTTTTGATATGAAGTCGCTATTACTAATAGCGACCTCCGCAATTAGGGAAATGACAAAGTCTTTGTATAGCTCAGAATGATGATCCAAGGCGCGTACATGATGCCGACCTGAAACACTGACAATTACGCTTGGAGAGACTATAAGATACCGTGAGCCTCGCCTGCTCATATAAGATATCATCAGCGCCTTTCTCTTTAATAATGGCATTGCCATTGCTCTCAAGATGACCTTCAATATGTCGCCATCAACAGGCGGCTCAATAACGTCGCCATCAACGTCAACATCAATGCCAAAATTTAGCCCCTGGGTAATCGCCCCAGCTGCCCGCAATCCGGCCATAACTCGCAACATTTCCTGACCACTTTCAGGTCCGATACGGATGCCCCTTGACTGAGCAATTGCCGTTTTGGCTTGGCGCTCTCCCAAATCCAGCGCGCTCATAATGTCGCCTGCGCCCGCCCGGCCAAACCACCTCCTTCGGGTGGAGATAAAGGCGTCGCGGCGCTCTGTTGTTAGCTTCCGGCGGAGGCGGGCAGCGGGAGTGTGGATTGGCGTCACGTCTATGAATCCGTTGTTCGGGCAATTATTGCACCTTAAATTCGTACTAAGACGCTCTTAGGTAACGTAAGCTCCCATGTCAAGAGCAAATCCTATCAGGGGTATCAAAATGCTACGAGCCAGACTCCGGGCGCAGGACACGATCCGCTATACCAACGTTGACGTCGTTAAGGACGCCGCGATGGCAATGCTGGAGGCAGCGGGCTGTCCTGCATCCCTATTGATTGGCGAGTCCGCTCAGCACTGGGGTGCCGCTCCGATCTGCTTGGGTAAAAGTGACCGCCACGCATCCGGTCGGCCGCCGCTGCGAAGGGCACGGGAGATCGTCATCTCGACCACATCCCGACAGATCGCTCCCTTCCTCGCCAAGTGTCGTCCCGAAGCCATGGTCAAAACGCAAGCAGTGACCGAGGAGCACATCGACCTGGCTGGCGCGACCATCACGGCTGACTTGGCTCCGGTATTCCCCGGAACAACATTCATCAACGCCTTCACCCTCACCCCTATCCTCGTCTCACGGGATGGGCGGTCAGTTGAGCGCATCGATCGCGGACGTTGGCATTCCGATGTCCGGGATGTCGATATCTCGGCGAAAATCAACGCTCGACTCACCAAAATTGCCGGCCGCACCGTCGGCCTGACTTTGGTCCCCGACGCCTTCTATCTTTCCAGCCACCCCAACCATGCAGTCCGTGTTGACGTCAAATCTGACGGCAAGAAATCAGGCATTTATGTCGGCATGTCCTTCCCCTTTACGCTGTTCGGCACCGAGGACGACCTGCGGCTCGCATGGTACGCCGGGATTGGCGAACGCAATCGCTATGGCTTTGGATTTTTCGGCCTTGCGGCATAAGGGATATTGCAATGTTTGAGCAAAATAAAGCCAGCACCTCAATTGTTCGCGACGTTCGTGACGCCTTCTGCGAGACTATGTTGCCGGCAATCATGGCTGGGCAAAATCGCGTTGGCATGATTGGAGAAAGAGCCAACGCCGACATTGCCAAGAGGGTGCGCACAGACACCCGCATACCGCTTTGGTTTTCCATCAGCGGCAAGGGCAGCCCCGGGCACGAAGACTGGACGAACGTCACCCTGTTTGATCACACGAGTTCAGTGGCTATGGCCGCTGCCGCCTTCACGGTAACCGACTGCTTCAACGACGGATCGATTGACGAAGTCAGGCAATGGGCGGCCGTCGCCTTTATGACCGGCATGCTACACGACACCAATAAACTACTTGGCAAGGCCAACATCCGGGATGTCACCGAAACTGATATCGAGACGATCTACACCCGATATCGGGTCGAGGAATTCCTCGCACGGTTTAGTCTGTGCATAACCCCGGCCCAGATGCTGACGCTGATTAGCTGCGCTGAAGTTGGAACAACCGACACACTCAGAGGAACCGGGGGCCGTATACCCGATATGTGGCGGCACATCGCCCGAAAGTTTGTGCGGTTTGCCGATATGCTTGACGGCGAGTGGCTGAAAGGTGCGCCGGGCGAGACAGTGGAGGCAGTGGCAGAAATTTGGAATCGCGAGGTTAGGGCGCGGTTCCGTTCGGACAACTTCTCTCACTACCGGGCGCTGATCATCTCCGATCCCCACCACCCCTTTCTGCTGGCCGATTTTGCCAGGACCCTCGAAGGCATCTGTGAAGATGAGACTGGCCGACGCCCACTTTTCCATGCCGTAGCCGACGGTGTGATGTCATCACTGCTGCCGACGGAAGAATTTGACAATTTAGTTGAGAAGGCTGCCAACGATCTCGCCGACAATCTCCCTTTCCGTGTTGGCTTTGAGGTTTCACCGGCGGGAATCCCGAAGACGACGGGCGCTGTCCCGTCCTTCAGTGACATCCTGGGCTTGGTGAAAGACGGCATCTCGACCGGGGATTCCCGCCGATTGTTGGCGGTCAAGGTGACAGACTTCACTCTTCACGAGCCTGTCATTCGGGCGCTGGCACTCGCCGCTGGATGCCCCTTTGTCGCAACCAACAAAGCGCTATCCGGCAAAACCATGCCGATCATCCGCTCCATCAATGAAGGGGATGCTGGGTTTGGCGAAACACATTGGGCAGCGGTATTGTCCTTCACCTTGGGTGTTAAAGAATCGGCAAAGGCACGTAAACAGCTATCATCAACCCACCGAGAAACAGCCCTGAGAGGGATGCTGGGTGATATTCCGCCCTTCTTGGACGAGGTCGATGCCCTTACCCGACGGACATGCCTTGCCCTACTGACTGCGGCCAAGATGGCTAGCGATGACAACCTCCGCATCCGTGTTCTCACCAAGTTAAAAGCATGGTTCGAGCCCGATGGTTTATTCGTCGGTGCACCGGACATCGCCAGGCCGGTGCGGACGGCAGTCAAGGATCGGTTTCTGGCCCTCAGCCGAGGCATTGCAATCCAGGCCACCTCCGCCGAGCACTACTGCCTGATTACTGGAGAGCCGGTCTGTGGTCCATCAATAACGGCCATTGATGGGCTCTATGGCATCAAATCATCCGCGATTTCCTACCGAGAGGGACGATCCGAAAGTCGTTTCAGCGAAGAAGCCGATGTGCGTAATCCGACGGATGGCGGGCACCGATTCCGATTGATGGCGGGCAGTCAAACCGATTGATGGCGGGCACCGGTTCCGACGGATCGCGGGCGGGTTAGGGTGGATGGACCGCCGCTTCTCACTGGGTAATCTTCAA
>CAIZDL010000107.1 GCA_903931735.1 uncultured Rhodospirillales bacterium
CCATGGCGCGTGGGGTCTCCGTTCGGTCGGGGATCGCTGCACATAGGTGATTTTATACATTATCACAATGAGTTAGGCCACGGGAAACAACCGAGATGCATAATTCAGGTTAGCAATGTAGGCAGCGTCGGAAAAATCATCAGGCATCGCGCGAATCGCTCCAAAAGCATCAATTAGGCGCGCATACAGTGCGCCAGCTTGCCGCTTCGCTTCAAGAGCCGAAGTCGTGCCGAGTGACCGCCGAAACTCAGATTTTCCGAGTCTGCGCCGTAAGTCAGCAGGAAGCCGCACTCTCAGATAGTACAAACCATTTGCGCGCATAATGTGAGTTGCGATAGACATCCGACTCGACCCCTTGCCCGAGGAGTCACAATGCGAGTCACAAAGGGAGTCACAACCGTCCCCCAGCCGAGGCTAAGCCCTTGATTTTGCTTGCAATTTTGGCGTGAAAAAGTTGGTTGGGGGACTAGGATTCGAACCTAGGCTGGCGGAGTCAGAGTCCGCTGTCCTACCACTAGACGATCCCCCAATCCGGGGCGTTGGTTTGCCGGCCCGGCGCGGTGCGCGTGTGAGGTTGTAGCATAGTGTTTTCGGTTTGGGTAGCCCTGTCGGCCCTAAAATTTGGTCGTTTTGCGGGGGAGGTCCGACCGGGCCGATTTTTTGCGATCGACTTGGTAATCGGGCCGCCCCCAGAGCGTTAGCGATCAGACGGCAATCCGGTAGTCTTCGAATTCAAACGGGGAGCGCTCCCGGCTCAGACGGTTTTCGAGGTAGGCGCCGAGTTGCATATCGGTGACCATGATATGCGCAACGAACCAATTCATAACGAATCGAGCGAGATCATCGACCTTCGAACTGCCCGTTGATAGCCCCAGATCGAGCCTGCGAAGCTGACGAATAAACTGGGCGTGTTGGGCCAAATGACTATCGATATCGGGGTAGTCATAGACGCCCATCAACTCTTCTTCATGCTCAAAATGATAATCAGCATAAGCAAACAGGTCCCTTAACACCCGGTCTGCGATGGTGTACTCGGTTGGGGTATCCCGAGCTTCAATAAGTTGGTTGAGCGCCCCGAGCAAAAGCCGGTGTTCATCATCAATCGACTGGACCCCGACACTCAGGTTGGATCGCCATACAATTTTATTCAACTCGCCTCTCACACTTGCGGTCATCGTTTTCTCCCATTTTTGGCCCGGTCATCGGCGCTCAAAAACGCCCCGCCAGCCTTGTTTCTTGTACTTTTTCGCGGCATACCGAAATTTGCCACTAAAAGCCGACACGATCACAGAATCATAATAGGCCCTTCCCCGGCCAAGGCAACATGTTACAGCGATGTTGATCATTTCGCGGCCACACCTCCAAGGCCGGCGCGGCCGTCACGGGGGGGGTTGACCATTTGGGCGGCCAACGCGCAAAATCGGGCGCAGGTTGGCGTATAAAAATACTCACACGCTCCAACTCACTTTTGGCACCAAATAATTTTCAGGAATTTTGCCATGACATCATTCCCTCCATTTACCCAAGCGGCCGACGTTCGGCTAAGAGAAGACCGGCTTTGCTATTCAATATGCACACTGGTGACGAAGGTAGACGATTATCAAAAAATGACGGCTTCCTTCCAACAGGGTGGATTTACCTCAGCCGATTGCGAATATTTATTTCTTGATAACCGGGGAGCAAATTCATTCGACGCTTTCCAAGGCTACAACATATTTCTATCTGCTGCTCGGGGAGATTATATTATATTATGCCATCAAGATATTGAGTTGCTGGAAAATGGGCGGGCCGATCTGGATGCCCTGCTGGAGAGCCTCACCCAGCATGATCGGAATTGGGGCTTGTGCGGCAATGCCGGCGGCATTCGGCCGGGCGCGCTGGCACTCCGAATCTCCGACCCCCACGGCGCGAACGTCGCCCAAGGTGGCCCATTTCCGGCCAAAGTCACCAGCCTCGATGAAAATTTTATCGTCGTCAGAAGAGACGCCAACCTTGCCTTATCGAATAACCTCTCTGGCTTTCACCTATATGGAACAGATTTGTGCATAATATCATATATTCTTGGGTATCATGCCTATGTTATCGATTTCCATCTCCTTCACAAGAGCCCTGGAAAGACAGACCATACTTTTTTTAAACTAAAACATGAACTGATTGATAAATATTATCGGGCATTACGGCCGCGTTGGGTCACAACAACATGCACTCTTTGCTTTATTTCGGGACACTTCCTGCTAAATATTATAATGAATTCATCAATCGGCCGGAAGATCATCAAGCGAATTGGCAAGCGCACACCCCGCTAAAGTGGGTCGCGAAGGGACGGATTCACGCCACCACCCCAGGCCCCGAGCGGCGGCCGACGGGCGGAGGTTTAACCCAGTTGCGACTCCCGGCCTGGAAAGCAAGGCCGCCGGAAAAACCCACGGCATCAAGGCTGGCGGAAAAAG
>CAIZDL010000108.1 GCA_903931735.1 uncultured Rhodospirillales bacterium
CAATGCCTTCTGCGAAGCAATGCTCGGGTTTCTGAGAGAAAAAGTCCCGAAGAACTGGGCAAGCTGGTGCGACGACGTCTCAGATAACTTTCGAGTTATTTCGCCAAAGGATTTTCGGATTCTGAGGTGAACAGGGTATAACTTGATTTTTTGGCCTGGTTGATCTACACTACTCAGTGAAGTGTGAATTGCCGGGTTGAGTGCGCGCGGACCAGTGTTTGGTGCGTGGTTTTACGCGCGAGGAAGCCCGGCGGCGGGGCGTGTGAAGGAGTCACTGCGATGACAACCGTTAACTCCGGCTACACCAACTACTTTTCAAGTCCGGCTGCCGCGACCAGCGCGCCGGTGAATTTCGGTCCGGGGCAACTCAAGACCGAAGATGCGCCGGCTGAGCGCGAGCGGTCGCGGGTTGATGAAGCCCGGGGCAATGAGCGCGGCGTGAACACCGGCTACATCACCGCTACCCGTGGCAGCCAGTTGAATATCACCGCCTAGGCTTGGGGTGTCCTTGGTCCTTGGGTCCTTGGCGGGCGCGTGCCGGCTGGGTTTCCGCCTCGGGTTAGGGAGGCGCACAAATGGATACCAGATCGATTTCCGGCGTGGCGTATTCCCGCTTTTACGCCCAGGCTGTCGGTCAGGCCGTGGGTGGGGGCGTTTCGGCCGGCGGTGCTTTGGTGGGTGGCGGGGTCGGCTCGCATCTCGTCGGCGCCGCCTCGGTTGGGGTGGCCACTGCCCCTTATCTCAGCCCTGTTTACCGCTTCGACCCGGTGGCGCGGCTTTCCGTGTTGGCGTTCCGCGATTCGCAGTCGGGGGATGTTCATTTGCAGATCCCGAGCGAAAAGGTGGTTGAGCTTTATCGCCGCACGCGGGGCGACGGTATGGCGCTGAAAACCGTGGCCGCCCCGGTGGCGCCTGCGGCGCGCGGAGGCGCCGGGGGCGATGGCGCAATCCCCGAGCCGTTCGTGGTGCCGTATGGGGCGGCTCCCGATGCGGTGGTGGCAAATGCTCCGGCGCGCTCTTTGGTGGCGCGTTACTCCGCCTCGCCGAGCGACGCGGTGGTTGGCGCAAAAAGCCCCGTTGCGACACCGGGGCCGGTGGCATCATCGGGGGCCGGACGGCTGGCGCTTAGTGTTTGAGCGCGCTCTCCCGGCTGCGCCCCGGCCCGGCTGCGCCCCGGCTCTCAAAGCGATTCGGCTTCTCAGAACAGTTCGATATCGCCTTCGATGCGGGTGGTGCGGAGTTTTGCCGCAAAGCGCGCTTCGGACTGCATAACGTCGTCGGTTCCGGCTGTGCCGAGCAGCCGTCTTTGGGTTCGTCCGCCAACGGGAAAGAAGCGCACGCCGCGCGCCTGGGTTCCGCCCACATCCCAACTGATGGTGGGGATGCCCTCATAGGCGAGGTAGGACATAACGAACTCGATATTGTTGGTCCCGACCGAGCTGTTGAAGCCGTTAATCGCCCCGCCGCCAAAAATTTTGGCCCGCAGACGGTCGCGCCGGCCGGTGCGGCCGAGCATCCGGTTGATCAGTTGCTCCATGGCGGCACCGCCGTAGCGGGCCGAGGCGCTGAGTCGGTCATCGGCCGAATCCGCGAGGAGAAAGTGGTTCATACCACCGACCCCGGCTTCCGGGTCGAAGAGACAGGTGGCTACGCACGAGCCAAGGGTGGTCGTGATCACCACATCGGACTCGGCGCTGACCACGCAATCGCCCACCACGACGCTGATCACGCGGGCCCCGATCCGGGTGTCGAGGTAGCTCCTGGCTTCCTGCTCCCGCTCTTGAAGACGCTGCCCGGCTGCCTGGAGTCCTCTGCGGCCCGCTGCTCCGACCATGCTGATAGTCCACCTTTTTCCCAGGCCGCACCCTAGTGTTGTGACCGAGACGCTTCATTCCCAATGATCGTGTCTCGGAACAACACACCATATAGAAAAAGCTAGGGTTCCGGGCCGTCGGAGTCGGAACCCTAGCAGATTTTGCAACCGTGAAAAAGCGCTATCCGGCGCTGCGCCAGGATCAGGCGGGACGGCTCCCGCCGAATCGCCGCTCGATTAACTCATAGGCTGCCCGCAGGCCTTGCGCCTCGCCCCCTTCTGGTCGGCCGGGCCGGCTGGTGGTGTTCCAGCCCATAAGGTCGAGATGGACCCAGGGTGTTTCCTGCGAAACGAAGGTTTCGAGGAAGAGCGCCCCGATAATCGCCCCGGCGTGGCCATGGCTGGCAACGGTTGAAAGATCGGCGACCTTGCTTTCCAGCCCCCTGCGGTACGGTTGCCAGAGCGGCAGCCGCCAAAGCGGATCGTGCGTGGCGTCGCCAGCGGCAAGCAGGTGGCTGGCGGCCGACTCGTTGTTGCTGAACAGCGCGGGGATTTCGGTGCCCAGGGCCGCCCGCGCGGCGCCGGTGAGGGTAGCGAAGTCGATCAGCAGATCCGGCTTTTCGCGGTCGGCTTCGGCCAGAGTGTCGGCCAGAATCAACCGGCCCTCGGCGTCGGTGTTGCCGACTTCAACCGTTGGTCCCTTGCGCGTGGTAATCACGTCGAGCGGGCGCAGCGCATTGCCCGAGATTACGTTGTCCACTGCCGGGATAAGCACCCGCAATCGAATCGGTAAGCCAGCCATCATGATCATGCGGGCAAGGCCAAGGGCGTGGGCGGCCCCGGCCATATCTTTTTTCATGAGCAGCATGTTGGCCGATGACTTCAGATCCAGCCCGCCGCTGTCAAAGCAAACGCCCTTGCCAACCAACGTGACCTTGGGATCGGTGCGCCGACCCCAGGTGAAATCGATCAAACGCGGCTCGCGCGTGCTAGCCCGGCCAACGGCGTGGATCGCCGGGTAATTTTGGGCCAGCAACTCGGCGCCGGTAATGATTTTCAGCGTCCCCTCAAACTCTTCGATCAACGCCTGAGCGACATCGGCCAGCTCGGCTGGGCCAAGATCGCTGGCCGGGGTGTTCACCAAATCCCGAACAAAGAGGGTGGCGCCGGCCGCGCGCTCAACCGCCGCGCGCTCCGACCCTTTCGGCCAGACCAAAACCGGCAGCATCTTGTCCGACGAACGGTATCGGGTGAACGTGTAACTGCCCAGCGTCCAGCCAAAGGCCGCCCGGTTGGCCGCTTGCGGCCCAAGATCGGCGTCGATCCGGTAGCTGCCGGCGGGCAAGGCGCCGGGCAATGCCGCGTAGGCCCAGGGATCATCCTCGGTGGCGAGGCCAACCAGCACCCGTGCCAAGCGGCCATTTTCGCCGCCCACCAGGCATATTCGCCCGGGTTCGGCGGTAAAGCCGGTGCTACTGGTCCAGGCGGCAGTCGCAGTGGGCTGGCTCTTCAGCCATGGCGCCAACTGGTCGCTGGTGAGGGGGGTGACCGGGAGGGTGTCAGCGCCCGAGCGGGCACGCAGAGAGGCTAGCACGGCTGGTGATCCTGATGCGGTCAGAAAAAAGCGCCGCACAGGATGGCGCGCCTGTCGCAATCTGAAAAGAGGAAATATGCTTTTATCGCTTCTGAACGGCATCTATTATCGCCGATGGCGCTCTAGCGGTCCGGCCGGGCGCGTTTGGAGGGGGATAAGATGGCGGCGTTGACCTTGGTAATTGGGAACAGGGCCTATTCCTCGTGGTCGTTGCGACCGTGGCTGGCGCTTCGGCACGTGGGCGCGGTGTTTGAGGAGGTGGTGATTCCTCTGCGCCAGCCCGACACCAAAGCCCGGATTCTCGCTCATTCGGCGGCTGGTAAGGTTCCGGTGCTGTTGGTCAACGGGGTGGCGGTCTGGGAGTCGCTCGCTATTTGTGAAACGGTCGCCGAAATGTTTCCCGCCAAGGCACTGTGGCCCACCGACTCCGGCGTGCGGGCTTTGGCGCGGGCGGTGGCAACCGAGATGCACGGCGGTTTTTTAGAGCTGCGCAAAGCCTTTCCCATGGATATGAAACGGCCCCCGGCGGTGCGTCTGCCCCCCGAGGCGGCGCTTCCCGATATTGAGCGGATCACGGCGATTTGGGCGGGTTTACGCGCCCGGTTTGGCGGCGAGGGGCCGTTTTTGTTCGGTACGTTCACCATTGCCGACGCCATGTATGCGCCGGTCTGCTCCCGGTTTGAAACCTATCGGGTGCCGCTCGATCCGATCTGTCACGATTACGTGCAGGCGGTGCTGGCTCTCCCGGCGATGGGGGAGTGGCGGGCGGCGGCGCTGGCCGAACCTTGGGAGATCGCTTACTGATCGGGCCGGTCGAGGCTCTGATAGGCCTGAATGGCGCCTGGATGGAGTGGCGGTAAAAATGCCGTTTGCGCTGTTGGCCGGGCCGCGAGGCCGCCTTTGGCGAAGCTTTGCTCCAGGGCGTGGCGGGTGCTGGCGTGCCAAAGAGCGCGCGTGACGCCCGCAACCAACTCGGCATCGAGACTTTCGCGGACCACCAATTGGGCGCCGACTCCGACGGTCACGGTTTCCGGTACATTGCGGTAAACATCGGCGGCGATCACGGTTTCGGTGAAGAACGGGTGACGGGTGTGCAGGGCCGCCGCTTCCTTCGGTCCAATCGGGAGCAACCGAACCGGAATGCGCGCGGCGGCGTCGGAAACGGCGCTGAAGGGGGCGCCGCCCACGATGAACATGGCATCGATCCGCCCCGCGACCAACTCATCGACCGAAGGGCCGGGGCGCAAATACACGGGCGTGAAGCTTTTTTCGCTCAGCCCAAGACCGCCCAAGACCATCCCGGCATCGATGACGAACGCCGATCCCTTTTCGCCCAGCGAGACCCTGCGGCCTTTGAGATCGGCAATTTTCCATACCGGACCATCGGCCCGGACCACGATATGCACGGTTTCGGTGTAAAGGGTGGCGATTGACCGCAGGTCGGCAAAGGTCGGTTTGGCGCTGTAGATGCCGGTGCCCTGAAAGGCCCAAGCCGCGAGATTGGCCTGAACCAGCGCCGCCTCCACGGCACCCGCGCGTAGCAGTTCCAGGTTTTCCAGCGCGCCCGAGGTTGCCTGAGCCACCGCGATCAGCCCGGGAACGCCGCAACTGCCGCCCCGCTCACAAGGGCGTGATCCGGGCGGGTTGGTGATTGCCCCGGCAATCAGGCTGCCCACCCCAAAATAGGTGCCTGCGCTGGTGCCGGTCGCGATCCGAAAATATCGCAAGTCTCCATCGCCGGCCAAAGAAGCCGAACTGGGAGCGCATACGACCCCAACCATAAAGAGCAAGGCCAGCAGGCGGATAAAAGAAGGGCGCGAAACGAATGCCATATGCCAAAAGATGCCGTGTGTCAGATGCGATCAAGCCAAACGAAAACACCGGTTGCGGCAAGGGCCGCTCCAACGGTTCTTACCCCGAGAGCCATCGGCATTCGCCCCAGCATCACCGCCAGCCCAAGGCCACCAGAGATGCCAAGCAATGCCGCCGAACCAAAGCCCAGCCAATACCAAAGGTGGGCGCCCCGCACCATTTGAGCCAGGGGAAAGCCCAGATAAAGCGCCAGCACCATTACGACCACGCCAGGGCTGATGATCGGAAATTGTAGGCCGAGGGCGATCGAGACGCCGACCACCACCAGCCCCGCCACCGGTCCGAGGTCGCTGAACGGTAGAGCGACACCAGCCCCGCCGATCAAGCACCCCGCCAAGGCGCCCAGCAGGGTGAGTGCCGGAAATTGCCATACTGTGCCGCCGCCGAGCAGGCCACTCCAAAGGCCGATGGCGATGAAGGCCAGAAGTCCGGTCAGGTGGAACAGGGGCAGCCCAAATCCCAGCCCAAAAGCGCCGCTATCGAGCGCAATGTCCCGGGCCAGCGCCGGAAGCGTCCATCCCACCAGAGCCAGGGCAGCGACAAAGCCGCGCAAGGCGGCCGATTTGGCGATCATGGTCGGCATCTTTAAATGTTGGGGTGTCGGAAGCGATGGTTCATTGTATACTTTATTGCTTGCATATATTGCATTTCAAGTTAAGTAATTAGCGCAAAAACACACTGAAATTATTTTATTTCAAATGTGTAAGCGTGCATTTATGCTATCAATGCGACCCCTTGAAGGATGGCTGCTATAGCGGCTGCAAAAGCGGCAATGCTATTAAGAAATGACTGTTTTTCAATGGTTGCGATTAAATCGTTGTCTGGGACTATAACTCCATTTGAATAGTGACAAGTTACAATTTTATCTTGAATCACGCCGGGTTGCGGCTTGTATTTCACCTTTGCAACACTTGATATAAACCAGAAAAAAGCGGCAAATATGCTAAATATTGCGGTTCCGTAATTAGCGATGCTATGTAGTTCAAACATTAGCGCAACCCTCTCTTAATGTCAAGTTTCTTTAAATCACCAGCAAATGCCCATGTTAGTTCATCATAAAAATCGCTCATTTGCTTTTTCATCATTGCGTATCATCCATATTCAGGATAAGATATCCTATACCATGCTTCCGTCCTAATTACAAGACGCGAGCCTTCAGAATTTCATCTCACCGGGCGGGGAACAGGCGATCCCCGGGAAGATGGCGCGGGGGCGATGATGACTGCGTTGAAGCTGTCGCTGATCGTGCTTTTGGTGCTTGGGGTGTCCTCTG
>CAIZDL010000109.1 GCA_903931735.1 uncultured Rhodospirillales bacterium
CTGCCGGCGGAGCCGGTGTCAGAACTGCCGGCGGAGCCGGTGTCAGAACTGCCGGCGGAGCCGGTGTCAGAACTGCCGGCGGAGCCGGTGTCAGAACTGCCGGCGGAGCCGGTGTCAGATCAAAGGGTCAAAAGGGTGAGACGGGCGTTGATCGTACCGGTGTTGGTGCTTTTTGGGGTGGCTGGAGCCTCGGGCGCCGCTGCCCGCTCGGTTGCGCCCGAGTCGTGGTTTCAGCGCGACTTTGACACCAATTTCAAATTGTGCGCCGTGCGCTCCCACCAACCCGGCTGGTGCGCAAGCTGGATCGACGCCGTTGAGGCGGTGCGCCCCAAAACCCAAGACCTAGCATTGGCGGAATGGTTGCGAGTGCCCTTTGGCGACTACATTTTGACCTGCTCGACGCTACTACCACCAAAATGGTGCCCCGAGTGGTACGAGGCGTTTAAAATGTACGCGACGCTCCCCGAATTCACCGAGCCGGCGGCAATTCTGACCGCCAAACGCATCAAGGATGAAGACGCCAAAATCGCCGCCGCCCAAGCCTGGAAAGACACCCTGGCCAGACTTTCCCAAAACCGGGTCAGGCCCGACGATATCGAGTTGATCAGAACCCACGCCAAAGATGGCGAAGTAACCGCCCTCGAATTGCTGGGCTGGATTTATTACGATGGCCGGGGCGTTACAAAAGATTATGGGCAGGCCTACAAATATTATGGCCGCGCCGTGCTGGCTGGGCGAGAAGATCTCCGCCCGATTCTGGAAAAGATCTGGCAATTGCTCAACGAAACCCAAAAGCTTGAGATCAACCAGATCTTCAAGTAGCCGCAGGCGGTTAACCAAAAGTAGCCGTAGGCGGTCAGCCTGCGGCTCTGGCTTCGGCGATGGCGGCGCGGGCCAGGGCGTCGGCGCGTTCGTTCTCGGGATGACCGGAGTGACCGCGAACCCAACAAAACTCGATGGTATGGCGCTGGCGGGCCAGATCCAGCCTTTGCCACAAATCCTGGTTTTTTACCGGCTTTTTATCGGCGGTTTGCCAGCCTTTGGCCTTCCAACCAAAGATCCACTTGGTGATGCCGTCGCGCAAATACTGGCTGTCGGTGTAAAGACGCACCGCCAAAGGCCGCTTCAAGGTTTCAAGCGCCACGATTGCCGCCATCAACTCCATACGGTTGTTGGTGGTGGGCGCCTCATAGCCGTTTAACTCTTTTTCCACCCCGCGAAAGCGTAAAATGGCGCCCCATCCCCCCGGCCCCGGATTGCCGCTGCACGCGCCATCGGTGAAAATATCGCAGACGTCTTGAGCAGCCTCGGTCATTCCGGCCCATCCAAACAATAGCTTTCCAGGCCCCGCACCGACTGGTGAAAGCGCAACTTACGCAAATATTCGCGCGGGTCCTTGGGCGTGACCAGCGCGCCTTCGGGGCGGTTCAACCAATCATAGAGCCGGGTCAGCAAAAAGCGCGTGGCGGCCCCCCGCGCGAGCAGCGGCATTGCCGCCAGCTCGGCCGCCTGGAGCGGACGCACCTGCTGATAGCCGGCGAACAACGCCCGCGCCTTGGTGGCATTCAGCGATCCGTCCGGCTCAAAGCACCAAGCGTTGAGACAAATCGCAAGGTCGTAGGCAAGAAAATCGGTGCAGGCAAAGTAAAAATCAATCAACCCCGATAGCGCTTCCCCCCGAAAAAACACGTTATCGGGAAAGAGATCGGCGTGGATCACCCCGAGCGGCAGCCCGGTCGGCCACAACCCCTCCAGCTCGATCAATTCGGCTTCGATCAGCCCTTCCAACCCCGGTTGAACCTCATCGGCACGGGCACGGCAGCGGCCGAACAAATCCCTCCACCCGGCAACCGAAAGAGAGTTGGGCCGGGTCATGGTGAAATCACCGCCGGCAAGGTGCATCGCCGCCAGCGCCGCGCCCACCTGCCCGCAATGGCGCCCCAACACCCGACGCGGCCACATCCCTTCAAGAAAAGTAAAAATCGCCGCCGGCCGCCCGCTCAGGCAGCGCAAGACCTTCCCGTCGCGGCCATGAACCGGCTGCGGACAGGCAAGGCCCTTACTCCGCAAATGCTCCATCAGGCCGAGAAAGAACGGCAGGTCCCCAGGATCGACGCGCTTTTCATAAAGCGTAAGGATGTAGGGGCCATTGCTGGTGACCAGGAGGAAGTTGGAGTTCTCCACCCCCTCGGCGATCCCCTTGCACGAAAGCGCCCCACCCACAGCGTAATGGGTAAGGAAGGCATCAAGAGTCTCGTCGGAAACTTCGGTATACACAGCCATGACCGAGCGGACTAAAGCAAACCATGGCCGGGGTCAATACGCCAGAGCGCAGGGTTCTTTCGGTTTCAACGCGCAGGATCATATCGGGCATGGACCGCAGCGCCCGACCGCGCTATTCCTCAATCAACGGGGTAAGGGCAATTGGAGGGGTCACCATGCGTCACTCTTTTGTTGGTGGTAGAGCAGCGGCGATCGTCGTTGCGGGATTGGTTGCGGGACTGCTGCCGGGTGGAGCGCAGGCGGCAGCGCCGGCCGTCTCGTCGGAAGCGGCAAGCGGGCTGACCGGCGTGCTCGATACCGGCCTTCGCCAATGGCTACCATCTACGGGCGGCAAGGCCGGCTGGCACTGGACCGGGCGTCCGCTGGTGACACCCGCCGGGGATCATTACGACGTGGACCTGCCGGCCCTGAGCATCACTTCGGAGGATGGCAGCGGCGTCCAGGCCGGGGTGATCCGCCTCACCCTCACCCCCCAGGCCGACGAATCCTGGCTGGTCGGCGCCACGATGCCCGGCCGGTTTACGACCCTCGGCAACGACGGCAAGACCGATGGCGAAATCACCATCGCGTCCCAGCGGTTTACCGGGCGCTGGCTGCCGTCCCTCGGCACCTTCGTAACGATGGACGGCGCCCTTGGCGGCATCCATGCCGTCTCGGGCAAGGACAGCGCCCGCCTTGATGTGGCGAACCTCGCGCTCAAAACCGACCTTACCGAGCAACCGGCCGGACGCTGGTCGGGGCCGGGCACGCTGTCGGCCAGCGGGTTCGTGATGGTTGACGAGCACGGCGCCGAGATCGCACGCATCGGCGGGTTGGTCATCGACTCGGCAATCACAAGCCTCGATCTGGTGAAACTGGTAAAAATCGGCACCACTGGCGACGCTGCCCATCACCCCGAGCTGTTGCGGGGCCTCGCGGCGGGCTTTTCCAGCAAATTGACCGTCACCGACACCACCATGAGCGCCGCCAACGACGGCAGCTCGTTCACGCTCAAGGAAATGTCCACCAACGGCGGCCTTGAAGGGCTGGATGGCGAACAATCCAGCTTTACCCTTGGCTACCGCCACGACGGGCTCAGCCTCAAGCCCAGCCCCGGCCCCAGCGAATTTACCCCGGAAAAGGCCGAACTCCACATTGTCGTATCGTCGCTGCCCAATGCCGGGCTGTGGTCGGCGGCGGAAAAATTGTTGAAGCCGCCACCGGGACAAACCGAGGAGCAGGCGAGTTCTCACTTCGCCGATGCCGTAATGAAGGTGGTCGCCCAGGCCGGCACCCGGATCGAGATCAAGGCGCTCAGCCTCGACACGCCGGCCGCCGCCGCCACCATTAAAGGCAGCGCAACGTTTGACGGCAAAGCGGCCTTTGGCGCCGTGGGCACAATGGAAGTCGTGGTGCGCGGCCTCGACGCCACCCTGAAAGCGATGCAGCCGGCACCGGGCAAAAAGGCGGACGAGGAAACCCAAAAGACTCTGGCCACCCTCGCCGTGGCCCAAGCCCTGGGCAGTCCGGCCAAGGATGCGGCCGGACGCGATCTGCGCACCTATAAGTTCGAGGTCACCACCGACGCCCGGGTGCTGCTGAACGGCGCCGACATGTCGCAAGTGCTCCAATCGCTTCAAGGGCCGCCGGGCGGTAAGCCCTGATCGGTTCGGCCCGCTGGTAAATGTTTCGGTTTCAAGGCCGGGAGGGTTGTAAGCCCTTCCGGCCTTCCTCATATAGGGCGACGAGGAACGGGCGACCGCCCGCGAAACCACATTTCTTTTTACCGTGAATTTCAGGAAGGGTACTCACCGATGACCGAAGAACGCTTAAGCTTCCAAGCCGAGGTAAGCCGACTGCTCGATATCGTCGCGCACTCGCTCTACAGCGAGAAGGAAGTCTTTCTTCGCGAATTGATTTCCAATGCCTCCGACGCCTGCGACCGCCTGCGCTACGCAGCGCTGACCGCGCCCGAGCTTTCGGCCGACGACCCGGTGCTGGGCATCACGCTCAGCGTGGATAGCGCGGCGCGCACCCTCAGCATTCTCGATAACGGCATCGGTATGAACCGCGACGATCTGGTGGCCAATCTCGGCACCATCGCGCGGTCGGGCACCGGCGAGTTTATGAGCAAGCTCAGCGGCGATGCCAAGAAGGATGTCGGGCTGATCGGCCAGTTTGGCGTCGGCTTTTATTCGGCGTTCATGGTCGCGGATAAGGTGGATGTTTTCACCCGCCGGGCGGGCGAGGCCCATTCCTGGCACTGGAGTTCCGATGGCCGGGGCGAGTTCACCATTGGCGAGGCGGCCAGCGAGGCCAAACGCGGCACCCGGGTGGTTCTGCATTTGCGCGAGGCCGATGGCGAGTATCTGGAAGAGCACCGGCTCGGCGAGATCGTACGCAAATATTCCGACCACATCGCGCTGCCGATCAAGTTTGAGGGCGGCGAAGAGGTAAAAACCCTCAACCGCGCTTCGGCACTCTGGACCCGCTCCAAGTCTGAGATCACCGAGGAACAGTATAAAGAGTTCTACCACCATGTTGGGCATAGCTTCGATGAGCCGTGGTTGACGCTCCATTGGCGCGCCGAAGGCAAAATCGAATACACCAGCCTGTTGTTCGTGCCGGCCAAAAAGCCGTTTGATCTTTTCGACCCCAAGCGCTCGCACCGGGTTAAGCTTTACGTGCGCCGGGTCTTTATTACCGAGGGCGTCGAGGGGCTGTTGCCGCCGTATTTGCGCTTCATGCGCGGCGTGGTCGACAGCGAAGACCTGCCGCTCAATGTCAGCCGCGAGATGCTCCAGCACAACCCGATGGTGGCCAAGATCAAAAGTGGTCTGGTCCGGCGGGTGCTGGCCGACCTTGGCAAGAAGGCCGACGAAGGCGATGCCGGCTACACCGAATTCTGGGAAAACTACGGAGCGGTGATCAAGGAAGGGCTCTACGAAGATTTTGAACACCGCGACAGCCTGTTTAAGCTGGTGCGCTTCCGGTCGACCGCAAGCGACGGGCTGGTGTCGCTCGATAGCTACCTCGAACGCATGAAGGAAGGCCAAGAGGCTATTTTCTTCATTCAGGGCGACGATCACGAGGCACTGTTGAAGTCGCCGCAAATCGAAGGCTTCAAGGCGCGCGGCGTGGAAGTGCTGTTGCTCACTGACCCAGTGGATGAATTCTGGATTGGTGCGGTCGGAACCTACAAGGATAAGAAATTCAAGTCCGTGACCCGGGGCGGTGCCGATCTCAGCAAGATCAAGGCCGCCGACACCGTTGAACCAGAAGCGCCCAAGGCTGACGAGGGCGAGCTTTCAACGTTGGTGGCGCTGTTCAAGCTCACACTGGGCGAGGCGGTGAAGGATGTGCGGGGCTCGGAACGGCTGACCGACAGCCCGGTTTGCCTGATCGCCGATGAAAACGACATGGATATGCACCTGGAGCGGATGCTTCGTCAGCATAAGCAGCTTAACGTCAACCACAGCCGGATTTTGGAACTCAACCCGCGCCATGGGTTGATCAAGCGGCTGGCCGCACGAGCGGGACAACCCGGCGCCAGCGACACTCTGGCCGATATGGCATGGTTGCTGCTCGATCAGGCGCGCATCGTCGAGGGCGAACATGTCGCAGACCCGGTGGCATTTTCACGGCGCTTTGCCGCATTGATGGAGAAGGGGGTCGGGTGACCGGCGACAAACAACCGCAGGGGGCGCCGCCCCCTGCTCCCCAACCAGGCCCGTGCCCCTGGACGTTTGAGTGGTTTCGAGGGCCGGGACGGGTTCGGCTGCGCTATGGACACATAGCGCAACCCGGCGCCGGCGGGACCGTCGTTCTCTTCATGGGGCGGTCCGAATATCTGCGCAAATACGACGAGGTTGGGCGGGAGTGGCGGGATCTGGGCTTCCAAGTCTTCGCCCTGGAGTGGCGCGGACAGGGGCTTTCCGACCGCCCGCTCGGCAACCGCCAAAAGTGCCATATCGACGACTACACCACCCACGTCGGCGATCTGGAGGCGTGGCTGGAAGCCGTGGTTACGCCACGGTCGGTTGGGCCTCGGGTCATTTTTGGCCACTCCATGGGCGGGCTGATCGCACTTCAGGTGCTGTTAGACCGGCCGGACCGGTTCGCCGCCGCCGTGCTCACCGCGCCGATGGTCGATATCAACACCGCGCCCTGGCCCAAACGGTTGGCCCGGTTGCTGGCCCAGGCCGCCTGCACCCTCGGCTATGGCAACGCTTATGTTTTTGGCGCCACCGATTATCACCCGGCCGTCGAAGCGGCGTTCGAGGGCAACCGGGTCACCGCCGACCCCGAGCGGTTTCGCCGCATTCACGACGGCTATCGGAGCAACCCCAAATTGATCGTGGGCGGCGTTACCTTTGGCTGGCTCGCCGCATCGTTTCGGGCGCAACTGGCGCTGCTGCGCCCCCAAACGCTCGCCCGCATTTCCACCCCGGTGCTGGTGCTGATCGCAGGGGAAGACCGGCTCATTCCCCGGCGGGCACTGGTTCGGCTCGGGCACGAACTGCCGGCGGGCAAGGTGGCGGAATATCCCGAAGCCAGACACGACCTCTTGGCTGAGCGCGACGGGATTCGCGATCAAGTTTGGCGGGATATTCGAAATTTTCTCGACCAAACGTTGTATAATTCAGGAAATTAAAGTCAAGTTTTCTGCGCCGACGGGCAAACCAGCCCGCGATCGCCGATTGTTCGAAAACTTTACACAGAGCACACGCGACCCCTTGACGAAGCCGTGCAACCTGACGTTATCATACAAACGTATGCTGGGCGGCCGTCGCCCGGGCGCGGTTATTTGAACGACACATGCTTGCTGCTGCGTGCAGGAGAATCGCCCGGCTGATGCTGGCGGCGGTGCTGGTGCTATGGGGAATTGCTGCGTTGGCTTCCGAGCCGGCGTCGCCAGCATCCGCGCCCGCGCCGCACCCCGGCCCCACCCGGCCCGACGCTACCCGGCCCGAAGCCACCCGACTAGAGGCCGCCTATTCGGCCAGAGCCGGCCTGCCACTGCGCCAATTCGGCTACGATTTATTTTCCCACGGCACCGGCACCAGCCCGGCCGCTCTCGGAACCACCGGCGTCGCCCCCATCGGCGGCGTTCAGGGCGATTACGTCCTCGGGATCGGTGACGATGTGCAGGTGGTGACCAGGGCCAGCCAGCGCAGCGGCACCAAGCGCTACACCGTCGATAGCCAGGGCTTGTTGGTGGTGGATGATTTTGCGCCCCTCGCCGCCGCCGGCCGCTCGCTGGCCGAAGTGCGGGGCGATCTTCGCGCCACCGCCCGCGCCGCGATCCCCGACGCCGACGTTTTCGTGTCGTTGGTTGAACTGCGCCGGATTCACGTTATGGTGGTGGGTGAGGTGGCGCGGCCGGGCCGCTATGCCCTAACTGGCCTGGGCACCGTGCTCGACGCCCTTTACGCCGCAGGCGGCATCACCCAAGCCGGCACCCTGCGCCGAGTGAGCCTGACCAAGCCGGGCCAGCCGGCCGCGACCATCGATCTTTACGATCTGCTGCTGGCCTCGGGGCATGGCGGCGACCTCAGGCTGGGCGACGGCGACCGGCTGGTGGTTCCGCCGCTGGGGCCGACGCTCGCGGTGGCTGGAGCGGTGCAACGCCCGGCGATTTACGAACTTTTGGCCGGGGCCGGGATTGGACCGGGAGCCGGAGCCGGGTCGCTTTCGGTCTCGCTTTCGGTCTCCGACAGTGTGGGCTTGGCCGGCGGCCCCTTACGCCCCGGTGCCTTTCGCGCCCTGCGCTTGATGGTTGGCGCCGATGGCGTCGAGCGGCCGGTTGAGATCGCCGCCAGCGACGCCGCAAAACCAATGCTCACCAACGCCGACGTGCTGCTGATTTCCCCGCGCCGGGAAAACCGGGTGGGCGAGGTGCGGCTTGAAGGCCACGTCCACCACCCCGGCCCGCGCGGGCTGGCCGAGCAGCCCAGCATCGGCACCCTGGTCGCGCCGGAAGACTTGCTGGTTGCCCCCTATTTGCATTTCGCGGCGCTGGAAACCGGCGCCGCGCGGGGTCAGGCGCGCACGCTGGTGGCGGTGGATCTGGCCGCGATCTTCGCGCTCCACGACGACCGCGCTCTTTACGACGGCGACACGCTGATCATTCTCGGCGCCCAGGATATCGATTTTCTCACCTCCCGCGCGGTGTTGGATTTGTTGGGCGGCCACCGGCTGACCGATGGCGAGGACGAGGCGCCGTGCGCCGGCCTTACTGTGCTGGCCCGCGCGCTTTCCGCCGACCCCGAGGGACCACTGGCGCGGGGGCCACTTGCCCGGGCCGCCGCCAAACTAACGCCGGCCGAGGGCACTTGCCCGCCAGTGTTCGAGCGCCACCCCGATTTATTGCTGTTCGCGCTCAACCACGCAGCGCTCCTGACCAACGGCGTCCCCCGGCCCGGGTTTTATCCGGCGGCCACCACAGTGGCGGTGCGCGATCTTAGCCGCGATGCCGGCGGCGCCTTTAGCCCCCAAGGCCAGGGCCGGGCCGCATCCGGCGATATCGTGGAACAGCGGGAACCATGGGTGGAGCTGGCTGGCCCGTTCCGCCACCCCGGCGTTCGGCCCTTAAAGCGCACCCGCACCCTGCGCATGGCACTCGGCTCGGGCATGGAGCTGGAAGCCGGGGTCTACCCGCTGTTCGGAGTCATCGACCGCTTCGACCGCACCGGGCTGGTGCGCAAGCTGATCGCGTTTTCCCCCCGCGAGATTTTAGCAAGAACGACCGAGCACACCCTGCTCGACCACGACCGGGTGCTGCTGTTCCTTGCCGACGACCTTGCGCGGGTGACCGACGGCCTCGCGCAGGTGATTGAGGGCACAGAGAGCGCAGGCCCCCCCGCCAAACGCGATGCCGCCCTGCTGACCGTGATCAGCAACCACATGGTAACGGTGAGGGGCGCGGTTGGGCGGCCCGGACGCTATCCCGTGGCCGAACCCGGCCCGCTCGCGGCGCTCATCGAGGCGGCAGGAGGGCTGACCGGCACCGCCGACCCCACCAGCATCGAGCTTACCGCCGATACGGCGCGCGGGCCAGGACGGGTGCTGGTTGACCTCACCGTTGATAGCGGCGGGGGCTATAGCGGCAGGGCGGCGCTGGTCGGGCCGGGGGATGCGGTGCGGGTCAACAGCCGCTTCCTCGCCCTTGAAGCCCACGGCGTCACCATTGAGGGTGAGGTGATGCGACCGGGCAGCTACGACGTTTTGCACGGCGAAACGCTCGCGTCACTCCTCGCCCGGGCCGGCGGACTGACCCGCGAGGCCTACCCAGCCGGGGCGGTGTTCAGCCGCTTATCGGCACGCACGCGGGAAACCGAGCAGTTTCAACGCCAAGCCCAAGATATCGACCGCGCGCTCACCACCGAGCTGTTCCGTGCGGAAAACCACACCCGGCCCGAAGCGGTGGCCATGGCCCGGCAACTGGCCAACCAATTGCGCGGCCAAGCGGGCATCGGCCGAATTACGATCGAGGCCGACCCGGCGGCGCTGAAAGCCCGGCCGCAGCTCGATAGCCTGCTGGAGCCCGGCGACCGGTTGATCATCCCCAAACGCTCGGCGACCATCTCCGTGTTTGGCGAAGTGCTGGCGCCGGTCACGCTCCAATACGACCCCGACCGTACCGCCGAAGACTATCTGGCCCAGGCCGGCGGGGTAACGCGCAACGCCGACGAAGACCGCATTTTTCTGCTGTTACCCAATGGCAGCTCCCGCCCGTTGGCAACCTCGCTATGGAGGCACACCGACACCACCATTCCGCCCGGCTCCACCATCGTCGTGCCGCGCGACCCGCACCCGTTCGATTTTCTGGAAGCCGCGCGCGATATCGGCGGGGCTTTGGGCCAATTGGCGCTCACGGCGGCGTCGATCTCCGTTATTCAGCGCCAGTGAGGGGCCATGCCGCTGTTTTCGATCATCACCGTGGTACGCGACGACCTTGCCGGCCTGATTCGCACCCATGCCAGCCTCGCCCAACAGGTGAACCGGGATTTTGAGTGGGTGGTGGTCGATGGCGCATCAAAGGATGGCGGCCAAGACTGGCTGGCGGCGCATCGGGACGGCATCGCATGGCTTTGCTCGGCGCCCGACGACGGGCTCTACCACGCCATGAACATCGGGCTTGGCGCCGCACTCGGCCGCTACGTGCTGTTTCTCAACGCCGGAGACACGCTGGCCGACGCCGAGGTTCTCGCCACCATCGCGCCCGCCCTTGCCCGCGCCGGCTGGCCCGACTTTTGTTATGGCGATGCCTGGGAAGGACTGCCCGGCCGCCAACCGCGCCTGAAAACCGCGCGCACCCACCATTGGGCGTGGTACGGCATGTTCACCCACCATCAAGCGATGTTTTGTCGCAGGGCAGCCCTCGACGGACTGGCCTTCCGGCCGAACTACCCGATCGGCGCCGATTACGCCTTCATTTTGGAGGTGCTGAAGCGCGCCCACGGGGTGGTTTACCTAGCGCTGCCGGTCTGCGTCTTCGCACTAGGAGGTTGTTCAGGGCGGTCGGCCGGCGCCGGCCGGCATGACCAGTGGTGTATCCGCAAGGAGTTGCTGAACCACGGATTTCTTCGTTGTGAGCTAATCCGGACATTGCAACTTTTAGCATATTACACCCGGAAGTTGGCGCCGTTCTTGTTCAACGCCCTCCGGTACACGAACAGGCTATCGAGGAGTATCGGCGAAACAGCGAAATAATTTTTGGCTTGTGCCCGGCAGAAGTGTGATCAGAGAGTTGTCCTGCCCCCCGATTCGATGCTAAGCTCGGATCATTGAGGATGGCTGACAAAAAACTCGAGGTCATGATGGGCGAAAAAGGCCAAAAGCTGGCATCGGCGCATACCATTTCACGACGGGGGGAAGGACCTAACCCGATCGACATTTATGTCGGCCGCCGCCTGCGACACTGCCGCACCCTGATGGGGCTTAGCCAGGAGCGATTGGGCGATGCCGTTGGCATCACCTTTCAGCAATTGCAAAAATATGAGCGCGGATTCAACCGGATAAGCGCGAGCCGGCTGTTCAATCTGGCCCAGGTCCTTAAAGTGCCGGTGACCTTCTTCTTTGAAAATATGCCCGCCAAAGAGGATGGCCTGCCCCAAACCGAAGGGGAGGCGGACGCCGACGCCATCGATGAGAACGACCCCATTGCCCGGCGAGAAACCTTGGAGCTGGTGCGGGCCTATTACCGCATCGACGAGGATGAGGTGCGGCGCCGAACATTTGAGCTGATCAAGGCCCTTGGTGGCAACGAAGCGGCGTTTTGCACCGCGTGAGCGCCGCCCTTTCGAGCACCTTGATCTCGACCTGCCAATAGTAAAAAGCACGGGCCACGGCGTGGTGGAAACCGGCTTTGCCATCAAGAAAGCCGAGCCGCCACAGGTAGCAATGCAAAAAGGCCAGCAACGGCCGGGCGGGGGCACGGTCTACCAGCCATTTCAAGGCCTTACGGCGCACGCCCTCGCCCGCCGCCATCGCCAGCAGCCGACCGTCCGGGCGCAGCGCCGCCTCCCAATCGGAGTAGCGGTTGTGACGGTCGAGCCACGAGAACACCGGCTTGGCGTCCTCGTGACGGAGCAAAGCGGTTAGCCGGCCGGCGCTACCGGCAAGCTCCGGTTGGTAGTGGCCCTCGACTTCCCACATGGTGGCAACATCCTGATCGGGACAGTCGCGGTAATAGGCCTGGCGGCGGTCAAAGAGGGCCAATTTGCTATGTTGCACCCCAAACCGCAGCCGCCGGCCCAGAAAGCTGACCCGCGCGCCAAGGTAATATCCGGCATGAGCAGGGCCAGTTCTCATCAACATGCGGATTTCGGCTTCCAGCTCCGGCGTCATCTGCTCATCGGCGTCCAGATAGAGCACCCAGTCATGGGCGAAGGTTAGATTTTCCAGACACCATTGCTTCTTTTTGGGGTAGCGCCCGTTCCAGGAAAACGGCACCACCCGTGCTCCGGCGGCGGCGGCCAAGTCGGCGGTGCCGTCGCCGCTGGCCGAATCGACCACGATCACCTCGGCAAAGGCCCGCACCGATTCGAGGCAAACGCCGATATTGGCGGCCTCGTTTCGGGTCATCACGATCACCGAGACGGGAACCGGGGCGGAAAGGCTCACTCTGCCACCGTCTCAAGAGCGCGACGCCGAACCCCAGGCCGCGGCGGCTCTCGCCAAGCCCGGTAGGCGAACAGCAAAAACAGCCCGAGCCCAGCCCCGGCGGCGGCGGCCAACGGCAAGATAATCAACGGATTGGGCCAATCGGCCTGGGCCGAGGCGGTGGGCGGCTCGATCGGGTCGGCGGCGAACGGCAGGTCAACGCCGATCATCATCGCCACCCGCTCCTGATCGCCCAACAACTCGACCAATGCCCGCCGCGAGTCGGCCGATTGAACGGCGGCGAGACGGGCGCGAATGAAGCCAATTTCGGCGTTGGCCCGCCGGGCCGCCTCTTCCCGTAAATGAGAATCGGCGAGGCTGGTCAGCCGTTGCAGCAAGATCACCGCAAAAGCGCGGTCGGAGTCTCGGTAACTCAGCCGTCGCATGGGGTTGGTGCCCAGCGATTGCACCACAACCATGCGCCGCAATTGACGGGAAACAATATCGGCATCGGGCTCGCTCCAATCTTCCCGCCCGGCAAGGCCGAGTACCGCCGCACGCAACCAGCCGCCGACACCTCCCGGCGTGTGCCAGCGCGCCGTCGCCTGGTCCCAGCGCTCGGGGAAGAGATGCGGCAAAATGCCCGGCTCGATCATCAACCGGGCGGCGATGGTGGGCGAGCTGAGCAACTCGATAAAGCGCGAAAAGTCCGAAAGCGTCTCGTCGCCATTGCCAAACTCCAATACACTCAAGGGCATATCCGATCGCCCCGCCGCCACTGCCCGCGCGCCCATGGCCGAGGCGCCGGTCCGCGCGATCGGCCCGACCACCATTTGCGCGGTATGTTCCGAGGGCAAACCGCGCAACACCACGGCCGCCAACAGCGTGGTCGTGACAGCAAGCAGCACCACCAACCGCCACCCGGCCACAAACGAAAACAAGCCAAAGGAGAGCAAAATTGAGCGCGGCGGCCAGCCCCGCGTGCGAAATAGCGGCAGATTAAATACAGCGCCAAGCTCGGTCATGATTGATTGCGGCCTCCCCTATCGACTGGCCGGAGCAATATCTGGCCTCTGCACTCTGCGAATGTTTGCCCAGCCCCCCCCTGCCCGCATACACTAGCATGGCTTGGCCTTGGCTTTGACGCAAATTCCGCTTTTGCCGCACCGCACCCGAGGCCCGCACGAGGAAACTCGGGGGGAGGAGCGATACAAGCCGCTCAGACCCTTGAGGGTTTCAGTAAAGCCGTGTACTTTCTGTAGCGGAACGGTCATGGTGCATCGCACCTACGGCCTCGCCCCTTCTCGCGGTATCGGGCCGTACGTCAAACCTGGGAGAATGCCATGCGCAAACTCGTTTTTGCCGGTCTGATCGCCTTGATCGGCTTCGGTCCCGTGACGGGCTTCGCTCAGACGACTCCGGTGGCAAAACCACCGGCGGCGGTGACAGCGCCAGCGCCGGCCGCACCGCACGCGCTTCGCACCGACGATACCAGCCGGGTGCTGGCAATCGGCCTCGGCGCGATTTCAGGCATGGTGGTGCTAACCGTGATCAGCGGCAACATGATCAGCAGAGTGGCGCTGGCCAGCCTGGGTCATGGCGCCTTGGTGTTCATTGGCACGGTGGTTGGCGGGCTAACCGGAAACTGGTTTTATGCCCGCGACTCTCAGTGACGCCGATCAAGAAAACGGGTAATCAAGTTAACTCGTTAATGGCAAAGCGTGCGATGGAGCTCGAGACCATGCGAAAACTGGTGATGGCTGCCCTGGTCGCCCTGGTCGCCGTGATTGGAGTGACACCGTTGGCCGCCACTCCGGCGCTGGCTCTCACGGAGAGCGCCAGTACGGTCGCCACTCAGGCCCGCTCCACCGGGCCGCTGTACCCGCTGTTAATCGGCATCGGAGCCGTTTCCGGAGTCGCGCTCTATAATATGGCGAGCTTCGGTGTGGCGGGGGTGCCGTTTTTAGCGCCTGCGGCCACCACGGGCCTCATGGTCACCAACGCCGCCATTTCCCGCAACCGTCTCTACACGGTCATTAGTGCCGTGGTTGGCGCCTGGGTCGTCAACTGGTTGTACGGGAACTAAGGCAAGCTGCTCGGGCGTCGCGTTTGGGGAGGGGGTATGCGCAGGCTGGTGGTTTATTTCATGGTCGGGCTGCTCGCGGTGGCGACGGCGGAACTGCCGCGCTTTGCCTCAGCGCAAGAGCCGTGGCAAGAGCCGCCTCCGGTGCGGATCGAGACGCGCGATCTTACCCCATACATGGTTGGGCTGGGCGCGATTATGGGCATGATCGCCTTTAACATCGCAGCACCGACTGTTTCGGCATGGTTTACCTCGGCGGTGCGGTCTGCCAGCAATATCAGCTCGGTGGTGGTCGCGACTCGGCAAGTCGCCGCTGGCGGTACGGTATCGGTTGCCGCCACCAGCACCGGCGCGGCGGCTGCCGCAGCAACCGGCCCCATTGTGCCGCCGCTCACCCAAACCATGATGGCCCAGGCGCAAATCACGGCGACCGCCGCCGCCGCCGCCGGTGCCGTGGTGGTGGTCTACATCTACAAGTTCATTCACTGGACCACCGGCGCCGCCCCCTGACCACGACAGCGGCGGCGGGATTGAGGCGACTCGGCGGGGGAACGGCCCCCCGCGCGGCCGAAGCCTCGAACGGCTGGATTGGGAGGGTTGGGCCTGACACGAACCACCATCGACCCTGCCCACCGGGCGGGTGCCCTGACAAAAGCGGTCTTGGCAGCGGCAAAGCATCTGGGAGTCCCGGGGGGCCTTCTTGCCCGAATCCTGCGAGCCAGCGAAGGCTCCGTTGTCCGAATGCAGGCGGGTGCCGAAGTGCTCGCCATTGGCAGCGCGGAAACGGTGCGGGGCGAACTCTTCTTACAGCTTTTTTATAGCCTCGACTCGGCTATGGACAACGTCGACGACGCATCCCGCGCGTGGCTCAATTCCAATTGCCTGGAATTGGAGGGACGGCCAATCAACGTCATCCAAACCAATGAAGGGCTGACCCGGGCCGTGATCTATCTCGGCGCAAAACGGCGAAAACCAAAACCGGTATAACCCCGTCCGGTGTGCCGAGAACGAGCAGCTTCGGGGTAGAATCTCCCGGTAGCGGAAGATCTCAAACAATTAGAGCCTGATACGGTTCCGCTTATCGCGTCACACTCTAGTAACGGGCGTCGGAACGAAAGACGAACTGGGTAAGCGACTTCAGCTCCAGCGTCGCATTGTCGTAAAGGCCCTCCAGAGCATCTTTCCGGGTGACCAGCCCCATTAACTTGCCCTTTTCCACCACCGGCATGTGACGAATATCCCGCTCCGCCATTACCTTCAACAGCGCCAAAATATCATCGCTGAGCTTGGCAGCGTGAACGGTCGCGGACATGATGGCCGAGACGGTGAGGGTAAAAAGCTGTTCACCCCGCTGGTGAAGCCCATAAACGATATCGCCGAGCGACAGAACACCAACCACGATGTCCTCCGCGTCAAGCACCACCGCCATGGAGTATTTTTTACCATCCACGGTGGTATGAAACAGTCGCGCGGCATCGACGATCGAGTCGGTGTCCCGAACCGTCAGGGCCGAATGACCGTATTGATCGAGGAAGCGCTGGACGGTCAATGTCGAGGAGGTGGCGCTATAATCCATGGAATGACTACCTCTGATTAAGGGCCGGACGAAAACACGCCAAGAGACCCGATCCTACCACGAGCGAGGCGGCCAGGACAGGCTTACCGACAGGCCCCGCCCGCCCGGCGTAGCGCCGACAAAAAGGGCGAACCCATTAGCGCAGCGCCGCGAGAGCCCGAAGAATGTTCTTATCATACTTAAACTCCGCCTCGGCCAGCATCCGATCGCGCGACCGATCTCCGCTATCATCGGCGTCGTTGATGTAATCTTCCCGCATAAACTCCTCGACATGAGAGAAGCCCGCAGCGGCAATATAGTTGGCACAACTATTACAATGCTCGGTATCGTGCATATGGATAACATGAACAGCCACCACGACCCCAAGATTACCGGCTTTTACTTCGGAAAAAATGTTCGCAAAATAGGCCCGATAGAGATCCTCCCACAGGCCATTGCAATAGCGGCCATGCTCATGGCGAATCAGGTCATCATCAAGCCAGCACTTTGAACTGTACTCATTAGCGACAGGGGGGCGGTGGGCGATCTGGTCCAGACCCTCGGTGCGGCACAAGGCCTCGACAGCCGCCGCGTTGCCGATAACAAATAGCTTTATCCAGTCCATTTCACGATCCCCAACAGCACTCTTAAAGATACGCCCAAGCACTCTCTTCTGCCAACTGCTTGCGGAAAAAAAAGGCGCGGCAAACCTGGAGGTCCGCCGCGCCTTCGTCAAGGTCCTGTCCCGATGGCCGCCCCGAGGCGTCAGCCTTCCAGCAAGAAGCGCCGGTTAAGCGGCTGCGCTGGCCGAGCGTTGGTGAACATCGACGCGAAGGTCTTGATTTGGTCGGCCGAGGCGGTAATCGACGCGCGCAGCACGTTCCAGTGGATGATCTCCGAGCACGGCGGCGTGGTCAACGAGCCCTCATAGCGGAAGCGGTCAAGCTTGGCCGGCAACAACTTTTTGGGGTCGAAAGTAAGGGTGGTGACGTTTTCGCCCTTGGTCTTGGGCATGTTGGAGAAAATCTCGCCAAGAGCCGGGCTCGCGGCCCCTTCAACGATGAAGATGCCAAGCACCAAGGCCGCATCCTTCTTCTCATTGAAGTGAACGAAATGAATCTCCATCGGCATATGGCTGCCGTCGATAAGATGCTCGCTCGGATGATGGAAATGAAACTGAGCGAGCGTAAACTTCTCCCCGCCCTCAGAAATTGTGCTGTCGGGAGCGGCCTTGATCTGGATCGTGTGGCCAAGATTCACAACAGTCAGCGGCAGCGGCTTCCAATCAATCACCAATGGCGACAGTTCAGAGTGAACCGGCTTGGCAAGATTGATCGGGGACTGCTGAGTGCCGATCGAGCATGTCTTGAATTCGGGCTTAAGGTCGCCCCAATACTCAGGTGCTTCTTCGCCGTCATAGTCCCAATTCTTTTCATGAGCTGCCGCGCCCTCGGCCGAAGCCCCGCGCGAGAGACAAATTGGACAGACCGCGGCGGCGGCCAAAGTGGACAACATCGAGCGGCGCTGCAACTGCATTAGAAACTCCCTCAAGGATGTTTGGAAAAACCCGCCGGGCGACGACCGCCTCCACGCTCCCTCCACACCCGAAATCGCGGTCGTGAAGAGGGCCGGGCCGGGCCAGTGACTATCTCTCGGCAGGCTCAATCTTATGCCACATCCCCCTGTAAGAATAAACAGTGTCCGACGATCCAGCGCCACCATTTTACGCCCTGAAAACCGCCCCTTGACGCCCCGGCCGAAATGGCATCCTCTTCGAAAAACCGGGGCAGACGACGGCGGGAGGGGGGGTATGGCGGCATCGAAAACCGAACAGCCACCACGATTCGTTGTCCAGTGCGCCAAGGGCAAGGCGTGGAAAACCCTGGTGGTCGAGGAAGACCAGGCGGTCAGCGAACGGGCGTTGCGCGAAATCATCAAGATCAAGCCGCGCGGCTACTTCCGGTTGATCCGACTCGATTACAACCCCAAGGCGGATTACGAGGGCCAGGAGTTTGATTGGAAGCTGCTCCAGCTTCACGATCCGCGCAAGGGCGGCACAAGCGCCGGCAAAGACCGGGCAACCGCCAAGCGCCGCCGCCGGCCAAGAGAATCGGTGCCGATTCCGATCCGGCTATACGGCTTGGCGCTGGTGCTGGGGGCCGTGCTGGCGGTGATGCTGTTTTTGCTCTACGGACCGCCGCTCAGCGGTCAACCCGGCAAGCCGTGAACGGCGGCCTGAGGGGCGAGGAGATCGCGCAGCCGTGCTAACGCCTGCTTTTCCAACTGGCGCACCCGGTCTTTAGAAAGGCCGAGTTCCCGCCCGATCGCCTCGAAGGTTTTAACCACATCGCCCACGTCGCCCATGTGCCGGCCGCGAATAATCGCGGCCTCGCGCGCCGGCAGCATCTCCAGCGCTTTACTGATCAGCCCGCCCCACAGCCGGGTCATGCCCGAAGCGGCAACGATCTCTTCCGGAGTCGGCTGATCGGCGGCCAAGCGATCGGCCACACAGCTCCGAGCCCCGCCATTGGCCGCCGAAGATTGCGGCGCATCGAGCGCCACATCCTTGCCCGCAACCCGGCGGGCCAAGCCGGCCACCTCGGCAGGCGGCAGACGAAACCGCTGGGCAAGCCGCCCCAACACATCTTCCGCCAAATACGCGCCGCAAGGCTCCCCCGCCCGCGACTCGACAGCATGCTTACGGAGGCTAAAAAAGAGCGCCTTGTGGGCGGCGCTCTTCCCGATTCGCACCAACGACCAAGACCGAACGACATAATCCTGGATGGCGGCGCGAATCCACCACATCGCATAAGTCGCAAGGCGGGCATTCTGATTGGGATCGAATTTGCGCACGGCGTGGATCAAGCCGATGGTGCCTTCCTGGATCAAGTCATTGATCGGCAAGCCCAGCCGGCCATAGCGCCGCGCCACCACGTTGACCACCGCAAGGTGGCTGACAATCAACCGCTCCGCCGCAACCCCATCGCCGGCAGCGGTCCGCAACGCCAACTCCCGCTCCTCGTCGGGCAAGAGGAAGGGTTCGCGGTGGCCGCGTCGTGCTGGAAAACAGGAAAAAGGAGAACGGACGGTCACGGTCGTAAGCTGATCAAACGGGTCGGTTGAGGCAACATGGCACGCCGCAGCCAGCAGTCAACCCCTTGCCGTGCCCCGTCACCGCCCACTGCGGCGATTTGACACGGAAGCGGCGAGCCCCCACAGCGCGAATGCCCTAACATGCGCCGGAAACGCCAGAAATGAGGCAGTGGCCACACCCCACCCCGCGCCGGTCCAAAACGGCGTCCCAACCGGATTTTCACGATATGTTAAGGAGTTGAGCCACAGGCAGCCTTTTTTTGGCCTCAGCAATGAATTTTTAAGACATCTTGACACCCGGCGGGCCCCGGAGGAAACTCGGGGCGTGGTCCTGGGTCGGTAGCGAATTCCTTGGGGATTTGTCCGCCGTCCGCCTTTTCTCCAGCGGTTGTATGGTGGGAAAGGTGGTGTCGCTACAAGTTGCTGGTACGGGCTTAAGCCCACGCCGGTGTCCTCGAACTTCTTTATGCTGCGCCGCACCAAAATAATCGTTGACGCGAAAAACAGCGTTGCCTATTATTAGCGGAGATGTGTAGCGGCGTGACGGAGCTCAAGGATAGCTTTCAAGCAGTGATCCTCGTCAACCACTGTTAGGTTGATAAGGGTTATGTCGTCGCCTCGTGATATCTGTGATCCGGCTATATTTGAGGGAATCCCCAATGGCTAAACCGACCGCCTATCCGTTCTTCGAAATGGACGTTTCCAAAGTTCTCGCCGAGTTCAAGCTGCCCGGCGTCGATGTCGATGCGATTCTGGCTTCCCAGCGCAAGAACATCGAAGCAGTGACCGCCGCCAATCAGCTCGCGATCGAGGGCATGCAAGCGGTGGTTCGTCGTCAGGCCGAGATTCTGCGCACCACTCTTGAGCAGACCGGCTCCATCCTGACCGAAGTTCTCGGTGCAGGCTCTGCCGAAGACAAGGCCGCCAAGCAGGCCGAGCTGGTCAAAGGCGCCTTCGAGAATGCGCTTTCCAACATGAAGGAATTGGCCGAATTGGTCGCCAAGTCCAACACTGAGGCCGCCAACGTCATCAGCAAGCGGGTCAGCGATGGCCTCGACGAGCTGAAGACCGCCCTTGGCAAGGCCGCCAAGAAGTAATTCGGCACACGCCGCCTTTTGGGTGGTGTTTGTGGACAGAGAATTGGCCGCCCGAGTCGGGGCGGCCTTTCTTGTTTTAGGGCATGATGCGATCAAGCGGAACGCACCATGCCCTATCGTTTAGGATAGGCTAACGGTTAAAATCCGAGCCGGAGCGGGGCGCCGCCGGGGCCAAATGCCGCTCCGCCGATTCGGTAAAGCCGCTACGCCGATTCGGTAAAGCCGCTAAGCCGATTCGGTAAAAAGGTGAGGGTTGTTCCAGCCCGGCTGGCGGTCCGTGACCGTGGCGTGGTGGTGAATGCCCTCCTGGTCCAGGCTCGCACTTGCCCGCACCCAGCGTGGCACCAGTTGGTTGTTCATATCTTCGAGCGCCGTCACCACCACCTGCTCCAACGTCGGCAACGGGGCAGCCCTGAGCGAATCGAGATAGGCGACAAAGGCTTGGGGCGTCAGCACCAGCCGGTCGGGAACATAGGCGATGGTCAAGACCAGACCGCCGGCCAGAGCACCGCTCCAGCGCACCAGGGTGTCTTGCCAGGGCGCCAAATTGGGCACGGTCTCCAACCGCCACCGCCGGGCCAGCCTGCCGCCATCATCGCCGGTTCCGCCAATTCTCATGGTCATTCTCCCTGCTGGCGCTGCTCGGTGTTTTTCCCCCGCGTGGCTCTGGCGGGGCCGCTTGACCCCGGCCCGGCAACCCGGCACCTTGGCAACATGAACGAGCTACCCTCGCGCGACTTATCCTATATGGGCTTGGCACTGGCCGAAGCGAAGGCGGCCGCCCGCGCGAGCGAAGTTCCGGTGGGGGCGGTGATTGTGGACCCCGGCACCGGGCACGTTCTCACGAGCGCCGGGAATCGGGTCGAGTCTTGGGCCGACCCGACCGCCCACGCCGAGGTGCTGGCGATTCGCGCCGCCTGTTCCATCCTGGGAACGCCCCGGCTCGCGGGCTACGATCTTTACGTAACGTTGGAGCCATGCGCGCTCTGCGCTGCGGCTATCAGCTTTGCCCGGCTGCGGCGGGTCTATTTTGGCGCATACGACCCCAAGGGCGGCGCCGTCGATCACGGCCCGCGCTGGTTTGAGCAGCCAACCTGCCTGCACAAACCCGAAGTGATCGGCGGGATCAACGAACGGGCGTGCGGGCAGGAGCTACAGCAGTTCTTCCAGAAGCTCAGGCTTTAATGATCTTGCCCCGGCCTTCGGTACAATCGCGCGTGGCGTTGCGGGTATCGATCACCAGTTTTGATGCTTTGAGCAAGCCGGCATAATCAACGCCGTCGTGGTCGGTGCAGATCAACGCGGCATCGTACCCTTTGAAGGCCTCAAGGTCCCAGGCCACCCCTTTGCGCCCAGCCAAATCGGCATGCTCGCGTGAAGGCGGAATCTGGGGGACATGGGGATCGTAGAAATCAACCACCGCGCCACGCGCCTCAAGCAACGAGATAAGCTCAAACGCCGGGCTCTCGCGGATATCATCGACATTTTTCTTGTAAGCCATGCCGAGCAACAAGATCCGCGCACCGTTAAGGCTTTTCGCCAGCCGCATGTTGAGAGCGTCGGCGGTCGCCTGCACCACCACCAGCGGCATCGACGTATTGATCTCGCCCGCAAGCTCAATGAACCGGGTGGAGAGCCCGTATTCCCGCGCCTTCCAAGTCAGGTAAAACGGATCAATGGGAATACAATGACCACCAAGGCCAGGACCGGGATAAAACGGCATAAAGCCAAATGGCTTGGTCTTGGCGGCATCGATCACTTCCCAAACATCGATCCCCATCCGGCCATACACCACCTTCAACTCGTTCACGAGGGCGATGTTGACCGAGCGGAAGATGTTCTCGGTTAGCTTCACCGCCTCGGCAGTGGCCAGCGACGATACCGCCACCGTTTTCGGCACCACGGCGCCATAGAGTCGGCAGCCGATCTCCAACGCTTCCGGGCCATCGCCGCCCACCACCTTGGGAATACTGGCGGTGTTGTAAACCGGGTTGCCCGGGTCTTCCCGCTCGGGAGAAAATACCAGGAAAAAGTCCCGGCCGGACGCCAGCCCGCCGCGCTCCAAAATCGGGCGCATGAACTCGGCACTGGTGCCAGGATAGGTGGTGGACTCCAGCGACACGATATGCCCCCGGCGCAACCGTGGCAAAATCGCCTCGCTGGTAATCTCGATATAGCTCATATCGGGTTCGCGATAGGCATTAAGCGGCGTCGGCACGCAGATGATGATGGCGTCCACCCCCCCCAGCTCGTCGTAATCGGCGGTGGCGCGAAACCGGCCACTGGCGCGCAACGCAACCACCGCGTCGGCGGGGATATGCTTGATGTAGGAACGCCCGGCGTTCAGCGCATCGACCTTGTTCATATCGATGTCAAAACCGACGACGGTAAAGCCTTGCTCGGCAAAGGTTTTTGCCAGCGGCAGGCCAACATAGCCCATGCCAACCACGCCGACCACAAGGCTACGGCCATCGATCGACGCGAGCAGGCTGGCGGCTAACTCGGGAGATGTGTGCGGCGTGGTGGCGCCGGGAGAGGCAATCTTATGCACGGCCGGGTTCCAGATCATTAACGCGCCCAAGGGCGGGCGCCGGGAGGGGACGCGCCCAAGGGCGGGCGCCGGGAGGAACGGTTTATTGAGTCGGCACCGGCGGACCGATGCCCAGCGAGCCTAAAAATCCAAGTCCGCATAGTGCGGCGGCGGCGGAACTCCTGGAATAAAGTCGGTGAGCAACGACCGGAAACTCGGCCGTGATTTGATGCGGGCGTACCAATCCTTGGCCTCGGGATATTCGCTCCACGGCACCAGACCACAATAATCGACTGCGGAAAGCTGCGCGCCTGCGGCGATATCGGCCTGAGAGAAGTTTTCGCCGCCAAGCCAAGTGCGGCGCTCGGCCAGCCAGGTAATGTAGTCGAGATGGTAATGGATGTTGGCAAGACCGGCGCGGATCGCGAGCCCGGAGGGCTGGCCCAGCGCGCTCACCCGTTTGATCACCTTCTCCCCAACCAGATTCTCGGTGACCTCGCGGTCAAACTTGATTTCAAACCACTGGATCAGCCGGCGAACCTCGGCCCTGCTCTTGGCGCAGGCGGGCAGCAAGGGCGGCTTGGGGTGCACATCCTCCAGATACTCGGTGATCGCGGCGCCAACCACCACGGTCTCGTCATCTTCCACCAGCACCGGCACTTCGCCAGCGGGATTGAGGGCCAAAAACTCGGGCCGGCGGCGCCAGGGCTGTTCGATCACGGACTCGAACTCGAGTCCCTTCTCGGCGAGGGCAACGCGCACGCGCCGCGACGACGGCGACAATGGGTAATGGTATAAGGTCCGCATGACCGCGACTGTAAACCAAACGATTTCACGATGACAGCCCCCTTTATGACACTTTATTCACGAAGCGAAAGTTTTAGGCCTTGGCGGCGCCGGCGGTGGCGAGGGGGTTGCCGGTGAGCGGCGTCGGGGGTATAAGGCTTGGGTGTCTGTCCGCGTAGCTCAGCAGGATAGAGCACAGGATTCCTCGTTGGTAAAACTGGGCGCCGCCTTTGGAAACGGGGCGGCGGATCTGCTCAAAGTCGGGGAACGCTCGGGCGCGTCTGGCGCCGGTGCCAATCCCGAGCCAAGCCTTGCCACCCCTTTTCGGGGCGGCGGGAAGGTGTAGAGACTGGTAGGGCAGCACCTAACGGCCAGTTTTGGCCCATGGTGAAGGGACAGTCCAGACCACGAACGCTCCCCAGAGCCTTGGGGCGCGGCGGCGCAAGCCGAAGTGGTATGAATCCTGGGGCCGTGGGTTCGAATCCCGCCGCGGACACCATTTTTTCCGGAACGCTCCCGTGTGGGGCGGGCCGGTCGTGCCCTTATGCTACCGCTGCACCGACCAAACCAATCAAGACCGTCTCATCAGATCGTTCAACCAGAAGAGAGTGCCGCTTCATGGTCCAGACCGTCCGCCCCCGCCGCAGTGTTTTGTATATGCCGGGCTCCAACGCCCGCGCGATGGAAAAGGGCAAGGGGCTGGCCGCCGACGGCCTGATCCTTGATCTTGAGGATGCCGTAGCCCCCGACGCAAAACTGGAAGCGCGGCGGCTGGTGGTTGAGGCGGTGCGTGGCGGCGGCTATGGCCGGCGGGAACTGTTTGTCCGCACCAACGGCCTGAACACCAGTTGGGGCCACGAAGACCTGCTGGCGGCAGCCACCGCCGGCGCCGACGCGGTGCTGCTGCCCAAGGTCGAGTCGCCGGACACGGTGCGTCAGGCCGAGACGATTCTGCGCGGCGCCGGGGCTCCCGAGAGCCTCGCGATCTGGTGCATGATCGAGACTCCGCTCGGCGTGCTCAACGTCAAGGAAATCGCCGGCTCCAGCGCGCGCCTGGGCGGCTTCGTGATGGGAACCTCCGATCTCGCCAAGGATCTGCGCTGCCACCACACCCGCGACCGGCTGCCGCTGATCACCGGGCTTGGGCTTTCTCTGCTCGCGGCGCGGGCCTACGGGCTCGGCATTCTCGATGGCGTGTTCCTCGACCTCAACGACGAGGACAGCTTCTATTACGCCTGCAAGCAAGGGGTCGAGCTGGGCTTTGACGGCAAAACCCTGATCCACCCCAAGACCATCGAAGCCGCGAACAAGGCGTTTTCACCGTCGCAGGTCGAGATCGCCCACGCCCGGCGGATTATCGAGGCCTATGGCGCCGCCGCCGCCGAGGGCCGGGGCGTGGTCGTCGTGGATGGCCGGCTGGTCGAAAACCTCCATGTCGAGGCGGCGCGCCGGATGGTGGCGTTGGCCGAAGCCATCGCGGCCCAATAAGAAAATAAAAAACACGAGGAAACGCCCGCCATGACCAAGACCAACCCCGGCAATTTTTTTGAAGATTTCCAACTCGGTCAGGAAATCCGCCACGCCACCCCGCGCACGGTTACCAGCGGTGATGTCGCGCTTTACACCGCGCTCACCGGCTCGCGCTTTGCGCTTCAATCCGCCGACAGCTTTGCCCAGTCGCTCGGGCTGGAGGCGTCGCCGGTCGATGATTTGTTGGTGTTTCACGTCGTGTTCGGCAAAACCGTGCCCGACATTTCCCTCAACGCGGTGGCCAACCTCGGCTATGCGGGCGGGCGCTTTGGCGTGCCGGTTTATGCCGGCGATACCCTTTCCACCAAGTCCACCGTCATCGGGCTCAAGGAAAACTCCAACCGGCAGACCGGCACCGTTTACGTCCGGTCGGTCGGCACCAATCAACGGGGCGAGGCGGTGCTCGACTATTGCCGCTGGGTGATGGTGCGCAAGCGCGACCCGGAAGCGGTGATGCCGGCCGGCATCGTGCCCGAATTGCCCGAGTTTGTGCGGGTCGCCGATTTTGTCGTGCCAACCCACCTCAAGCTCGACGACTACGACGCCGTTCAAGCCGGCTCCCCCCACCTGTGGGAAGATTACCGCCCCGGCGAACGGATCGACCACGTTGATGGCATGACCATTGAGGAGGCCGAGCATGCCATGGCCACCCGGCTCTACCAAAACACCGCCAAGGTTCATTTCAACCAACACACCGAAGGCCAGGGCCGGTTCGGCAAACGGCTGATCTATGGCGGCCATATTATCAGCCTCGCCCGCGCCCTCAGCTTCAATGGTCTTGCCAACGCCGTGCGGATCGCCGCGATCAACGGCGGCCGTCACGTCGCCCCCACCTTTGCCGGCGACACCATTTATGCGTGGTCTGAAGTTTTAGAGACCAAGCCCCTCGCCGGCCGACAAGACGTTGGCGCCCTGCGCCTGCGCACCTTCGCGGTCAAAGACAAACCCTGCACCGATTTCCCCGGCGCACTGGCAGGCGGCAAATACGACCCCGCCGTCGTCCTCGACCTCGATTACTGGGCGTTGATGCCCCGGCGGAGCTAACGACTTTTTAGCAAATTTAGGTTGATCCTTAGCTCTCATCCTTAAAATGCCCCGCTTGACAATGCGGGGGGGTTCATGAAGATTAACTCTCATAGGGACGATCTGGGGCCGTCGGGGCGCCGACGGCCGTGTTGGGAGTTTTATCATGGCCGGCGATGAGACATTTTTGATCGTCGACGATGCGCGGCTTGCGCGCAAGATGGTGCGGTCATACGTGACGCGGGCGCGTCCGGAGCTGACCATCTTCGAGGCGGCCGAGGGCGAGGAGGCGTTGAAGATTCTGTTGGAGATCCCGACCCTCCACTTCGCCACCATCGACTATAACATGCCGGGAATGAACGGAATCGAACTCGCCGCGATCGTAAAAGAGCGTTACCCCACCGCCCGGATCGCCCTTCTCACCGCCAATGTGCAGGCCGCCTTGCGCAAACGGGCGGCCACGCTGGGGGTGGATTTCATCGACAAACCGATCACCGAAGGCAAAATCTGCGCCTTCATTGCCGGGGTGGGCCAAATCCCATGACCGGTATGTACGATCTTCGCCCCGAAGTCCGGGACGCACTGACCGAGATCTTTAACGTTGGCATCGGCCATGCCGCCAGCGTTCTGAGCGAATTGGTTAACGACGAGATCCTGCTGAGCGTGCCGGAGCTGGGGGTAACCCGGCGGCCGGAGTTTATCAGCATCGCCGGCAAACTCTGGACCGAGCCCGCAAGCATTGTGCGCCAAAACTTCCAGGGGCCATTCCAGGGCGATGCCCTGCTGATCTTCCCCGCGCGAGAAAGCTTGGAGTTGGTGCGTATCTTGCTGGCGGAGCCATCGCCGATCGAGACCATGACCGAGCTGGAGCGGGAAGCGCTGCTAGAGGTCGGCAACATTATCCTCAACGCCTGCCTCTCTTGCATCGCCGACATGCTGGAGCAGGAAATAACCAACTCGTTGCCGCTTTACTTCGAATCCGACCCGGCAACCTTGCCTATCCGGTTAACGCAGACACCCACTACATGTTGGGTGCGCCCAATCGCCGGAGTAGAGTTCAGCGTAGGTCGGCGCCTCAGCCCCGCCCGCGATCC
>CAIZDL010000110.1 GCA_903931735.1 uncultured Rhodospirillales bacterium
CAAAAAGCAGCCACCAAGCCGCTCGTGCAAATCCGTCAGTTCATCAATCCAGGGCGTTACGTCCATCTTCCGGCCAGCTCCAGGTAAAGCCTGTAGCTGGGAATCCGCCGCTGGTTTTCAAGTGACTCTGTCGTAGTAGGAAGGGCCGCGCGAAGCAATGGGATGGTATCGCGAACCACCACTGCAATATTCAAAATTTTTCGTTGAACATCTTCGTTGCGACTGAAAGCAAGAATGCCTTCGACGAGAGATTTAATTCGATCTGCTGCGTTCAGGACCATGCCGAGGTCATCCTTTTGTGGGTTGTCTTCGGGCATGTCGTCGATCACCGCAGCCGTGATTCCCAAGACTGGCATCAGCATGTTGTTTATGTCGTGAGCGATTCCGCCAGCGAGGGTGCCGATCGACTCCATCTTTTGATTTTGCCAAAATTGTCGTTCAGTGTCTTTGCGCTCGGTAATATCCCGAATAACCCCCACGGCGTGCCAATCGCCATGGCTGCGGAAGGCCGAAACGGTCATTTCCACTTGCAGCGTTCGCCCATCTTTGCGGTGGGCGGTCAACTCCAGGGTGCGGCCGATGGCGGCGCCGGAGCCCGTGCGTTGGAATTCGGGGCGGAACTTTTGAAAAGCGTCGTGGTCGAGCGGTCCACCAATTAAAAAATGTGCATCCTGGCCGATTGCTTCGCTACGACTATAGCCAAAGATTGCTGTCGCGGCCGGGTTCCAAAATGAGACTAAGCCATTATGATCGATGATGACAATGGCATCTGAACTTGCATCGGTCATAGCGTTCAGAGTATCCATCTGCTCCCTTAGCGCGACTTCGGTGCGTTTTTGTTCGGTTATATCGCGCGTGACGCCTCGATAGCCGAGATAATTGCCCTCAGGATCAAGGGCGGGGACGCCACCAACACGGACGGTACGCAGGTGGCCCGGTTTAGGTTCAAAGGTGAACTCCAGGTCGCGGAAGGGTTGGCGCTCGGTGGTGCGCTTTGTATAGTCGTTAAACGAAGTATGGTTAAGGGAACGGCCGTCACCTTTGGCGCCACCAATAAATTCCATCGGTGTTTTTCCGATGATATCTTGGATAATATACTTGTTATTGGTCCCGGAGTAAGAGGTGAACCGCCCTTCTTCATCCGTTTCCCAGAACCAGTCAGCTGAGCTGGAGGCAAAATCTCGAAATCGGCTTTCTTCCAGCTTAGCCCGCTGTCTTGCCGTCTCGGCGTGGGCCATGGCTTGACTGAGGGTGTGGATGATGTCTCGATAGGGTGAAACGTCGGTGTCTGTGCCGATCGAGCGGATGACCCGGCCCTCGGCGTCGTATTCATGGGCGGCGCGGCGGTGCAACCACCGGTGGGTGCTATCCGAGGCGTGAGGGATGCGGAACTCCATTTCGAAGATCCGATGGTCCCTGATTGAGGCCGCGAATTGGGTTTTTACCTCATCACCATCGTCCGGGTGAATTCGGCCGAACAGTGGGTCAATCAGCCGAGTCGCGGGGTGCTCACCAAATATCCGGAAGTGTTCGGCAGATCGGGTGACCGTGCTGGTCAGGTGATCAATATCCCAACTGCCAATCCCGGCGGCACGCTCGATGTCAGCCAGTTTCTTTTCGCGATCTTTTAAGGTAAGTATCAAAGATTTTGTGGCGATACTATCTATCTTGTGCCGCTTCGATTGCCAAAACAGTGCTATGCCAAGTATTGCGTTACTAATCAGTGCGATGCCGATGATCAAGGAAGCGTTCGGCATTGAAAATACCTTTTAAAGATGCTGTGAAGTCGGCTTCCCCGGTCATGTATTACCGGGGCGGACGTCGGAGTTAGCGGTCAAGGCTATAGGTGTCAAACACGGAAAAGGCGCGGACGCCGCCGGGGAAGCCAACCGGAGCACCAACGATATCGCCGCACACGAAATCAAACCCCGAGCAGACCGCCGCGGTGGTTTTACTGCGGGTGTTCAGGCCGTGGACGTAGCTGCGCAATCCAGCTTGTGCAGCGCTATCGCAAAGGGCGTCGAATCGTTTGAACAGCTCTGTGTCTTGCACCGAAAGGCCTTCGAGGTTGACACCAACTGCGATAATTCCGCACGATTTAAGAGTATCGAGAGACGGGTGTTTAAACTTAACCTGTAAAAATAACGCGCAGGCAAAGTTCTTGATCAGGCCAGCCGCCTCAAAAATTGGCAGGTTCGAGATTGCCGAGAACGGGTAAATGATCTCGATCACCAGAAGCTTGCGCTGTTCGTCACTAACGGTCCTCAGCATTTCCACATAGGCGTGGCGCGCTTTGGCCGAATTGAGCGTGGAAAAATGAACCGGCACCACGACCCGGCACTTTTTCCCGAGGGAGATCAGGGCGGCAATGTCCCCCAACCCTTTGCGCAAGGTCAGTTGATCGGCGAGGGTGTGGATCGGCGCTTGCCCGGCGGTTTCGGCGAGGTCGGCGAACAGGGCGTGGTAGGGCCGAGGCGCGGTGCCGTCATCGACCATCATGGCGCAAAAATAGGCGTTGAGAGCGTTGGCTTTCACCTGCCAGAGCGGCCGGTACAGAAACGAAACCTCGGCTTGATCGAGGGTCGCTTCGTCGGCTTTCCAGATTGGTGGCGGCGCCTTGACCGGGGCCGGGACCGCGCCGCCACTCTCCCATCCCGGCAACTGGCCGGTGGGAGGCGCCTCGACCCAAGCCGGAGCTGTGCCCGGTGCCCGCGCGGCGTAGGGGGCGGGCAGGCCCGATAACCGGCCGTCGCGGGGCGGCGGCGGCGTGTAAGCCGGGCGGCCGGCGGCTTTGAAAAACGCCGCCTCGGCTTGTTGCAGCCCGGTTGCGAGCGCCTCTTTCAGCGTGCCAAACGGGCACTTGGCGCCCTCGCTAACCGGCTGGCCCGGGCGCCCGGCCAGGATCTCGTTGGCTTGGCGCAGAACATGGATCATGCTTTCCAGCCGGTCGGTGCGCGCCGCGGTCTGCTTGGCGCCCCGGGGGGCTTGGGGCTGCCTCAGTTCGTGGTCCAGCACCTCGAGCAGAGTGGTGAGGCGGCGGTGCTGGGCGGGTGATATGGGGGCAGCGCCGTCGGCGGCCCCTGTTTCGACAGCTTCGCTGCGATGCTGCCTCGGGGGCTCGATGAACTGGCGGCAGGTTTCGAGCGGCGAATCATCCACCGCCGGTGCGACCGATATTCGGGCCGTCACCGGGGACACGCTTTGGGTGCCGCTTGGTCCGGTTGGCTGAGGCTCCGCAAGCGCCCCGATAATTTCTTCGGCGAGGAGGTGGGATTTGAGCCGGGCCTCCACCTCCGACAGCCCTCGGAACAAAATGAAGTATTTGTCGGACCCATGGCGCATGTAACAGTCGTTGCGGCCAAGCCGGTTTGCGATGATCCCCTCGATCATCCGGTAGGTGCCTCTCGCCACGCTTTTCCATTCGTCGCCATAGCGGGCGATGACCGGCTCCAGATCCAGTTCGATGTACCCGCCAAGCCCGGCGCCGTCGGGCACGGGATTTTCCGTTACGGCGGGTGGCGGTGGGGTCTGGGGCGTTGCGGCGCGCGTCGGCGTGTCCGGTCTTGCCAGCATTCCGGTGAGTTTTCGAAACAGGCCGCCAGCGTTGCGGTTGGTGGGGGCCTCGCCCATCAATCGCCAGCCTTGTCGAGGCAAAGATCGATCGCGGCCAGCAATTCTTGTTTGGTAAAGGGCTTTCGGAGCACCCGGAGCGCACCCGCCTGCATGGCCACTTGTAAATAGTCGTAATTATGGGATCGGCCGCCGCCGGACATGGCGATTATTCGCAAGTCGGGGTTGGTCCGCAGCAACTCCATGATCGTCTCGACGCCCTCTTTTTCGGGCATGATGATGTCGGTGATGATCACGTCGGGCAAGTGGGCGGCGGCTTGGACCAGGGCATCGACGCCATTTTTTGCGATGGCCACCTGATGCGCGCCTTTCAGCATCAAGGCGATGGTCCTTCGTACCAGTTCTTCGTCGTCGACGACCAAAATCAACGCCATCGGTCCGGACCTTCCCTCATCTTCCAGACAGGACGTTATCGCTGGCGCTATTCGCCGTCAACGAATTCCCCAGGCCGGCTTACTTCAAGCCCCGAATAACTTGGATATCCAGTTCGCGGATCTTTTTGCGCAGGGTATTGCGGTTTAGGCCAAGAAGTTCGGCTGCGCGGATTTGGTTGCCGCGTGTGACCGAGAGGCTGAGTGAAATCATCGGCCGTTCGATTTCCCGAAGCACCCGGCCATAAAGGCCGTTGGCGGGCAGCCCGTCTTTGTGGGCGGCGAAATATTCTTTGAGGTGGCGCTCCACGGCAAAAGACAGCCCTTCCGAGTGTGGTTCTTCCACTTGGGGGGCGGCGGGCAGCGCGTCGGCGATTTCGCAATCGATGACATCGGCTCCAATCACCGGCTGGGAATACAGCGCGGCCAACCGGCGCACCAGATTTTCCAGTTCGCGAACGTTGCCGGGCCACCGGTAGCGCTTGAGCCGGTCGATGGCCGCAGCGTCCATGATTTTTACCGGTAGGCCCTGGGCCACGGTTTGGGCTAAAAAGTGGCGGGCCAGGTCGGGAATGTCTTCGGGGCGCTCCCGGAGCGGCGGCAACCGGATCGGCACCACGTTGAGGCGATAGAACAGGTCTTCGCGGAAGGTGCCCTGGCGGATCAACGTGCGCAAATCGCGGTGGGTGGCGGCGATAATGCGCACATCGGTTTTGATCGGCATCCGCCCGCCAATGGTGGTGTATTCCCCTTCTTGAAGCACGCGGAGCAGCCGGGTTTGCGCTTCGAGTGGCATATCGCCGATTTCGTCGAGAAACAGCGTGCCGCCCTGGGCTTGCTCAAACCGGCCGGTAGAGCGGGCGGTGGCGCCGGTGAAGGCGCCCTTCTCGTGTCCAAAAAGCTCAGACTCGATAAGCTCGCGCGGGATTGCGGCCATGTTGATGGCAACAAAGGTGCCGCTGCGGCGCTTGCCATAATCGTGAAGGGCGCGGGCGACCAGCTCCTTGCCGGTGCCAGACTCGCCGGTAATCATCACGGTAAGGTCGGTGCCCATCAGGCGGGCGAGCACCCGGTAAATTTCCTGCATCGCTCCCGAGCGGCCAATCAGCGGCAATTGCTCGTCGGTGTCGCCGCTTGGCGGTTGCGGCTGGGGCATGGTGGAGGAGGCGGTCAGCGCGCGCTCAACGACGTTGATCAGTTCTTTTAGGTCGAAGGGTTTGGGCAGATATTCGAAGGCGCCGCGCTCGGCCGCCTTGAGCGCGGTCATGAGGGTGTTTTGCGCGCTCATGACGATCACCCTGAGATCGGGCCGGATCTTTTTGATGCGCGGAATGAGATCGAGCCCGTTCTCGTCGGGCATCACAACGTCGGTGATGACCAGATCGCCCTGGCCATCGGCGACCCATCGCCACAACGTCGAGGCGTTGCCGGTGGTCCGGACCTCGTGACCCAACCGGACCAAGGCATGGTTTAAAACCGTGCGGATCGCTTGATCGTCGTCGGCCACCAGGATCGTCGATGCTGTCATCAGGGCTGCTCCCGCATCAGATCAAGGATGTGATCGAAATCGGCGTGCATGGGCAGGGACACCCGGAACACGGTGCGACGGGGCAAGCTGTCAAACTCGATAACCCCACCATGATCGCCGACGATCTTGGCAACCAATGCAAGACCCAGGCCAGTGCCGTTGATCTTGGTGGTGACGAATGGGTCAAAGAGGTGGGGGCGGAGATCTTCGGGCACTCCCGCGCCGTTATCCTGCACGCTGATGACCAGCGGCAGATGGACGCGGCGGTCTGAGCCAGGCAGGGCGAGGCGGGCGCCGTGTTGGTAGGCAGTCGATAGCACCAGCTCGCCGCCTTTTTCTGGTGCAGCCTCTGCCCCATTTTTAATCAGATTGAGAAAAACCTGAATCAATTGGTCGCGGTTGCCAAAAACCTCGGGCAGCGAAGGGTCGTAGCGCTCAACGAAACGAACGTGACGGCCAAAGCCGTTTTGGGCGATTTTGCGCACCTGCTCCAGCACGGAATGGATGTTGACGGCGCATCGTTCCAGTGGCCGTTGATCGGAAAACACCTCCATGCGGTTGACCAGGGCGACGATGCGGTCGGCCTCGTCGCAGATCAACCGGGTCAGCGTCCGGTCTTGCTCGTTTGCGGTTTCCTCCAGCAATTGGGCGGCGCCGCGAATCCCCGATAGCGGATTTTTGACCTCGTGGGCCAGCATCGAGGCCATTGCCGTCACCGAGCGGGCGGCGTGGCGGTGGGTGAGTTGGTTATCGATTTTGCTGGTCAGCGAGCGTTGATGAAGCAAAATCACGGCGGCGTTGGCCCGGGTGCCCGAAGCGGTCACTTGGGCCGATACAATCTGGCGGCCGGTGCGCGGCGTATCGATTAGGATGCCGTCTTGGGCCATGCTGTGTTGACCGCTCAGCACTTGGTCGATCATCGCGAACAGCGGGCAGTCGGGCGGCAGGGTCTCGTAAAGGCCGCTGCCTACTAAATGGGCAGCGCTGCTGTCAAAGAAGGTTTCGGCCTGCTGGTTGACATAGCGGACGATGCGCTTGCCGTCGATGGCCAAGACCGGCTCGGCCAGGGCATAGAGAATTGCTGTGGCATCCAGGTTGAAGGCTGGGAGGTGGTGGGCCGGGCGGGAGTCGCCAGCGGCGGTTTGGCTCGGCCGGCGGGGCGGCGTTGAGGGCGGAGCGGCGCGCGACATTAGGCGGCTTTTCTTTCAATCGCTGGCAGGAAGAGGGAGCGGAGCCGCGCCCGCACCGCATCTGGGTCGGTGAGGCGGTTGATATCGGCCCGAAATTCGCCTGAGCCGGCGAGGCCCTTGCTATGCCAGGCAAGGTGCTTGCGGGCGATCCGCAGGCCGTGTTCGGTGCCGTAATACTCAAGGATCGCCTCATAGTGCTCGAGGGCGATTTCCAGGTGGCGGGCGGGCGGTGGGTCGGGCGGCGCCGAGCCGGTCCGTAAAAAGGTGGCAATTTGGGCCAGGAGCCACGGGCGGCCATAGCTGCCGCGCCCGATCATCAAGCCATCGGCGGACGAGAGCGCAAGGCAGCGGGCGGCGCTTTGGGCGTCCACAACGTCGCCATTGGCAATGACCGGAATGGAAACCGCGCGCTTTACCTCGGCGATAAAGGCCCAATCGGCCTCGCCCTGATAAAACTGGCTGCGGGTGCGGCCGTGGACGGTCACCATGCGGATGCCGCAGTCTTCGGCAATGCGGGCAAGGCGGGGGGCGTTGCGGCTTTGCTGGTCCCAGCCGGTGCGCATCTTGAGAGTGACCGGCACCGAGACCGCCTTGACCACCGCCTCGAAGATGCGTGCGGCCAGCATCTCATCGCGCATCAACGACGATCCGGCATGACCCCGAACCACTTTTTTAACCGGGCAGCCAAAGTTGAGATCGACCATGGCCGCGCCCAGATCTTGGTTCATGCGTGCGGCCTCGGCCATCACTTCGGGCTCGCAGCCGGCAATCTGGATTGCCAAGGGCTGTTCATCGGCGTCGGAGGTGGCCATGCGCAAGGTTTGGCGCGAGCTGCGGATCATCGCCTGGCTGGCAATCATCTCTGAAACCATCATGCCAGCGCCGTGACGCTTGACCAGCCGGCGAAATGGCAAGTCTGAAACGCCAGCCATGGGCGCCAGAATTACCGGGTCTTCCAGGTGAACGGAACCAATATGAATGCCCATACTTTAGGCGCCGATTATTGTTGCCTGCTAATTCATCATTGTTACCATGGCGGTATCTACTTTTGCAAGGGTTGGGTGGGCATTGCTGCCCGCTTTGTTATAGGGTGGCGGTATGAAGGAGAACTTCTCGTACGAATTTGACGCCAATATAGGCAAGTGTGAGCAAAAAATAGGCAGAGAGCGCAAGCCGGGCCGCCGCGCGTCCGCGCACACCGCTGCGGGCGCGGGCGATCAAGAGGGTGCCGATCACCAGGAAGGCCGCGATCGACAACAGGGTTTTGTGATCGAAGCGCAGGGGCGCGCCGGTCTGGTGGTAGAGCAGCGCCATTCCCGACATCAGGCCCGCGCCCAGCACCGCTTCAGACAGGGCGAGCAGGCGGATTTCGAGGGTTTCACTTTCGGCCACGGCGGGCAGGGCGCGGCTGAACCAAGTGGGGCGTTTGGTTTTCAGCGCCCGTTCCTGGATCACGCCGGCCAGGGCGGCCACTGCGGCGAGGGTGACCAGAGCATAGGTGGTGAGCGAAATAAGAATATGGAAATCGAGCCACAGCGGGGATGCGCCCAGCAAAACGTGCCCGAGGGTGTTGGCATGGGCGGCGGCGGCCAACCCCGAGAGCGCCAGGAGATACGGCAGCAACAGGCGGCTGAGGCGCCAAGCCGGGGCAGACGCGGCGCACACGATGGCAAAGGCGATCAGGCAGGCGGCGACGGTCAGCGTGAGTGCAACCGCGAGGCCGGTGGACCAGCCTCGAGACATTTGGAAAAAGGCCCATTGGGCCGGTCCGGCGATGGCCACCCCCAGCGTCAGCCAAAACAACCAGGGGGCATCGGCCTTTTCCTGAGGGATGGTGCGCAAGGCGATCAGCGTGAGCGGCACCAGCGCCGCGGTGGTCATGATGCCGGGGAGCGCTCCCGAATATGGTGCTATATCCATGCGATCGGCTCCCGTTGAAGGCTGGGATGCGGTGCCCGAGGGGCATCTTATAGCGTGAAAGCTGGCCAAGCTGGAAAAAAGCGTATGCCGGGCCATGAGCCTTGCCCTTCCGTCTCATGTCGGACAAGGTAGGGGCGTTTTGACCTCTCAAACAGTCGCCGGATTGTGCCATGCCTTCTTGTATCGCCCTGATTGTCGCGGCCGGCTCGGGAGAGCGATTTGGCAGCGAGTTGCCCAAGCAATATTTGTCGCTTGCCGGCCAGCCCTTGGTGCGGCGGGCGATTGAAGCGTTTCGTGGTCATCCGGCGGTGAGTGGCGTCCTGGTTGTGTATCAGCCTGCGCATCGGGCTCTTTATGATCAGGCAACCCAGGGTCTCGGTTTGCCCGAACCGGTGCCGGGCGGGGCGACCCGGCAGGATTCCGGCCGGTTGGGGCTGGAGCGGCTGGCGGCGTGGCCCGGCGGCGCTCCCGATTATGTCTTGATCCACGACGCTGCCCGGCCGTTGGTCGATGCCGAGACCATTTCGCGGGTGGTGGCGGCGCTGGAGCACGCCCCGGCTGCGATTGCCGCCGTGCAGGTGATCGATACCCTGAAAAAATGGGTGGATGGTTTCACCGCCGGCACCGTCGACCGCTCTTGCCTGTGGCGCGCGCAAACACCCCAAGGCTTTCGCTTTTCCGCCATCCTCGAGGCGCATCGTCGCCTGGCCGGGGCTGGTCTCACCGATGATGCGGCGGTCGCTGAGGCTGCCGGGTTGCCGGTGGCGCTGGTGCCCGGCAGCCCGGATAATATCAAAGTGACCACACCCATCGATCTTGAACGCGCTCATCGCCTGCTTGGCGGGGGAGTGCCCGATATCCGCACCGGCCTTGGCTTCGATGTTCATCGCTTCGCGCCCGGAGATTTTGTGACCCTCTGCGGGGTGAGGGTGCCGCATTCCCAGAGTTTGGAGGGCCACTCCGACGCCGATGTCGCGTTGCACGCCCTGACCGACGCTCTCCTCGGCGCGATATCGGCAGGCGATATCGGCAGTCATTTTCCGCCGAGCGACCCTCAGTGGCGGGGTGTCGATAGCACGGTGTTTTTGCGTCATGCGGTGGCTTTGGTGCGGGCGCGTGGCGGTGTTATCGGTCATGTCGATGTGACGTTGATTTGCGAGCGGCCCAAGGTCGGCCCGCACCGGGCGGCGATGGTGGAGCGGCTGGCCGAGGTGCTGGAGGTCGAACCCGGCCGGGTTTCGGTCAAGGCCACCACCACCGAAAAGCTCGGCTTCACCGGCCGCGAGGAGGGGATTGCGGCCCAGGCCATCGCCACCGTGGTTCTTTTATGCCCGTAACCGAGGCTGAGCTGAGCGCGTTGGCGGCGCAGGTGGTTGGGGCATTTCAGGCGGCCGGGAAGACGTTGGTGGTGGCCGAGTCTTGCACCGGCGGGCTTATCGCGGGGGCGCTGACCGGTGTTGCCGGGGCGTCGGCGGTGCTCGAGCGCGGTTGGGTCACTTATAGCAACCGCGCCAAGGAAGAGGAGCTGGGGGTGGACCCGGCAATCCTCGCGCAGCACGGCGCGGTGAGTGCTGAAACGGCGGCGGCCATGGCCGCAGGGGCGCTGGATCATGCGCCCGCTGGCGTGGCGGTGGCGCTGTCGGTCACCGGGATTGCCGGCCCCGGCGGTGGCAGCCGCGATAAGCCGGTTGGGCTGGTTTGGTTTGGTGTTAAGCGGCAGGGTGCCGGCGCGCCCGGGGTCGAGCGCCATGTTTTTTCCGGGGAGCGGGCCGAAATTCGCCGTGCCGCTGTCTTGTGTGGCCTGAAATTATTGTTGGACGCCGTGCGCTAAACCATCCCGATTTGGTTGCGGCCGTTTTGTTTGGCCCAATACAGCCCGCGGTCGGCGATATCGATCAGGCGGGCCGACTGGTCGCCGTCGTCGGGGATCAGGGTGGCGACGCCGAGGCTGATGGTGACGTAATGGGCGGTGACCGACTGGGGGTGCTCGATGGCAAGGGCGGTCACGGCATCGCGCAGCCGGACGGCCATGGCGTGGGCAGCGTCGGGGCCGGTGTCGGGCAGCAGGCAGGTGAATTCCTCGCCGCCAAACCGGGCAACCAAATCGGCGGCCCTGCGAATTTGACCGGCCATGGCCGCCGCAACCTTTTTCAGGCACTCGTCTCCGGCCAAGTGGCCGCAATGGTCGTTGAAGTTTTTGAAAAAATCGACGTCGACCAAAATGAGCGACAGGGGGGAGCCGCTGCGATGACAGCGGCGCCATTCGCGCCCCAGTACGTCGTCGAGGCGGCGGCGGTTGGCGATGCCGGTTAATCCATCGATCATCGAGATGCGCTCTAAAAGGTCGCGCTGGCGTTTGAGTTCGAGGTGAATGCGGACCCTTGCCCGCACGATTGCGGGGTTGACCGGTTTGGTGATGTAATCCAGTCCACCCGCTTCCAGGCCGCGCGCCTCGTCTTCAACCTCGTTCATCGCGGAAATAAAGATCACCGGAATATCGTTGGTGCGAATATCGCTTTTCAGGCGGGCGCAAACCTCAAAGCCATCCATGTTGGGCATCATGACATCGAGCAGGATCAGGTCCGGCAGCTCAAGGCGCGCGATCTCGAGGGCGGTCATCCCGTTGGTTGCCACGATAATGTCGTGTTCGTGTTTCAGAATGGCGCTGATGATTTTGATATTTGCGGGGACATCGTCGACCACAAGTATCTTGCTGCGGGGCTCGGTCATCGTGCGGCTCTGATCTGTTTGTTGTGATTGCCCGGAAGGCGCTGACTTGAGCCAGCCGCCCCCGACGTGGCCACCGTCGCAGTGCACCATTTTGCCACTTTCAGCACCGGCTTGATACGGAAAAGTTTGGGGGGATTTAATCGGGTGCCGGGCGCCGGATTCGTGGGATATGCTGCGTCTAATGGCTTCAAACGAAGCCTTCATCGGGGTAGGCTGCGCCAGCGGGGTAGGCTGCGCCGGGTGCGTGGGCGGGTTGGCAAGGGAACGGAAAGTGTTATGGGGCTCAAGCTGCGGGTGGTGGGTGTCGGGCTGGGGCTTGCTGCCGTAGCTGGTGCTTGGTGGGTGTGGTGGCCGGCGGCGGCGCCCCAGGACGCTGGCGGTCGGCGAGGCGGCGAAGTGCGGCCGGTGCCGGTGGTGGCGGCCGGGGCATCGCGCCGGGATGTGCCGATCTACCTTGAAGGTTTGGGCACGGTTCAGCCCTACAACGCCGTGACCATCCGGAGCAGGGTGGATGGCGAACTGGTGGATTGGGCGGTGCGGGAGGGTCAGGAGGTTCAAGCCGGCGAGGTCCTGGCCCGGCTGGATGGCCGTACCTATCAGGCTCAGCTTGATCAGGCCGTTGCCGTCAAGGCCAAAGACGAGGCGCAGTTGGAGTTGGCGCGGCTCGATCTTAAGCGCTACCTGGAGCTTGGCAACCGCATTGCCGGCCAGACGGTGGATAGCGCCCGCGCGCTGCTTAAGCAGGTGGAAGCCTCGGTGCGGGTGGATCAGGCGAGCATCGACAGTGCGCGCACCATGTTGAGTTACACCGTGATTGCGGCGCCGATTAGTGGTCGCACCGGCATCCGGCAGATCGATCGCGGCAACATCGTGCGGGCGGGCGATAGCGGTGGCTTGGTTACTGTGGCGCAGATGCAGCCGATCTCGGTGTTTTTTACCCTGCCTCAGCAAACCCTGGCGGCGATCAACGATGAGATGCGCCGCCAGGGGACTCTGTCGGTGCAGGTTACCGACTCGGGCAGCCGCGCAGTGCTGGAGCGCGGCCAACTGGAGCTGATGGATAATCAGGTTGATCAGACCACCGGCACAATTAAGCTCAAGGCGGTGTTCGGCAACGAGGAGCGCCACCTGTGGCCTGGCCAGTTTGTCAATGTCCGGATGCTGTTGACCACCCGGGTCGGCAGTCTCGTGGTGCCGGCGGCGGCGGTGATGCGTGGTCCCCAGGGGCCATACGTGTTCCAGATCAAGCCCGACCAGACGGCGGAGATGCGCCCGGTTACCGTTGGTCCGGTCGATGGTGGCGAGGCGGTGATCGAGTCTGGCCTCGCTGAAGGCGAGCGGGTGGCGGTGGATGGTGTCGCCAAGCTTCAGAACGGTTCCAAGGTCACCGATGCCCGCCGAGCCGGTGAGGCTCCGGGTGGAAAAAATGCCGGCGAGGCTCCGGGTGGAAAAAGTAAGGGCGGCGACAAGCGATGAGTATCTCGGCACCGTTCATTGGGCGGCCGGTGGCAACGTGGTTGCTGGCTTTCGCGGTGCTGCTGGTTGGTATGTTGGGCTATCGGTTGCTGCCGGTCTCGGCGCTGCCTCAGGTGGATTTCCCAACCATCCAGATTACCACTCAGTTGCCCGGGGCCAGCGCCGACACCATCGCATCGCTGGTGACGACGCCGCTGGAGCGGCAGTTTGGTTTGGTGCCCGGTTTGCAGGCGATGACCTCGACCAGTTCTTATGGTCTGAGCGCGATCACCCTTCAGTTTGATCTGGGCAAGAATATCGATGTGGCGGCCGAAGATGTTCAGGCCGCGATTGAAAGCGCGCGCGGTGTTTTGCCGCAAAACCTGCCCTATCCGCCAACCTATTCAAAGGTCAACCCCGCCGATCCGCCGATTATGACGCTGGCGCTGGTCTCCGACACGGTGCCGATTACCAAGGTCAACGATATTGCCGACACTCTGCTTGCCCAAAAACTGAGCCAGATCGGCGGCGTGGGCCGGGTGCAGATTCAGGGCGGGCAGCGCCCGGCTTTCCGCATTCGCATCGACCCTGCACGGCTTTCAGGCTATGGGCTGAGCCTGGAGGATGTGCGCACCGCCCTTTCGCGTGCCAACGTCAACCTGCCCAAGGGGGCGTTCGATGGCCCGCAACTGGCCGAAACCATTTCTGCCAACGACCAACTTGGCGACCCCGACCATTATCGTGCGCTGATCGTGGCCACCCGTGCCGGCGCCTCGGTGCGGGTGCGCGATGTGGGCGAGGTGGTGGAGGCGGTGGAAAATGCCCGTGTTGCCGGTTGGCGCGATGGCCATCCTGCGGTGATCGTCGATATTCAGCGCCAGCCCGGTGCCAACATTGTGGCCACCGCCGACCGCATTAAAGAGTTGCTGCCTCAAATTACCCTGGCGGTGCCGGCGGGGGTGGTGATTTCGGTGTTGTCCGACCGCACCGTGACCATTCGCGCTTCGGTTGCCGATGTTCAGTTTACCTTGGCCTTGACCATCGGGCTGGTGATCCTGGTCATTTTCATGTTTTTGAAGTCGGTGCCGGCGACGTTCATTCCTGGGGTGGCGTTGCCGTTGTCGTTGATCGGCACCTTTGGTGCCATGTCGGTGTGCGGCTTTACTCTCGACAATCTTTCCTTGATGGCGTTGACCATCTCGGCCGGCTTTGTGGTCGATGATGCGATTGTGATGATCGAAAATATCGTTCGATATATCGAGCTTGGCGAAACGCCCTTGAATGCCGCCTATAAAGGCGCCAAGGAAATCGGCTTCACCATTGTTTCGTTGACCGTTTCCTTGATCGCGGTGTTCATTCCGCTTTTGTTTATGACCGGAATTGTTGGGCGCTTGTTCCGGGAGTTTGCGCTTACTCTCACCCTCGCGGTGGTGATTTCGGCGGTGGTGTCGCTGACGCTGACGCCGATGATGTGCGGCCACATCCTCGGCGGCGCCGGGTCTCATGACCA
>CAIZDL010000111.1 GCA_903931735.1 uncultured Rhodospirillales bacterium
AACCGGCCGCCCCCCCGGTGCCGCCCAGCAGTTTTGCGGTCAGCGCATCGCGCACCAATTCATGCTCGATGCCCGGAAAGATGGCCGCCGTTGCCGGTGTCATCCCGTTTGCGACCAGGGTTTGGCGAACCACCTCATGGCTAACGCCGGCAGGAACCATCGCGCTTATCCCCCCATAAAATCTGGTGCCGACAACAACGGCACCGCACAATGGTAGCACCCCCTTGCCACAGCGGGCAACCCATTCGGCGGGGAGGCGCGCACCATTGAAGCCGTGGGGGCTAAAAATGGCGTTCCGTGCCAAAACAAGGTGATAATGGCGTAGGTATCAGCGACCGAGTTATGCCATGATGCCAACGCCCTTTGCGCCAATGATCGTCTTATCCGCGTGGCTTAATGCCCTCTGACCAGTATCCGTTTGCGCCGCAGTCCCATTTGCCTTTGGATGTCCTCCTCGCCGTTGACGTCGATGTCGGCTGGCAGGTGGGCTTGACTGTGCTGCCGGGAAAATCGCCCCCAGACGATGCCTTTCCGCTCACCGACCCCGACAACGTTACCCACGTATTTGACGCCGAATTCACCGAGTTGATGGCCGATCCTGAAGGATTGCGGACACTGAAGGAAGCATCCATCAACGCGATCATGATGCGACACGTCGACATTGGCACAGAGTTCTATATTAAAAATTTCGGTTCCAGCTTTTACCGAATCGCTCTTTGCTATGATTGCCCAGGTAAACAGGAATGCAGCAAGTGCAATAAGACCGGCTATATCACCGAGGTTTTTCAGCCCTATTTAATTGGCCTTTGCTACGTAAAAGACGCAACCGAGCAACGGCAACCAGATCTGCCCGACCCGGCCGTGGTGGGGGCACCAGCCAACCCGCCGCCCCGGTCGCACCCGGCGAAGCCCAAACCAAAACCCAAACCAAAACGCTGGTCATGGAGCATCCCGCTCGCGGCCCTCGCCACGATGGTGATGGCGGTGAGCATCGGCCTGCGGTTCATGTACGAATCCGAGGCGCCGAAGCGACCACCCGAGATCGTCCGCCCGCTGGAGCCGTCGCCACCACCCGCAACCGTTCCGCCAGTGCCCGCCCCTCCTCCGGCCAGCGCGCCAATCGTGACGCCCCCCGAACCAGTGCTGGCGCCGGCCCCGACTCCCGCACCTGCACCACCCGAGGTTGTGCCGCCGCCACCCCGCCCGAGCAAGCCGCCGCCCCCTCCCCCACCTGCACCCGTGCTGCCGGCTCCGGCGCCAGTTCATTCGGCGCCAGTTCCAACTCCGAGTCCACCACCGCCGCCTGCCGCCAGCATACCGGCGGGAAAAAATAGCCCGGTGGCAAGGTTACAGACGGCACTGGCCCAGTTGGGTTTGTATCACGGCCCAATCACCGGCGTTCTTGATGGACCGACGCATCAGGCCCTTTCGGAGCTGAACGCGCTCGTGCCGGCACCAATCCGGACAAAATTCGGCCTGCGCAGCGCGGCAATGGCTGAGGCCGCCGCCCGGCACGAATTTGAACTCAAATCGCGGTAAGCGCGACATTTAGGCACCAAGTCCACCGATTTGACAGATTCTCCCCGGCAACAACCCCGGGCGCACCCTGGAAACGGCCCCGGACCTTTAGGGCAACACATTGATAGTGCAAGGATAAATACCAACTAGCCAAATTTGCGGCAAAAATCAACGCCCTTGCCAAAACCAACTTCAGGCGTTCACTCGCGATCAAAATGGGGTTATGCTCACGGTGTGGCAGGTGCATCGGCGCGATTGCCGATCCCCGCTGTCATCAATGAGGTCAGTACGAAGCTGCCGCACAAGGTCGTCATGACAACGCCCCAGAATGATCAGGTGGATGTAACGCTGGCAACGGCTAAACGCCAGCCACCATCAACAGGCCACCATGTGCCCGCCCTGATACTGCTCTGGATACTCATCATCGTCGCTGGCTACTTTATCTGGCCAAGCAAAGGTTATTTTATCAGCCCCCCGCCTCTGGACGCACAAACGTCGAAGGCACCACCATGAGCGTGAGCCCGCAGACGATGGCGCAAAGGGAGCTGGGGATATGAAGGTGAACGAGCTTTGGGTTGCGTTCGCGGATAGTAAACTAACAAGTTCCGTGTCTCTTCATCATCTTGATGACAGCTCGATGATCAAGGTGGATATTGGTGGGATAATCGACGAAAATTCGGCATTTGTCACAAATGTTATCCTCGCCGCGATGGATAGCGGCCACCACGACTATTGCCTGCTCGATGTCAAGAACCTGATCTTTGTGGATGGCATCTCGGTGAACGAGTTTGCTATCGAATGCTTGGTCAAGCTCACCGGCTTTGCGATGAACCGCGACATGAAAGCATTTTTGGTGGTTGATAACAGTTATGTGCGCGAGGTTATGGCCAATATCCTCCGCCGGCATCGTGGCTTTTCCAAGCTCGCGATCCAATCGAGCGCCGACTTTATGGATAGCGACCTCGCCCACAAGGTTTAAACCGCCCCTAAAGCATGATGCGATCAAGCGAAACCGCATCATGCTCTAACTATTTTATTTTTAGAGCGGGTCAACGCTACGGGGTGCCCTCCCCTTTCGCGACCCGCCCTAAGGGTTTAGCATCACCCGCTGTTGCGCGGCAGGGAACCCTTGCTCGGCCGCCCGAGTGTAATACTCAAGCGCCAATGCCAAATCGGCCTCTCGTCCCTCGCCATTTTCATAAATAACACCAAGGTTGAAAAGCGCCCGGGCATAATGTTGATCGGCGGCCCGGCTATACCAGTAAAATGCTTTTCCTTTGTCTTGGGCCACGCCCTCGCCATCATCATACATCAGAGCCAAATTAAACTGCGCCGCAGCATGATCTTGCTCGGCCGCCTTTTGATACCAAACCGCCGCCTGTAATTTGCCCTCGGGGACACCCTGACCGCTGGCGTACATCACCCCCAACGCATATTGGCTGGCAGCATCGCCCTGCCGTGCGGCCAGTCGAAACCACTGAAAAGCTTCCTCCGGGCAGGCCAACACGCCATCGCCATTGACCAACCGATAGCCCAGCTCCCGTTGTGCACCGGCGCTGCCGCCCTTGGCGCGCATCCGCAATGTGAGGGCCGCAATCCGGCCCGCGCCGCCCTGCAACCCCAGTGCGCCCAGCGCCGCATCCAGCTTTTGAGACACGGCCCGCACCTGTTGAGCAGCGACCCGGCCCGACTCCCGCGCCGCCTCGGCCAGAGCCGGCAACGCATCTTCAACCGGAATACGCACCAGCTCCGCTGGCGGGGCCTCGCCTAAATCCTGGTCCTGGTCCATATCAAAATCCGGGTCGTCAATCATGCCCCGCACCCTCGTCCAGCCGGCAACGTTGGGCGAGGGTAAATACATTGGCCGCCAACGGCAATACCGCCGTTCAGTTTCGACGCGCGGCGGTGGCGCCGATCACCACATCAAGCAACTCGGTCGTGATTTCCTCCTGCCGTTGCTGCCGAGCCTGCTGGGTCAAGGCTTCGAGCTTGGTCTCGATGTTGTCGTGGGCGGCCTCCATCGCCGTGAGCCGGGCGGCATTCTCGCTGGCAAAAGACTCCAGTGCGGCGTGCATCAGCCGGGTAAAGACAAACTCCTCAACCACCTTATCGAACAAATCGCCGGCATCGAGATAAACCATCGGCACCGCCGTCTCGGCTTGATGATAGGCGGCGGCATCGAAGGGCAGTACCGGTTCAACCTCCACCATCCACAAAGAGCCGTTGGTGTTCCGGCCATACACCAACGTAACGCGCTCGATGCCATCTTGGGCCAACCGCCGAAACAGTTCTTCGGAACACCGCAGCACCACCTCCAGCACCCCACCGATGTGGGTTGCCATTGGCTGCGCATAAGCGACCCGACACCCATGCTCCTCGGCCTTGACCTTGCCCCGCGAGCCAACCACCAACAGCCGATGGCCACTACTTTTGGCAAGGCTCCACGCCCGCTCCAGAATCCGCTCGTTGTAGGCGCCGGCAAAACCATGCTCGGAGGTGAACGCCACCACCGCCAACCGCCCCTCCCCCGCGCCGGCCCGCGCCCGCTTGGGGCCGCCACCGCCCCCGGTCAACGCCAAGCCGCGCGCGAGACCGAAATTTATCACCTCGGTATATTGACGAATGCCCGGGAGCGCGTTTTGCGCCTGCCCCAAGCGCATCGCCGCCAGCGCCCGCATGGCGCCCATAATGTCCTGCAAATCACCAAGATTGGCGATCCGGGCCTGTATTTCCGCCAGCCGCTCGACCATCGAACCACCCCCGTCTCACGCTGCGGCGTCCCGCCCAACCGCCGCCCCATCGGAGCATTGCTTGGCCCGCGCCTGAAGCCACAACAGCAACTCGCGCCGGTCATCCTCGTTGAGCTGTCCGGTACTCTCGACCCGCTCGGCCGCAGCACGCACCTCGGCCACCAGCGCCGCCGCAAAGCCTCGCTTAAACTCCTCAACCTGAGCCAGCGAAAGCGCGGTCAACACCAGCTCTTTTAACGCCAGCAATAAAGCCACCTCGGCCGCAAGACCAAATGGTGCCGAATGCACCTGCCCAAGCACAGCCCTGATCCGGCGCCCATGCTCGATGGTATTCTGGGCCCGCGCATCGACCATCTGGCCGAATTTGGTAAACACCTCCAGTTCCAAAAATTGCGCATATTCCAGTTTCAAAGACCCGGCAACGTCCTTCAACGCCTTGAACTGAGTCTTGCCACCGACCCGGCTCACCGATTTCCCAACATTCACCGCCGGCTTATGGCCCTCATTGAACAATTTGGGCTCCAGGATGATCTGACCATCGGTGATCGAGATCAGGTTGGTCGGGATATACGCGCTGATATTCCCCGCCTGTGTCTCGGCGATCGGCAGCGCCGTGAGCGAGCCGCCGCCATAGCGATTGTGCAACTTTGCCGCGCGCTCCAACAGACGCGAATGGATGAAAAAGACATCGCCGGGATAGGCTTCCCGGCCCGGCGGGTTGCGCAATAACAACGATACCTGACGATGCACCGCCGCGTGTTTGGTCAAATCATCGGTAACCAACAAGGCATGGCGGCCGGTATCGCGGAAGTATTCGGCCATCGAGCACGCGGCATAGGGCGCGATCCACTGCAAACCGGGTGGATCGTCGGAACTGGCAATAACAAAGATCGTCCGCTCGATCGGCCCAAACCGGCGCACGGTATCGATCACCCGCGCCACCGCCGACGCCTTTTGCCCCACCGCGCAATAAACACAATAAACGTCGGAGTTTTTTTGGTTGAGAATGGCGTCGACGCCGATTGCGGTCTTGCCGGTGGAACGATCGCCGACGATCAACTCACGCTGACCGCGCCCAAGAGGAATAAGGGCATCGACCACCAAAAGCCCGGTCTGCAACGATTGGGTGACCAACTCCCGATCGATGATCCGGGGCGCCGGGCGCTCAATCGGCTCGAAGCGCACCGGCTTGATCGGCGGGCCATCGTCGCGGGGGCGCCCCAGCGGGTCGACAACCCGCCCGAGCAGCCCTTCCCCCACCGGCACCCGCACCACCTCGCCAGTGCCACGAACCTCATCACCAGCGGCAATCGCGCGATCGCTATCGAGCAGCACCACGCCCACCTCGCCCCGCTCCAGCGAAACCGCCATGCCGCTCAGGCCGCCGGGGAACTCCAAAATTTCATCGAGCCGGCAGCCATCCAGGCCCGAGAGCACGGCAACGCCATCGCCCACCCGCTCGACCCGGCCAAGCTCCGCCATCACCGGTTTGCTCTCCACCGTCGCCACCTGGCGCCGCACTTCCTCGATCCGGGCCTTAACTTCGTCCGCCAGCCCACCGCCCTTTTGCACCCGCGTCGTCATGGCCTCGCCCTTTCCCGCAACTTTTGTCCCCAACCGTCAGTCCCGAACCATCAAACTCGCCCGCGCATCAATCAGGCTGTCGCGCCACGAACAGGCCACAACCATGCTGGGAAAGCGCAACTCGGCGCCGGCGATCAGGCTCTCATCGGTCATAAAAAACAGCTCGGTGTCGGCGCCAACCAACGGCGCAAGGCGCCGGCTCCACTCGGCTTTGGCGCCATCTTCCAGCGCCGGCATGGTCGCCACCTGAAGCACCGGGCCGCGTTCAGCCAAGCGCTCGGGCGGCACGGCGGCCAAAAGCACGCACACCCTTTCCAACAACACTGCGGTAACCGCAGCACCGCTCACCTCGGACAACAGCTTTTGCGACAACGCCACCGCCAAATCGATGGCCTTTTCGCCCAGGTCTTCGGCGATCTGGCGTTTTTCATCGTCAAGGGCGCGCCGCTGCGCCTCGATCACCGCCCGCGCTTCAATCTGGGCGTGCTCGATAACGTCGCGCCGCTCAACCTCGATGTGGGAACGCGCCTCGGCGATAACCCGCTCCCGCTCGGCCGTTATCTCGGTGATTTGGTGCTCATACCTGCGGCGGTGCACATCGGCGGCGTGGCGGGCCTGCTGGGCCTCCTCAAAATCCTTCTGAACCAGCGCCCGCCGCTGGGCCACCACCGTCGTCACCGGCCGATAGAGAAAGCGGTGCAGCAGCCACGCCAGGATGACGAAGTTGGTCGCCTGGAGGGCCAGTGCCCATAGGTCGATATGCATGGCGAACCTCGCCTTCCATCACACAACTCTGAGCGGTAGGCGCTCTCAGGCATGGACATAAGGGTTAGCGAACAGCAACAAAAGCGCGATCACCAGGCAATAAATCGCCATGGTCTCGATCATCGCGAGGCCGACAAACAGCGTGCGCGAGATCGTCCCCGCCGATTCCGGCTGGCGGGCGATGGCGTCCATAGCTCCCGCGACCGCCCAGCCTTCCCCAAGCCCCGACCCGATGGCTCCGAAACCGACCGCGATGGCGGCGGACAGGACGCTGATCATTTCGACGTTCATGGCTCAACCCTTCTCGATGGTTCCGATGGCACCACCAATAAACACGGTGGCAAGGATGGTGAAGATATAGGCCTGGACCAAACCGATCAGAATGCTGAGCGCCATGAACGGAATGGGCACCAGTAAGCCAACCAAACTGATAACAATGCCGATGGTCAACTCGTGGCTCATAATGTTCCCAGCCAGACGAACCATCAGCGAAAACGTGCGGGTGAACTCGGCCAATACATTGAGGGGTACAAAAACCGGGTAGGGTTCAAAAAATGTTTTGAGGTAATGCAGCAAGCCGCGCCGTTGCACCCCCAGCGCATGGACCGAGAAAAACACGATCAGCCCAAGCGCCCCGGTGGTCTCGAAACTGGCGGTCGGCGGCTTAACCCCCGGCAAAAGCGGCGAAAGGTTGCAGGTCGCGATATAGATAAACAAAGTCCCGATCAACGGCAGGAACGGCCCCGGCTCGGTGCCCATGACATCGCGGATAATGTCTTCACAAAAACCGACGATTGCTTCCAGCACCACTTGCCACGGCCCCGGTTCATCCACCGAGAGCTTGCGGGTGCCAAAATAACAAAGCACGACCAGCACCACCATGATCACCCAGGTCGTCACCACCTCCAACCCAACCGGCACCGGCCCAACATGAAAGACAATGGGGGCATTCAACGATACCTTCTCCATGACTTTCAGCCCTCCTGGCGGTTACCCCACGCCGTTCGGCGGTTACTTCCACGCCGTTCGGCGGTCACTCCACACCATCACCAAGCGCCGCGCCACCGTAAAGCCGACCAACCCCGCCAGCATCACCGGCCAGCCCCAAGGCAGCATCACCCACAACAGGCCCAACGTCACCATCATGCGACAAAACATCAGCGCAATCGGCCGCCATACCGGCCCCTGGCCCAAATACAGCCGGGTATTGTAGCGAAGCGTCAGAAAATACAAAATGCCCACCACCAGCCCATAGGGAACCGCCAACCCCATCGCCGGCCACGGCAGCATGGCGAGCGAGGCGGCGCTCATGTCCCGGTCCTCGATTTTGGGGGCTCCAGCCCCGCTTCAGCCCGCATCCGCTTCCACCCCAGCCAACCGCCTAAGCCAATACCAACCAGAACCATCAGAGCGGTCACCCCAAAGCCAGTATCAAAGGCGCGGTCAAGCCAGCGACCAAGAAAACCGAACAGCAATGGCGGCGTCACCAGCACCCAGCCCAACGCGCCCATCATCCCCAAATATTGAGCGACCGAGCCGCCGCCCTCGCGCCGAGCCTGGTCGGCTTTTTTGGTCTGGCGCACCACCGCGCGATCAAGGGCGCCCTGGGATCTTTGGAGAGTCTGTGGCCTTTGGGGAGTATTGGGCTGGTCAACCATGCTCGCCTCCCCCACCGGTCAGACCAAAGGGCAGCACCCCCGGCCGCTCCCCGCGCAAGTAAGCATTCAACTGCCGCATCACCCGAAGCTGAAGCTTCATGGTCTGCGTGCGCGCCTCGGCCTCCCGGTCCGCGTGCTCGGCCATTTGCCGCAACACCTCAGCCCGCAACACCGCCAGATCGTCGCCCACCACCGCCTCCCGGGTCGCGATCTCGCAGCTAACGCCCCCGCGCATGTTGAGCACGCCCCCCCGCACCGCCACATGCCGAACCTGCCCCCCGGTGGTGCGAAACGTCAGCACCGAAACCGTGAGCGCGGTCATAAACTCGCAATGCCCCGGCTGAAGCCCAAACGAACCGGAATAGTCATCCGCCTTAACCAAGACGACATCCGCCTGATCAACCACCACTTCCGCTGGCGTCGTGATGAGCAGGCGCATTGTGTTCATGGTGCGCTACCTCCCCAAAACCACAATCATCCCGTCATTTGCTACTAGGTGGCAGGGATGGTTTGCTGCTGGTTGGCTCTGTACCAAAAATTTACCATCCGCCCAAATCCTACACAAAAACAACACCAGTCATGCTTTTTAAAATTTCCATAATAATTTACCCTAGCCTCTGGCCAAGCTTATTCTGTTCATTATGCTTTTCCACAGCTTCTTCAAACGCGCCGACCATGTAGAACGAGGCCTCGCTAATGGCGTCGCCCCGGCCATCGAGGATGGCCCGGCAGCCGGCGAGGGTGTCTTTGACATCCACGGTACGGCCAGCCATGCCGGTGAAGGCTTCGGTGACCAAAAACGGTTGAGTGAGGAAGCGCAACAGCCGGCGGGCGCGGAAGACCACGGTTTTATCTGCGGCTGAAAGTTCCTCGATACCGAGCAACGCGATGATTTCCTGAAGATCGCGATAATGCGCGATGGTCTTGCGCACCTCCTGAGCCAGCGCAAAATGATCCTCGCCAACCACCGCCGGATCGAGCAAAATCGAGGTCGAGGCCAGCGGGTCGATTGCCGGATACAGCCCCTCGGCCGCCATATCGCGCGAGAGCACGATTGAGCTATCGAGATGACTGAAGGTTTCGGCCACCGCCGGGTCGGTATAGTCGTCGGCCGGCACATACACCGCCTGAATAGCGGTGATCGCCGCCCCCGAGGCCGAGGCGATGCGCTCTTGAAGCGAGGCGATTTCCGAGGCCAGCGTCGGCTGATAACCCACCCGCGACGGCAACCGCCCAAGCAACCCCGAAACCTCCGAGCCCGCCTGAACAAAACGAAACACGTTGTCCATCAGCAACAACACATCGCGATGCTGGGCGTCGCGAAAATATTCGGCCACCGTCAGCGCCGATTGCCCAACTCGCCACCGCGCCCCCGGCGGCTCGTTCATCTGACCGAAAACCAAGGCGGTCCGCTTGATCACGCCCGAACCGGTCAACTCCTGCAACAGCTCGTGGCCCTCGCGGGAGCGTTCGCCCACTCCGGCAAACACCGACACCCCTTGGTAGCGCTCGACCGTGGTGCGAATCAACTCCATGATCAGTACAGTTTTGCCGACACCGGCGCCGCCAAACATCCCGGCCTTGCCACCGCGCACCAGCGGCGCCAACAAATCGATCACCTTGATGCCGGTCATAAACGGCTCGCGCGCCGTGCTTTGGTGCTTGAGCAACGGGGAGGCCCGATGGATCGGCCACCGTTCAACATCGGCGGCAAACGCCCCCTTGCCATCATGGGGCTGGCCGAGCACATCGATCAGCCGGCCCAGCACGGCATCGCCGACCGGCACTGAAATCGCGGCACCGGTGGCGCGCACCGCCTCGCCCCGCATCAAGCCCGAGGTTGCCTCAAGGGCAACCGAGCGAACCGTCGTTGGGTCAAGATGTTGTTGAACTTCAACGGTGATCGATCGGCCATCGGCCATCATCACGACCAGCGCGTCATTGAGCGCCGGCAAACAGCCCTCGGGAAAGGCGACATCCACCACCGAGCCCCGGACACCAACCACCCGACCGCCAACCACACGGCCACCAGCGGCGTCCGCGCCCCCCTCGTCCAAAACGTCCCGGGCGTCAGCCATCCCGAAACCCCCCGTCCACGTCCGACGACCACCCCCTCGGACCAGCGCGGCACGGACTCTACCATGCACCACCCCCGGCCAGAAGTAGCATCACCGTAACGGCTGGGGTGTGTTTTTTAAGCGTAGCGGGGAAAAAACGCCGGCCACCGCGTAAAAAACCAAAACGCCGCCAAGACTAAGCCGGGGTCAACTCGTAATATGTTCAACGAATGGAGACTATTTTTCTGAACCTGGCCAGGCGATCACTCCACCTGGCCCGATGCCGACAAGATTCGGGGCTTACGCAGTCGCGGCGAGTCGGGGGCGAAAAGCCCAACTTTCAGACTGGAGATCGTCCTCGGTAATCTCGGAAAGCTCAAACGACGCGGCGTCAGCAAACATAGCGTGAAGAAGCTTGTTGTTCAGCATATGGCCAGAACGCCAGCCATGGAAGTGACCGATAATCCGGTGTCCGGCGAGATAGAGATCCCCAACGCTATCGAGAATCTTGTGGCGAACGAACTCGTCGTCAAACCGCAGTCCTTCTTCGTTCAAAATCGTATCGCCGCTAATCACCACGGCATTGTCAAGGGAGCCGCCGCGCGCGAGACCCAGCCGGCGCAACTCCTCAACCTCGTGCAGGAAGCCGAAGGTCCGGGCGCGGGCGATATCGGTTTTAAAGGCGTCGCCCTCCAGCGCCAAGCTGCCGACGTTGTGTTTCATCATCGGGTGATCGAACGCGATCTCGAAGCTGAAGCTGGAGCCAAAGCCCGGCGTCAGGGTGGCGCGCCGGTTGGCATCGCCGACTGCGATCTGCTTGCACACCCGCAGCACCTTGCGGCGCTGGTTCTGCTCCTCAACGCCCGCGCACTCGGCGAGGAACACGAAAGGCGCGGCGCTGCCATCCATAATCGGCACTTCGGGACCATCGATCTCGATCACCACGTTATCGACGCCCGCGCCCGAAAGCCCCGCGATCAAGTGCTCGACGGTGCCAACGTTGACGCCCCGGCCATTGCCAATCACGGTGCACATCCGGGTATCGACCACGCGATCCCAAAGCGCCGGAATTTCGGCTTGCCCCCCGCGCGGGTCGGTGCGGACAAACACAATCCCCGTGTCGGCGTCGGCCGGCTTGAGTTTCATCGAAACCTTGGCACCGGAGTGAAGGCCAACACCGGTGCAATGAATGGACCGCTTCAGCGTCCGCTGATACAATCCCGGGGTGGTTTCGTTGCTGTGGGTCAAGGTCTTATTCCGTCTTGCTTGGCCGTTTCTGCGCTGACAGTATGTTAACGAAACATTAACAACGTGCCGGTCAGACCAGGCCCAAGAGTTGAAGTGCGGTTCCAATTTCGACACCACTGACTTACCCCTCCCGGCCTTCATCACCAAATCAAACTTTGTTTCCGATTGTTACGTTGCCATCGGGCAACACTTATTTAGTTCACCCCTCCCATTTGACCAAAAAAATGGCCTTCCGACGACATAAAGTCAGCGGAAGGCCAATAGTTATTCAAAAACGGCTAACGAAACCGACCAGTCAGGGGGCCGGCGACAATCTCTCGCCACCGCACCGGCGATAAAACCCGAATCAGTTGGCCTGCCGGCGCAAAAAAGCCGGGATGTCCAGCACATCTTCCTCGGTCCGCCCGGCCTTGCCACGATCACCACCTTCAGACGCCCGACCGCCGTGACCCGGCTTTGCTGCCGCCTGCAACACGGGCTGCGCCCGGTTTTGCGCCATCGCCGGATCTTCCGCCTCAATATCCACCTCTTCTCGGCCCCGCCAGCCAAGGCCGGTGACGCGCTCGAACAGGGACATGCTGCGCTTGCGCGGGCGATCGCCCGCCGCCGACCCCTCGGGAGTGGTCGCCGGTTGACGCGGACCCGGATCGACCGGACGCGGCGCGATAAACGACCCATCGCGCCGTTCGCCCCGCAACGGGCCATTGGTGCGAGTCTGGAGCGCTTCCCCGCCGCCGCCCAACGCCTGCCGAACCACCGCTGCGGCATTGGCCGCCGCCTTCGGATCGGCATAGGCCGGCTCGGCCACGCCCTGAGCCAACCACGGCTCCAGGTCGTAAGCGCGCGCAGTAGCGGCCCCCCCCTGGCCGGTCATCACCGATCCACCCGAAGCGGCGGCAGCGGCAGCGGCAAACGACTGGCCGGGCGCGATCGGCGCTTCGACCAAGGTGCCATGATAGCCAACCGGCCGGGCCGAGCCCGGATTGGTGGGAGCGGCACCCGCCGGACGCTTGATCCCGGGCAAGCCAAACGCCGGGGCCGGATTGGCGACGGGCGCTGCTGCCGGCTGGGCAACCTGCTGGCCCCGCCCCGCAGAAATCGCCATCGACGCTGCATCGATGCCGGTAGCAACCACGGAAACCCGCATCACCCCTTCCATCGAGGGATCGAAGGTCGAACCGAAGATGATGTTCGCGTCGGGGTCAACTTCATCGCGAATGCGATTGGCAGCCTCATCGACCTCAAACAAGGTCATGTCGTAACCGCCGGTGATGTTGATCAACACCCCGCGCGCGCCCTTCATCGACACATCATCGAGCAGTGGATTGGAGATCGCGGCTTCCGAAGCGTTGATCGAGCGACGCTCGCCACTGCCCTCGCCGGTCCCCATCATCGCCTTGCCCATCTCAGTCATCACCGACCGAATATCGGCAAAGTCGAGATTGATCAACCCCGGCATAACCATAAGATCGGTCACGCCGCGCACGCCCGAATGCAGCACATCGTCGGCCATTTTAAAGGCGTCGGCGAAAGTGGTCTTCTCGTTGGCGATACGGAACAGATTTTGATTAGGGATAATGATCAACGTATCGACATATTGCTGAAGCTCGGCAATACCCGATTCCGCTAGGCGCATCCGGTGAGCACCTTCAAAATGGAATGGCTTGGTTACCACGCCAACCGTGAGAATGCCCCGCTCCCGAGCGATGCGCGCAATCACGGGCGCCGCCCCGGTGCCGGTGCCGCCGCCCATGCCACCCGTGATGAACACCATATTGGTGCCGTCAAGATGCGAGGCGATCTCGTCCAACTGCTCCTCGGCCGCCGCCCGGCCAACATCCGGCCGAGACCCGGCGCCAAGCCCGCGCGTGATGGTGGTGCCTAGCTGGATGCGACGCTGGGCAAGACTTCCCTTCAACGCTTGCGCGTCGGTATTGCCAACGACAAACTCCACGCCTTCCAGATTAGACTTGATCATATTATTGACCGCGTTACCGCCAGCGCCACCGACGCCAAAGACAGTAATGCGCGGCTTCAATTCAGTATCGATACCCGGCATGCTCAAGTTGATCATCGCGCCCTCCAAATCCTTTCCGTCAATCCCGTTACCCGTTTTCCGCTTAAGTACCGTCCCGGATTTCCCGGGCGGGCCGCCGGATTTCCGGCTGATTATTGCCGTCCATTCAGGACGGGTGCTTTCGCGATTTATGCCCGCCGGCCCTCAAAACCCCCAACGCCCGAAACTCTTACACCCCAAACTCTCACAAATGCTCCCGTAGCCACATCCCGACCCGGCCCATGAGCCCCCCCGGCACCGCGACGGCGGGACTGCTAATGGTCAACTCGGTGTGCTGCCGCGTCGCCTGAATGAGCAAACCGGCAGCGGTCGCAAACGCCGGGCCGCTCGCCGCCTCGGGCAACCCGCTAACCCGCGTCGGCCGTCCAATGCGCACCTGTTTGTCCAACACCTGTTGCGCCAACTCCCGAATACCGGGAAGCTGGGCGCCACCGCCGGTCAACACCACCCGGCGACCGGAGAGGGTATCCGCACCCGAATCCTCGAGCCGCGTACGCACCAGCTCGAAAATTTCCTCCAGCCTTGGCCGGATGATCCGGACCAAATGGGATTTCGGCACCTGATTCGTCTGGGTGCGCTCATCCTCGCCGACCAACGGCACGGTGATCATTTCACGATCATCGGCACTGCTCGACATGGCGTTGCCATGCAAAATTTTCATGCGCTCGGCATGGGCCTGCGGCGTCGCCAGCCCGCGCGCAATATCGCTGGTCACATGAGAGCCGCCGACCGGAACGCAGTCGGTAAAAACCAGATTGTTCTCGGAGAACACGGCAAGGGAGGTGATGCCGCCGCCAAGATCGATACAGGTACAGCCTAAATCCAGCTCGTCTTCGACCAAACTCGCCAACCCCGAGGCATAGGGACTGACCGCCGAGCCTTCAATGTCGAGATGGCACCGGGCAACGCAGGTGGCCAGATTGCGCAGCGGCCCGGAACCGGCGGTAACCACATGAAGTTGCACCCCCAACCGGTCGCCAAACATCCCGCGCGGATCGCGAATGCCCCGGTTGCCATCAAGAGAATAGCTCACCGGAATGGCATGAATAACCTCGTTCTCGGGAATCCGATGTTGAGCGCGGCCCTGGGCCAGTGCCCGGCGCAAATCCACATCGCTGACTTCCTGATCGAGAATTGCGACCTCAACCCCCAAGGTTAAAGAGGTCGGCCGCCCGCCGGACACATTCACAAACACATCATGGGCCGTTACCCCGGCCATTTGCTCGGCGGCATGAACGGCATTGGCGATTGCCGCTTCCGCGTCCTCCATATTGACAATGGTGCCGGCCCGCACCCCCTGGGAACTGGTGTGGCCAAAGCCGATAACTTTAATCGCGGCCGGATCTTCGGCGCTGGCGATCAGGCAGCAGATTTTACTCGAACCGATATCGAGCGCGGAAATGACCCCACCATGGGAGCCTTTTTTAAGCTTCTTTCCAGGAATATAAGTCATGACTCAAACCCGCTGCTCAGTACCAACCGTCGCGCGCTCTTGAAAGGTGCCGCGCGATAACAACATGCGGTGTGCGTTCCCGTCAAGAACCATCAAGATTTGGATTGTTTTGAAAACCCGTTTCGGTTCCACAAGAATTTTAAAACTGCTCATATCTTTTCCCCCGAAACCTTCTTGCGGGGGACACCGCTCTCGGCGGTCTGGACGATCAACCGGTCGGGCAACCGAAGATCGATCGCGACGATATCCCGATCAAAGAGCGACTCCTGGGAGACCAAGCCACTCAGCCGGCGCAGCGCCCCGGCGTAATCATACTCTGGCAAGCGGACATTGATGCCGTTATCGAGCCGCAGATCCCAACGCCGGCTGCCCACCCAAACCGCAGCCGCGAGATGAGGCGATAAGATCGGCTCATTGGCTAAATGCAACAACAAATCCGGCGCGTGCTCGGGCGCGCCTTTTCCAACGATGATCGGCAGCTTCACAAAACGGTCAACCCCCCGGTCGGCCAGGATGTTGCCCGCTTTATCGATCAACACCAGCTTGCGATCATACTGCCAGAGCGCCATCGGCACCCGCTCGGTGATCTGGATATGAACCAGATTTGGCAACCGGCGCTCCACGGTCGCGGCGGCAATCCAGGGCAACCGCTGCAACTCAGCCTGGGCATGAGTGATGCTGAAGCCGAGAATGGGGTCGCCGCGCTGCACCTTGATGGCGTTGAGCAAATCCTGCTTTTCCGCGCCGTTGCGGCCGGTGACCAGCACCTCATCCACCAGAAAGCCCGCAAGCGCGGTCGCCCGAACCAGGGAGTGGCTGAAACCATCGCAAAAACGCTGGACCACGCCCGCTTGCCACAGCACCGCGCCAACGCCGCCAACGCCGCCAACCACCGCCAGCACCATGGCAACCCGAAAGGCCGGCTTGATCCAACGCGGCCAAGCCCGGCGGCGATTGGCGCGCTCAGCATCCCGATGAAATTGCCCCCGCGCCGAAGAGTCGCGCTGTTGGGCGATGATCTGGCTCAGCTTTGGCATGATGCGTTCTCCACCATCCATGAGACGAAGTCGCGATACGATATCCCGCAATGGGCCGCCTGCTCGGGCACCAGCGACAACGGTGTCATCCCCGGCTGATTATTGACTTCGAGGAAATACAGCCCCTCGGTCCCCGGCTTTGAGGAATCATACCGGAAATCAGACCGGCTGACCCCCCGACACCCCAAAGTTTGGTGCACCACCAAAGCCAACCGCATCACCTCGGCGCTGATCTCGGGCGGCAGCGGGGCCGGAACCACATGCCGGGCATGGCCTGCCACATATTTAGCCGTAAAATCAAAAATCTCGCCGGTAAAGCTGATCTCGGTCACCGCCAACGACCGGTCGCCCATCACACCCGCCGTAAGCTCGCGGCCGGGGATATAGTCTTCAACCAACAACCGATCGCCTCCGGCCCAAATCTCGTCGCCGGGGGGCGGGTCGCCGGCCCGCACAAAGGTCAACCCCACGGTCGAGCCTTCGTCCACCGGCTTCATGACGTAAGGGGGCGGAATGGGGTGGCCGCCAGCAAAACTTGTGCGCTCAATGATCACGCCCCGGGGCGAGCGCACCCCAACGGTGCTGAGCACCCGCTTGGTCATGTCTTTGTCCATCGCGACCGCCGACGCCATCACCCCCGAATGGGTATAGGGAATGCCCAAAAATTCCAGCACGCCCTGAACGATGCCATCCTCGCCGCCCCGCCCATGCAAGGCGTTAAACACCACATCCGGACGCGGCGTGAGCATCTTAAGAAAAGCATCGAGATCGCGGGGCATATCCACGGACGTCACGCGATAGCCGGCCTCGACCAGAGCCGCCACAACGCCGGCCCCACTCTTCAACGAAACCTCGCGCTCAGCGGACCAACCGCCCATCAACACCGCCACGTGCCGGCTCATATCATATACTCCCCTTCGGAATTCCCCCCGGCGGTAACACCGATCCGCTTGATTTCCCAGGAGAGTTCCACCCCGGAATGCTCCAAAACCCGCCGCCGCACCTCTTCGCCCAGCGCCTCCAGCTCCGCCGCCGTGGCGTTGCCAAGGTTGAGCATAAAGTTGCAGTGCTTATCCGACATCTGCGCGCCGCCAATGGTCAAGCCCCGACACCCGGCGCGGTCGATCAACTCCCAAGCCCGATGGCCGGGCGGATTGGCGAAGGTCGAGCCGCCGGTCCGCGCGCGCACCGGCTGAGTTTCCGCCCGTCGGCGCGCGATATCGTCGATGCGCGCGCCAATTTCGGCAGCGACGCCCGGCTCGCCCCGCAACATAGCGCCAACGAAGATCCAATCCTTAGGCGCGGCGCACCGCCGATAGCTCAACCCCAATTCCGCCGCCGGCACCGTGAACCGCCGCCCCGCCCGATCCACCACCTCGGCCGAAACCAGCACATCGGCCAGCTCGCGCTCAAAGGCGCCGGCGTTCATCCGCAAGGCTCCCCCGATGGTGCCGGGAATGCCAGAGAGAAACTCCAACCCGGCCACCCCCGCTTGGCGCGCCGCGAGCGCAACATTCAGATCGAGCGCCCCCGCACCGGCTGTCACGGTCATACCGTCCAGCCCCACCTGTGCAAACGCCCCGCCAAGCCGCACCACCACCCCCGGAACCCCGCCGTCGCGCACCAGCAAATTAGAGGCAACACCAATCACCGTTACCGCCACATCGGCGGGGCACTTCGCCAGGAACTCGGCAAGGTCGGCCACATCGGCGGGACGAAACATCACCTCGGCCGGGCCGCCGACCCGAAACCACGTAACCCCGGCCAAAGGAGCCGCCGCCGATAGCCGGCCTCGCACCATCGGCAACCGGTCAATCAGGTGAGTGTTCCCAGAAAGCCCCGGCACCGCCGCCCCTCCGTTGCTCATCACCCAGCCCCCCCCGCAACCCCGGCAGCGTAGGCGCGCTCCAAATCGGCGGGCAGGGAATTGGCCCAACCACTGATCGTCCCCGCGCCCAAACACACCACCAGATCGCCGGGCTCAGCAATGCCGGCCACGGTCGCGCCCAAAACTTCGGGACCTTCCAGCGCCACGACATTGCGATGACCGCGCAAGCGCAGCCCCTCGATCATATGGTCGCGATCGATACCCTCAATCGGCGCCTCGCCGGCCGCATAGACATCAGCCACCACCACCGCGTCGGCGTCATTGAAGCAAGTGCAAAACTCTTCAAACAAGCTCTGAAGCCGGCTGAATCGATGAGGCTGCACCACCGCCACCACCCGGCCACGGGTGGCCGTACGCGCGGCCCGGAGCACGGCGCCGATTTCCACCGGATGATGGCCATAATCATCGATTACCGTAACGCCATTGGCGATCCCGGTGCGGGTAAACCGCCGCTTCACGCCTGAAAAACCCGCCAGCCCCCGACGCATCACCGCCGGCGAAAGCTCCATCTCGTGGGCAACGGCAATGGCGGCCAAGGCGTTCTGAACATTGTGCTTGCCGAACATCGGCAGCGTTACCCCCTCCATGGTGAAGGAGGTGCCGCCGGCCCGGTCACACAGCACCACATCAAACTTCGCGCCCTCGGGGCTCAGCTCGACGTTGCGGGCCTGGACATGAGCCTGAGGGCTAAACCCATAGGTCACGATCCGCCGGTCCGACACGCGGGGAATCATCGCCTGCACCTCGGGATGATCGAGACACAGCACCGCAAAGCCGTAAAATGGCACGTTTTGAATGAAACTCTCAAAACCATCGCGCACTTTATCAAAGGTGCCGTAATGGTCGAGATGCTCGGGATCGATGTTGGTCACCACCGCGATGGTTGCCGGCAGCTTCACGAAAGTGCCATCCGATTCGTCGGCTTCGACCACCATCCACTCACCGGCGCCAAGCCGGGAGTTGGTGCCATAGGCATTGATGATGCCGCCGTTGATCACCGTCGGGTCTTTACCCGCCGCATCCAAAATCGCCGCCACTAGGGATGTGGTGGTTGTCTTGCCGTGAGTACCACCAATTGCGACCGACCATTTCAGCCGCATCAGCTCGGCCAGCATCTCGGCGCGCCTGACCACCGGAAGCTGCGCCATTCGCGCCGCAACCACTTCGGGATTGTCGCGCTTGACTGCCGATGATATAACGACAACTCTGGAGGAGCCTAAGTTTTCCGCCCGATGACCGATAAAAACATCGATCCCCTGCGCGCGCAGCCGCTTGACGTTGGCGTTCTCGCTAATGTCCGACCCTTGGACCCGATAGCCGAGATTCTTCAACACCTCGGCGATGCCACTCATACCGATGCCGCCAATGCCGACAAAGTGAATCAACCCGATATTTAGCGGCAACGCCCTCATTCCGCACTCCCTTGACCATTCAATTGCTGGCTGCACGCACAGCCACTCGCGCACCCGTGCGCCACCTCGATAACAGTTTCCGCCAGCCGCGCCGCAGCATCCACCACACACCAGCCTCGCGCCACCGCTGCTGCCAGCGCCAAATCTCCCGGCTGGGCCAACAACGCCTCCAACCGCACGGCCAGAGCATCCGCTGTAAACTCCGGCTGGGCCATCAGCCAAGCACCACCGGCTTGCGCCAGCGAGCGCGCGTTAACGGTTTGATGATCGTCGGTGGCATAAGGATAAGGCACCAAAACCGAGGGCCGCCCCACCGCCGTCAGCTCCGCCATTGTCGAGGCGCCGGCCCGACAAATCACCAGATGCGCCGCCGCCAACCGCGCCGGCACATCTGTAAAGAAGCTCGACAGCTCGACCCCACCGACGCCCAGCCCTTCATAGGCCGTGCGGGCGCCATCGATATCTTCCGGGCGGCATTGCTGCGCCACCACCAGCCGCGCCCGCAGCCCCTCGGGCACCCGTGCGAGGGCCGCAGGGATAACGTCGCTAAACACCCGGGCGCCCTGGCTGCCCCCCAGCACCAACAGCCGGATCGGCCCCACCCCGTTGGGCGGCGTATAAAAAGCCCCCCGCTCCCCCGCCACCCCGGGCCGGACCGGATTGCCGGTCTGCACCACGATATCGCGGCAGGATTCCGGCACCCCCGACACCACGGGAAAAGACACGCCAAGCTTGATCGCGCCCCGCACCATCAACCGGTTGGCCCGGCCCAGCACGGCGTTTTGTTCATGAAGCACCACCGGGACCCGAGCGAGCCGCGCCGCGATCACCGCCGGCAGGGAGGGATATCCGCCAAAGCCAACCACCACCGAAGGCTTTACCTCTGCAATCACCCGCCGGGCCTGCACCGTGCCCAGCGCAATCAGGCCGATAGTCCGCACCTTACCCAGCACCCCCGGAAACAGCGTGGCGGCATGGACCCGATAAACCGGCACCGCCGGCAGGGAGTCACCAAACGCCTTACCGCGCCGATCGGTGATCAACGCCACCGGTTGGCCCCGCGCCAAAAGTTCGCGCGCCAAGGCCTCGGCCGGGAACATATGCCCGCCGGTGCCGCCGGCAGTCAGCAGAACCGGCCCGATCATGACCGATCCCCCAAGCCGAAGTGACGCCGCGTCAACGCCAAAACCATGCCCATCCCGAAGCCGAGCGCGATCAACGACGAGCCGCCATAGCTGACAAACGGCAAGGTCATGCCCTTGGTCGGCATCATGTGCAGCGACGAGGCCATGTTAATGAAGGCCTGCATCCCGAACTGGACCAACAACCCGGCCGCCGCCAGCAACACAAACAAATTTGAATCTTTCAGCAGGCGCGAGAACCCCCGCAGCACGATAAAGGCAAACAACGCGACCAGCAGCAGCGTCCACAATAAGCCCAATTCCTCCCCCGCCACCGCGAAGATAAAATCGGCGTGCGCATCGGGCAATTGCATTTTGACCGTGCCCTGACCCGGCCCGGTGCCCAGCAGGCCGCCGTTGCCAAAAGCCTCGAGGGAGCGAGTCACCTGATATTGGTCGCCCGCCGCCGGGTCTAGAAAGCGGTCGATCCGGCTATGGACATGCGGAAGAAAATAATAAGCACCAATCAGCCCACCAATACCAAGCACAAACAACACGAGAACGAAGCCAAGATTGAGGCCAGCGAGAAAGAACTGGCAAAACCACACCACCGAAACCACAAATGCCATGCCAAGATCTGGCTGCTTCAACAACAGCGCGGCAACGAGCAAGTATGCAAAAATCGACACCATGTTTCCGGGAAAGCCCGGACTGGTGCGCTGGAGCGAAAACAGCCAAGCCGCCACCACCGCGAACGCCGGCTTCAAAAACTCCGAAGGCTGGATTGAGAGGCCGGGAAAATGAATCCACCGCCGCGCGCCCTTAATCTCCACCCCAACCACCATGGTGGCCGCCGTCAACACCAGCGCAATACCAAAAACGATGAGCGCCGCCCGCCGCACCCCCCGAGGCGACAACAGCGAAATGCCAATCATCAACAGCAGCGCTGGCACCAGCATCACCACATGGTGCTCAACGAAATGATACGAGTCGAGGCCAATGCGCGCCGCCACCGCCGGGCTCGCGGCCATGATCAGGATCGTGCCATAGCCAACCAACACCGCCAGGGCCGCCAGCATCCAGCGGTCGACGGTCCACCACCATCTCCCCAAGATTGACTGATCGGTGCGGTCGAAGGCCATCATGGCCCGGTCTCCCATTTAACCCGAATAGTTCCCAACAAAATCCGCGACATAACCGGAGAAAGCCGCGCCTCGTGCCTCAAAATCCACGAACTGATCGAACGATGCACAGGCTGGCGAGAGCAAAACACACGCCCCCGCCCGCCGTTCCGCAAGAGCCGTCTCGGCAGCCTTACGCACCGCCACATCGAGTGTACAACATCTTGTATACTGAACTTGCCCTTCAAGCCAAGCGGCAAACGACTCGGACGCTTCGCCGATCAAATATGCGTGGCGGACACGGCCCAAGAGCGGCTCCAGCCCGGCAAGACCGCCATCTTTTGGCTTGCCCCCGACAATCCAATAGATATCATGGTAGCAAGCCAGAGCTTTGCTTGTGGCGTCGGCGTTGGTCGCCTTGCTGTCGTTGACGAAGAGCGCGTTCTCCAACTGCCCCACGCGCTGCTGGCGGTGGGCAAGGCCGGGGAAGTTGAGAATCGACCGGGTAATCAGGTCCGGGTGCGCGCCCACTGCCCGCGCGGCGGCATAGGCGGCGCAGGCATTCTGCCAGTTATGGCGCCCCGGCAACGCCGCCACCCCGCGCAAATCAAGAATTTCGGCGGCTTTACTCTCGGTATCGTCAATCAACACACCGTGCTTGGTATAAACGCCGCCCGCAGCCCGATGCTCGGTGGAAATCGGGATCGCGATCAAGTCATCGCGCCGCGCCAACGCCCGAAAGATCTCCCGGCTCGGTTCATCATCGACACCGATCACCGCCGTTAAAGGCTGGGCCGGCGCCACCACCGGCTTTTGCTCGAACATCAGCGTCTTGGCGCGGATATATCCTTCAAGGCCACCGTGACGGTCGAGATGATCGGGCGTGATATTCAGCATCACCGCCACGGCAAACGGCGCGGCGAAGGTCTGTTCCAACTGGTACGACGACAGCTCGAGCACATAGGTGCCCGATGCGCCCATCGGGGGCAGGCTCAGCACCGGCGTGCCCAAATTGCCGCCCACCGCCACCGGCCGCCCGGAAAGCTTTAAAATATGGCCGATGAGCGACGTGGTGGTCGATTTTCCGTTGGTTCCGGTGATCCCGATCCAGGCAGCATCGTGCTCGGAGCGCGCCAGCAACTCAATATCGCCAATGATCTCAACCCCCGCCTCGCGCGCCCGCGTCGCCACCGGATTGGGCTGCGGATAGGTGTGGGGAATGCCTGGGGCGAGCACCAGCGCCGCCGCACCGCCAAGGTCTGCCTCGTGCAGGTTGACCAACGGTACGCCCGCCGCCGCCGCCTCGGCCCGGCGCCCGGGGCTGTCATCCCAAGCCCATACCGTGGCCCCACTGGCTTTCAACGCCAGCGCCGCCGCCAAGCCCGACCGCGCGAGCCCCATCACCGCAACCGGGTAGCCTTTAAAGAAGAAGAGGTCGATCATGGCACCGTCACCGCAACTTAAGGGTTGATAGTCCGACCAATGCCAATATTGATGCAATAATCCAAAAGCGAATCACCACCGTGGGCTCGGCCCAGCCCTTTTTCTCAAAATGATGGTGAAGCGGCGCCATCCGAAACACACGCTTGCCAGTTAATTTGAATGATGCAACCTGGACAATCACCGACACTGTTTCCAGCACAAACAACCCGCCGATAATGGCCAACACAATCTCGTGCTTTGTCACCACGCTGATCGCGCCAAGCGCACCGCCCACCGAAAGCGACCCGGTGTCGCCCATAAACACCATGGCCGGCGGGGCGTTGAACCACAAAAAGCCCAGGCTCGCCCCAACCAACGCGCCGCAGAACACCGTCAATTCGCCCGCGCGCGGCACGTAGTGGAGTTGCAGATAGTTGGCAAAAATGCTGTTGCCGACCAAGTACGCGATCAACGCAAAGCACCCCGCCGCGATCATCACCGGCACGATGGCGAGCCCGTCCAACCCATCGGTGAGGTTGACCGCATTGGAGGCGCCAACCATCACAAACACCGCAAATGCAACGAATGACCAACCGAACTGGAGCAACACCTCTTTAAAAAATGGTATAGAAAGCCCGGTGGCCAAAGGCTCCGGCGTTACCAACACAATCAATACCGAGGCAACCAGGGATATGCCCACCTGAGCCACCAGCTTCAACTTACCGGGCAGGCCCTTGGGGTTACGCTTTGTTAGCTTCAGGTAATCGTCGCCGAAACCCACGAGGCCGAAGCCGACCGTTACCAGCAAAACGATCCAGGTATAAGCGTTTGAAAGATCGACCCATAATAAGGTGCTGACGATCACTGCAATCAGGATCATCAGGCCGCCCATTGTTGGCGTCCCTTTCTTTTTCTGGTGGGTCTCGGGACCGTCAGCCCGGATCGGTTGTCCCTCCCCCTGCTTGCGTTTAAGCCAGCGGATCAACGGCGGCCCGATCACAAAGCTGATAATCAGCGCCGTCAACACGGCGCCGCCGGTCCGGAACGTGATGTAACGAAACAGGTTGAACGGACCGAAATCGGCCGCCAGCGGATAGAGGAAATGATACAACATGGTCTAAAGCCTCGCCCGCTTACGAAACTGCGGCGGCCGCCGCCACCGGTTGAAACTCACCCGACTTTGCCGGCCGGGACACATCCATTGCCGAGAGCGCGGCGACCAGACCACCCATCCGGCTCCCCGCCGACCCCTTGACCAACACCACGTCCCCGCCCCGTACCGCAGCCGTGACCGTTGGGGTCAACGCCGCCGCATCGACAGCATACGCGCCCTGTACGTGAGCCGGAAGCCCGGCGTACAGGGACTCCATATTGGGACCGCAACAAAACACCAAGTCAAAACCACACGCCACCAACGGGTTTGCCAGAGCACCATGGAGCGACGAAGACAGCGCGCCCAATTCCAGCATATCGCCCAACACCGCGATCCGACGCCCGCCTACGCCAACCGGGATCATTCCGGTCACCTGAAACGAGGCTTCCATTGCAGCGGGGCTGGCATTGTAACTTTCATCCACCACCGTAAAAGCGCCCGATTGCGCAACCACCCGCCCCCGTACGCCTCGGCCTTTCACCGCCGGCAGCACCCCAAGCGTACGCCCGGCAGCGCTCAAATCCCCCCCCGCGGCCCGCACCGCCAGCAACACCCCAAGGCTGTTCACCACCCAATGCCGGCCCGGCAACGAGAGGGTGTACGCGAAGTGTACGCCATCGATTTCGACGATGACATCGCTGCCGTCTTCACGGCACGTACAGCCGACCAGTCGGGCATCGGCGCCAACAGCTTCGCCAAAACTCTGTACGCCCATCAACCCGGCACGCGCCGCCGCCCCGGCCAAGCGGGCAAATTGATCATTGTCGCGGTTGAGGATCGCGACGCCACCCGAGGCCATGCCCTCAAACAACTCGGCCTTGGCATTGGCGATAGCGGCAATCGAGGTGAAAAACTCAAGGTGCGCCGGCACAACGGTCGTGATCAGCCCGACATCCGGCCGAACCATCCGCGATAATGGCCCAATCTCGCCAGCGTGGTTCATTCCCAGCTCAAACACGCCAAACTTGCATTCCGGCGGCAAACGAGCAAGACTAAGCGGGACACCCCAATGATTATTGAGACTGCCGGCGGTGGCATAACTTGGTGCCTGGGCGGCAAGACAACAAATCAGCGCTTCCTTTGTCCCAGTTTTACCAACAGAACCGGTAACCGCGATAATCTTAGCGTGAGTTCTCGCCCGAGCCGCCCGGCCAAGGTTCTCCAGCGCAACGAGGGTGTCGGCGCAAAACAGCAACGGCGCGCCCTCGTCCACACCATCGGGCCGCCGCGCCACCAACGCCGCCACCGCGCCGGCCGCAAATGCCTTGGCAACAAAGGTATGGCCGTCGAAATTCGGCCCCTGAAGGGCAACGAAAAGATCACCAGGAGCGACCGTGCGGCTATCAATGGAAACACCGGTTGCGCGCCAAGCCTGCCGCGACGTACCGCCGGTCGCAGCCACCGCATCCTCGGATGTCCAAAGCGTTGGGGGCGTACTCATTTCGTTATCTCCGCCACCGCAGCCCGTACTTCTGCCGCATCATCAAAAGGTCTGGTTTCTGCGCCCACGATTTGCCCCTGTTCATGGCCTTTACCGGCAATCACCAGCAAATCGCCCGCCGCCAGATCCCCCACCGCCGCTTTGATCGCCATCCGCCGGTCGCCGATTTCCACAGCTCCCGGCGCCGCCGCCAAAATCTCCGCCCGCACCGCCGCCGGAACCTCGCCGCGCGGGTTGTCGTCGGTCACGATGACCCGGTCGGCAAGGCGGATGGCAATTTCGCCCATCACCGGCCGCTTGCCCCGATCCCGATCGCCGCCGCAGCCAAACACCAACGCAAGCTTACCCGTAGCATGGGGACGCAGCGCATTCAGCACCGTTTCGAGGGCATCCGGGGTGTGAGCGTAATCGACAATCACCGGCGCCCCCGCCGGATGATGCGCCACCAATTGCAACCGGCCGGGCACCCCCTCCAGGGCCTCCACCGCCTCCAGCACCGGCCCCACCGCGCCCTGGGGGTCGGCGGCAAGGACCAGCCCGAGCGCACACAGCGCGTTCCAGGCCTGAAAACGGCCGATCAACCCAAGCTCGATTTCCACCGGCTGGTTCAAAAACAAGAGGGTCAAGCGCTGACCATGGGCCAACGGCGTGACCTTCACCACTTTAAGCTCCCGGCCCGCAAAGCCGTAACCGAGCACGCGAATGCCCCGGATCTGGCAGAGCAACGCCAACTCGGGAAACTCAGGCGCGTCCGCGTTAAGGACCGCGATACCGTCATCGGCCAAAACCCGCGCAAAAAGAGCGCCTTTGGCCGCAAGGTAAGTCACCATATCGCCGTGATAATCCAAATGATCACGGGTGAGGTTGGTAAAAGCCGCCGCCTTGAGCCGCACACCATCGAGGCGAAACTGGTCGAGCCCGTGGCTCGAAGCCTCCATGGCCAGATGATCGACCCCCCCCTCGGCCAGCGAGGCAAGGCCGGCGTGGAGCGCCACCGGGTCAGGGGTGGTCATGCTCGGCCCCGCCCAATCCACCCCCGCAGGCGCGCTGAGGCCCAACGTCCCGAGGCAAGCGCCCCGCTTGCCCAACCGCTCCCAGATCTGGCGAACAAATTGAACGGTCGAGGTTTTGCCATTGGTGCCCGTAACCGCCACCACGGTTTTGGGCTGACGGCTATAAAAGGCCGCCGCCATCAGGGCGAAAGCCCGGCGTGGCGCCGGATCCTCGATCAAACGGACACCGGGCGGGACGCACATGGTGTCGGGCGGAGCCAAAATGGCCGTCGCGCCCTTCGCCACCGCATCGGCGATAAAAGCCCGGCCATCGTTATGAGACCCGGGCAGCGCCGCGAACAGAAAGCCGGGACGAACCAAGCGCGAGTCGGCGGTCAAGCCGGCGATCTCGAGGTCAGCCCCGTCCAACGCCCCTGAGGCGTCCGCGCCAGCGCTAATGGTCGTCATCAGGCGAGTAAGCCGCAAGGGTGGTGCCTTTCACTGCTGCGTCGACATCGAGAGCCTCACGTATGTCCGGTCGGTTCTGATCAACCGGCTGCACACCCAGCAGCGGACCAATCTGTCTGATCACCCGGCCAACTGCCGGTGCGGCGGTCCAGCCCGCCGTTGCAAAGCCATGGGTGTTCACCGATGGCCGCGGCTCGTCGAACATCACCATGACCAGATATTTCGGATCGTTAATCGGGAAGACACCGACAAACGACGTCAGGTTGGCGTTGGTAGCATAATGCCTGCCCCGCTGTTTATCGGCGGTGCCGGTCTTGCCACCAACCAAATAGCCGGGAACATCGGCGAATTTTGCCGTGCCCTCGGACACCACAATACGAAACAGCTTGCGCATCTCCTGAGACGTACGCTCAGAAATCAACCGCTCGCCCGATACTTCCTGCCCCGGTTGAACCTTGATCAAGGTCGGCTTATGGAGGATGCCACCGTTGATGACCGCCGACGCGCCCATAGCCACATGAAGCGGGCTGACCGACATGCCATGGCCAAAAGCAATCGTCATAGCGTTAATTTCGCGCCATGGGTGTGGAATGAGCGGCCGACCCAACTCAGGAAGCTCAATCGGCACCGCCTTAAGAAAGCCGATTTTGCCCATAAACGCTTGCTGGGTCGGCACCCCGGCCGTCAACGCCATATGCACCGAGCCAAGGTTGGATGAATACTCGAAGATTTCCGAGACATTCAACATCCGGTGCTTGCCGTGATAGTCACTAATGGTAAAGCGGCCAATATGAATGGGGTTGATCGCATCAAAGCTATCGGCCGCACGAACTTTTCCGCTATCCAGCGCCATCGCCGAGTTAAAAATCTTAAACGTCGACCCCATTTCATAGACGCCAAGCGTGTTGCGGTCGAACTTTTGTTCGTCCTCAATCTCGCCCGGCTCATGGGGATCAAAATCTGGTAGCGAGGTCATGGCCAGCACCTCGCCGGTGCGGACATCCATGATTATGCCGTTCCCGCCGATGGCCTTGAATTCTTCGATTCCCGCCGAGATCTCCCGGCGCAAAATGTGCTGAAGGCGCAAATCGAGCGAGGTTTGCAATGCCGCCTGGGTCGGGTCTTTAAGTTGCTTATCAAAAGAACGTTCCAAGCCGGCCAAGCCAACATTGTCAACGCCGGTATATCCCACAACGTGCGCGGTCAAGCTGGCGGGCGGATAAAAGCGGCGTTCCTCCCGCTCGAATAAAATACCCGGCAAACCCAGAACATGTACCGCCTGATGCTGGCGCGGCGTGAGGTTTCGCTTTAGCCAGACAAAGCGCTTGTTGCTGGCAAGCTTGGCGTAGGTTTCTTTATAGTCCAGGCCCGGCAGCGCTTCCACCAACTTGGCCGCCGCTTCGTGGGCATCCAGAACCAGCTTTGGGTCGGCAAAGAGCGAGGCGGTGGCAAGCGAGGTCGCGAGTTGCTGGCCGTTGCGGTCGAGAATGTCGGCCCGGGTCCGCTGCACGTCGGCTTCCGCGACATGCTCGGGCCGCCCCTCGTCGTGGCCGGTAAAACAAGTGGCGCCAACCAGCCGCACCGAAACCGCGCAAAAGGCGAGCACGATCAACAGGCCCGTAACCACCAGCCGATCCCGCCCCCGCTCCAGAGCTTTCACCGATCCACTGACGGCGCGGGCATGAAACCGGCTTTCGGCTGAATAGCGCTGCTCGATTTCGTCCTGCTCGTTAGGCTCGAGCTCTCTCGTCATTGAACGCGCCCCATCCGGGTGAGGAGAGAGCCGATCTCATCCCGTCCGCCCCCGATCGACGGTACTGAACGAGTCGACACGTGGGCCACCGCAAAGGCCGGGCCAGCGGCAGAGGCAGACCGAACCGTCCGGGCAATTCGCCGTTGCTGGGCCTGCGGATGACCGGACCGCTGAAGCTGAACCGGCACCTGGGCCGCCGCCAACGTGGCGATTGGCGCTTGACGCTGCCCAATCCCCGGCACCCGATCGGGAGAGCGCACGGAAGGAGAGACGGCGCCTGTTTCATGGGCGAGAGGAGGGCTGGATAAGCTGGCCGGCATCGTGGTAGGGCGCGTTGGGAGCGCATCGAACCCCGAAATCTGGACCGTGGTAATCGGCTTCAAGGAAAGATAGGTCGCGGCCAACAACTCCAACCGCGCAGGATCATTCAGAAAGCTCCATTCAGCCTTTAGCACCTGAATGCCATCCTGCTGGGCAATAATCTGCCGCTCCAGGCCAATCTTTTCATCTTTCAAGCTTTGCACCCGGTAGCTGGTGGAAAATAACGACACACCGGCGAACGCGACAATGCTGATCCAAAGAAAATCGGTTTTGCGGAGCATTTGGGGCCTCCTAGAGACGATCAATGGTAAAATTCAAGATACAAGGATGGGGGCCGCGGGCGTTCGTTCGGCCACGCGCAGCCGGGCGGAACGGGAACGCGGGTTAGACGCGATTTCGGCATCCGACGGCATAAGGGGGCGGCGCGCGGCCAAACGAAAGCTCGGCTCACACCGTGCGACCCCACCAATCGCCATCGGTTCGTGACGGGAAGGACCTGGAAGATTTCCTGCGCGCCGGCGCAAAAAGTCCTTGACGATCCGATCCTCAAACGAGTGAAATGCGACCATGGCGAGATGGCCGCCCGGCGCCAGCAGGCGCTCAGAAGCGGCCAACCCGCGCACCAACTCACCCGGCTCGTCGTTAACCGCCATCCGCAGGGCTTGAAAAGTCCGGGTCGCCGGGTCGATGCCATCTTTGCTCATCGGCACCACCCGCCGCACGATCGAGGCCAAACGGCCGGTGCGCAAGATCGGCTCAACCGCACGGGCTTCAACGATCGCCGAGGCCACCCGGCGCGCGCACCGCTCATCGCCATACTCGAAAATAATGCGCGCCAACTCCTGCTCAGGAAGTCGGGCGACCAAATCCGCCGCTGTCTCGCCGCTGGCCCCCATGCGCATATCGAGCGGGCCGTCGAACCGGAAGGAAAAGCCCAGCTCCGCCTCATCAATGTGCGCCGACGAAACCCCGAGATCGAAGACGATGCCCTGGGCCGCGCTCACGCCACGCGCCGCCAGCAACTCTTCAACATCTCCGAAGCAGCCTTCCAGCACGTCCAACCGACCGTCACAGCCGGCGGCCAGAGTATGAGCAAGCGCGATGGCGCGCGGATCGCGGTCCACCGCGAACACCCGGCACTCGGCCGCGCCCAACAAGGCCTTGGTATAGCCGCCCTCGCCGAACGTGCAATCAACGTAAATACCGCCAGCGTGAGGCGTCAACGCCGCCAAGACTTCGGCGAGCATAACCGGCACATGTCCGTTGCCGCCCAAAGATTGCGCGGGGTTGGCTGCCTGACCAAGGAGTGAAGCCGGGACAATCATGACTGCGCCCCCCGCATTTGCGACGCTTTCGCAACGATTTTGCTGAGCGAAATATCGCGCGAACGAGCCTTTTCACGCATGGAATCTTCCAATGTGGCGAGTGCCGTCGGCTCCCAGATGTGAAAGGTCTTCCGCCGACCAACGAACGCCGCTTCATCGGTGATGTTGGCAAACCGGGCGAAATGCTCCGGCAGCACAATCCGTCCCTCGCCATCGAAAGGGACCTGAACCGAGCCGCCAAAAATCGAAGTCTCGATTGCCTCGTAGTCTTCGTTAGAAATATCCTGAGCATCGAGGTCTTCGCTCAGTTGCTCCATGTGCTCGGCGCTACAAGCCTCAAGAGCGGGATAGCGAAGCGATTTAAAAATAACAACACCTTGATAGGTTTGACCAGACAGCACTTTACGAAACTCGGAGGGAACCGAGACCCGCCCTTTTTTGTCAACCTTGTTGACATATGTCGACAAGAAGACAGCCATCGGTGCCGTTGTCCTCAGGGCAAATGATGGGTGCCCACACAAAAATCAGAGCGATCCGCGCTCGCTCCCCGAGCCCGTCCGTAGACCTGGACGAGATGGGAAACACCCCCCTGTTCATTGGGTGGTGATGGACTATCATGGGATTTTATGGGCCGTCAACCACAAGCACTGGTTTTTTTGGGGCGCAATCCGATTGGGTCTAAGTGTCACACCTATGCCCCACTTTGGGTGGGTCAAACTACAAACTCTAGCGGTGGCCAATACTAGATCTATGAATTTCGCCGAGTCGTTCGCCAGTTCACGATTGATGTCACGCCGCGGCCAAACGTTACTGTGCGGCGCAACATTGGCCCCGAATCACCTAAATTTGCGACTCGAAAGAGCCCCGTTTAACAAAATTTTAATCGTAATGTCGCGAGTCGAATTTGGGATAGCGTGGGAGAATGGCCACAGCCAAGCGCACCGGTAAGCCGGTTTTGTTGGATTAAAAAAGTAGGCCACTGGAAAATAAAAGCAGACTGATTGGGAAAAATAGCTGGACTACGCTCATCGCCGCAGATACCTCGCTGCGATGCTCAAGGGCTTTCGATGCAGGCATAAACGATGTCGCCGCCCAACCACGCCTTTGGGCCACCCGTCTGCAAGGTCGTTACCCGAAGCTCCCAAAGGGTCAAGGCCACTTTGCGAGTCAGAAGAGGGGTGGGACGGCAATCCCCTGGGAGAGCGGGATCGAGAAGGACTTCATCGTCCTTGCGGAACTGGACCCCACCGTCCGCAACTTTCATGCTCAGCCGCTCAGAGTCGAATACAGGCTCAACGATACACGGGCGGCTACGATGCGGTCCTGCGCTGGGCCATCCGCATCGGCCACCGAAGACCGAGCTTGAAGGACAGCACCCTCGGATACTACGCCGCCAAAGCCGAACGCCGCCTCGACGCCCTGGTCGGCGTCCCTGCCGCCCATCCCGCCGGAGCCAATCTCCAGCGCCAGATCAAGGCCTGGCGCACCAAGGTCTTCGTCTTCATGACCAACCGCGACGTGCCAGCGACCAACAACATCTCCGAACGGGAAATTCGACCCTCGGTCGTCTTCCGCAAGGTCACCGGTGGCTTTAGATCCGAATGGCCGCGTTCACCTGTTATCCTGGGAGGGTACGGTACCATAAGCCCTTTTGGCCGCCTCCCTCTTATATGGGCTGCGTGACGCGCAATTCGAGCGGGTGTGTTTTCGTGCCGGCCAATGCCTCTGCCGCTCCGTTCCACTGCCTTCCGATTTTATTGACACAAGGATATTTTTCAGAAAAAATGATCCTATCGGAACCCAATGGAATGAACGGGTGCGGCCATGACCACCGGATCAGTCTACAAGCTCGTACGCGATGATAAGCCGGTTCGCCGTAAGGACGGGTCGCAAATCTGGTGCGTGGACTATAAGGATTCGGAGGGAAAGCGGGTCGCTAAATCCACCTTCCGCAGCAAGCGCGAGGCGGAAGACTGGCTTGCCAGCACCACCGTTGACCTGAAGAACGGCGTTCATACTCCGGATCGTGACTCGATCACCGTCTCTGAAGCCTGCGAGCTTTGGATCAACCACGTTGAGGGCTTGCGGGAGCGCTCGACGGTGAAGCAGTACCGCGAGCACGCCGAGAACCATATCAAGCCGCGCCTGGGGGAAATCAAGCTCTCGCAACTCACCAGGGCCGATGTGCGCAGGTTCGAGACGGCCATGCGGAAAGAGGTCAGCGAGGCGATGGCGCGTAAGACGCTAGCCAGCCTGAAGGCGCTGATCAACGTCGCCATGGATCACGGCAAGGTCGCGCAGAACGTCGCGCTGGGGGTGACGGCCGAGTCGACGGGCCGGAAGGGTGGCGAGGACAAGGTTGACGTGGCCGACATCCCGAGCAAGGACGAACTCAACGCCATGCTGGCCTTCACGCAGGCGAACTACCCGGCGCACTATCCGCTGATCTACACCGCCGCCTTCACCGGGATGCGGCCGTCCGAGTGGCGCGGGTTGACCTGGGAGAATGTGGACCTGGAGGCCCGCACGATCAGCGTCACCCAACGGGCCGACGAATGGGGCGACATCGGCGAGACGAAGACCAGCCAGAGCGTGCGCACCATCCCGATTGGCCCCAAGCTCTATGGCGTGCTGGCGGCCTGGAAGCTCGCACAGCCTTTGCCGGCGCGGGTGCGGGGCTTCGTCTTCCCCAACAGCAAGGGCAACCCCGAGAACATCCAGAACCTGTCCCAACGGTTCTTGAGCCCGATGCAGGCCGGCAACCCGAAGGCCAAGGAAGACAGCCCGCTTCGGAAGAGTGCCGGAATCGTCGGCAAGGACGGCTCGCACAAGTTCACCTTCTACAGCTTCCGCCACTTCTTCGCGTCGGTGCTGATCGATAGCGGCCAGGACGTGGTGAAGGTGTCGCGCCTCATGGGCCACAGCACCCCGAACGTGACGCTCGGCGTCTATGCCCACTTGTTTGACCGGAAGGTATCGCGGCA
>CAIZDL010000112.1 GCA_903931735.1 uncultured Rhodospirillales bacterium
AGATGGGCGCGGTAGCCGTCGATCGCGGCTTCGATCAGGCGATCGATATCGGCGGCGGGGCGGTGGTAGAACGGTGCCATCAGCCCGAGTTCGGTCAGACTCTCGGCAAAGGGCTTGCGGGCGGCTTTGATGGCGGCGCGTTCGGTTTCGGTTTTGTCGGTCATGGGCGGCCTCAAGTGGCGAATAGCTCGGGGTCGGGGTGGCCGGCAGCGGCACGCTGGGAGCGGACGACGATCCAGCGGTCGATGGCGGCAGCGGCCAGGCACTCCAGCTCAAAGAGGGTCAGGGAACGGATCGGCCGGTTGAGCCTGACGCTGGCCTGCAACCAGTCGCCGATGGCGAGGGCGGCCTCCCTGGTGGCGTACGCCTGGAACGCATTCTCGGACATCGCCACCAGTTCGGCCCCCGTCGTCATCGCCGGTCTCCGCTTTACCCGTTGATCCAGGCCGGGCCCGGCATCGCGCCCGGTGCGGCAGGAGCGGCGGCGGGAGCGCCTGCCGCAGGCGGCCAGCCGGGTTGCGGCGCGGACCAGCCCGGAGAGGGAGCCGGTGCGGGCGCAGTGGCTGGCGGCTGGGCGGGCCAACCGAGCTGCGGAGCCGGTGCCGGCGCGGTGGCTGGCGGCGGGCTACCCCACAGGCTCTGCTGGGGCTGCACGGCCGGCGCAGCGGCAGGGGGTGATGCCGGCGCGCCGCCCCAGGCCGGTTGGCCCCAACCCTGGGGTTTGGCCGCCGTGGCACCGCCGACCGGCACGTCCTGGCCGCTCATCACCATCTGCCACTCCTTTTCATCGGGGGTGACGACGTGAGCGAGGACGTTCTGGTCGGGATATTTGCCCTCCTTGTCCTTCTTGACGCCGATCTTGGCGACGAAACCGATGCCGTTGAGATCGGCGAAGCCGCGTAGCGTCCGACGCTGGCGGGCCGCCTCGCTTTCGTCCTTGGGATTGAGGCCGAGAGCGCTGTCGACCATGGCGCGAAGCTGGGATTTGGTGATGTTCCAGCCTTTGCTCTGGTTCTTCTCATCGACCTCGCCGCCGGCCACCACCATGGTCTGCCAGAATTTGCGCCGGGCGTTCGGGCCTTCGGCGACGGTAAATTCCCAATCCAGCATCAGTACGTCGCTGCCGGATTTGGATGCCTTCAAGAGACCCCGGTCGGTAGGGGCCGGGCCGTCGACGCCGCCGGGGCGCAGCACGCCGACAATCTTGGCAAAACAGGGATCGATCAGGCCGCCGCGCTGGGGTTCGGCGTCATTAAGGTCGTACATGATGGTGCCTCCTGGGCTGGTGGTTTAGGAACGGGACGGGGGTGACAGGAGTGGGCCGGAAGCCGGCCCGGTGATCTTGGCCATCAGGCGGCCGAGATGGGGTTCTTCGACCATGGCCAGCCGGCCGCTACGGTCCTTGGCCGGAAAGCCCCAGTTGTTGATGGTTTGGCAGACGAAGGCGCGCACCGGCTGACCCTGGGGCGTGGCGATTTCGGCCATGGTGATGACTTCATCGACGATGCCGGGCAGCTCCAGCCCGGTTTTCGAACCGTCGATCTGGGGCACAAAGACTTTGCGGTTGAAGTCGTCGGTGGACTCGTTGAGGATGCCAACAAACCAGACGTGCTTGTTGCGAGTGTGCTGAAGCTGCGTCAGCCAAGCGATCATCTCGCGGCCATGAAGACCATAAGCACCGCGCAAATCCGGCTTGCCGGTTTTCTCGGAGTGTGCTTCAGGCTGGCCTGAGCACCACTGGAAGCACAATCGGCCCGCTACCGTGATGCTGTCGATAAACAGCACAGAATACTTACCGAGCGCGGCGGGATCGCCGTATTGCTGGCAGACGTAGGTGTAGTGGCTTTGGCTGTAGGGCTGGTTGGGGCGCAACGCGGGATTGGGGCCGCCGATGAAGCAGGCGAGATTCCGGCATTCGTCCCAGGTGCGGGGCCGCAGGCTGTCCACCGGCCAGTCCTCGACGGCGAGATCGCCGGCTTCGAGGTCGATAAAGAGGGTGGAGTCCGGGGGCAGCGTCTTCAGCAGCGAGGTCTTGCCGATCCCCGACTTGCCGAAGATCACGCCCTTGACGCAACGCGATTGGGAAAGACGCTGATCGGCGGTGATGATGGCAAGGGAGGTCATGGCCGTTCCCCCATCTCGATCCCATCGCGGCCAGCGGCGCCATCGCTGCCGAGCTCGTCGTCCGGAAGAGGACTATTATCCTCGTTGATTGGCGTGCCATTGTCTGTGCTTGCCCTGCAACTCAGCTCTTCAAAGCGCTGAATGTCCTCGACGCGATAAATCACGCGACCGCCGATTTTGAGGAAGCGCGGCCCCTGTCCGAGCCAACGCCAGCGCTCCAGGGTTCGGGGTGAAATATTCCATCGCTCAGCCAGTTGGCTCTGGTTCAAATGCTGGGTGCTCATCTCCGGCCTCCGCGCCATGTCGATGAGCAAGACTAATTCTCAATAAGCGCGACAAACAAGATAAGAAATTCATCAGAGTAGTAATGCGTGCAAATGTCGGCGAATTCGTACCGAAGAGTACTTCGGAGTACTTTGTGGTATTCCAGCGTATTTGAGCGTAGCTTTGCGTAAAGCTGGCTTGCCCAGCCAGCCCTCACTCCAGCTTTTCCACAATCTGGGATCGTTCATAGACTTGGATATCCTCCATCCTATAGAGAACACGGCCGCCGACCTTGAGCCAAACCGGGCCCTGGCGCTGACACCGCCAGCGCTCCAGGGTTCGATGCGAAAGGCCCCATCGTTTTGCCAATTGCTTCTGATCGAGGTGCCGCACCTCGGGGTGCGACTCGGAGGTGGCGAATCTTGGGTGCCGATTCTCATTGGTTTGGGTGGTTTGCAGCATGGTCCCGGCTCTCCGGCGTTGGTTTTGGGGATAGGACCGCCAGCGGAATTCTGACGGATATGCAGGCTTATAATCATACATGCGCATGATTATGGTCTCAACGCTTTTGTGCGGAGTCCTGCGCAGAGGCGCGAAAGCCTGTTTCGGCAGCGATTCGGATTAAGGGAAGCGCGGAGTCGAGCGAAACCGAGAGTATTCGCTCAAAACAAAGAGAAAATCAGCATAGATAAATAAAATGTGAAGGTGGCAGCGATAAGCCGATTAAAGCCCAACCAAACTTCGAAGAAATGCGCACATCTTGTTAATGTTACGCCACCTCCCCAAAAACAATAATTGATCTGATCGCTCTGATAGTCTCCCAGGAATCTTACCACGGTAGCGGATGTTGCCGAATTGGGAGAATGGAATGATTGGATTTGGTGACAGGGAGGCCGCATGCTGAGGCCAGAACTCATGACCGTAGCCGAACGCCTCGACGAAGTCGGACGTATCCTGGCCGCTGGTATCCTGCGCGCTCGCGCCAAGCGCCTGCAAAGTCAAGCGCAGGGCAGCGGCAATAACAGAGAAGTTTATCTCGACTTACCGGTCAAAGAGAGCGGTCATGTCCGCACCAAAACCCAGTGTGGAGAGAGAAAGTGACCCTTCCGCTCCTTAAACAGATCGCCGATCTGCAGGGCAAGTCCCAGGATGATTTGAAGTCGCTCTGGCTGGAATACTTTGGCGTTGAGCCTCCAGCCTACCGTAAGGGCTTCCTGGTCAAAGGGCTGGCCCAGCGTATCCAGGAACTAACCTTCGGCGGTCTCCC
>CAIZDL010000113.1 GCA_903931735.1 uncultured Rhodospirillales bacterium
AGCGGAAGTCGTAAACGGTGCCTTGGTCAAAATCGGTAACCGGGCTTTCCGCGCCGTCAGCCCCGGCGGCGCAATAGGCGGCGTGGCTGCGGTCAAAAAGCTGACGGAGCGAGGCGCGCATTCCGTGGGTGGCTTCCTTAAACAGCGAGCCGTCAATATCGCCCTCGCCCACCACCGTCAGCGCAACCGGGGCAACGGTGCGCATCGCCTCGGTAAAGCGCAGCTTGGTTGCCAGCGGCGCCACGGTATCGCCTTCGTAATGATAACAATAATAATGCGCACTTGTCGGCCGGAGATGGTCACTGACCGACACATCACGGATCAAAGCATGGTGAGGGGCGAAATAGTGCGGGTCATCCGGCTCGCTACTCCAGACCATCGGCTCATGAGTAATGAGTTTCAACCCACCCATTTGGGTCGTGAAGCGCGAATTACCGAAAACATCGCTATTTACCTCGGTAAATCCGCTGTTATCAACAATCATCCGAAATGTCGCGGGCGCAAATTTCCCCAACAGCAGCGCGATATAGCCGCCATAAGAGGTGCCAAAGGCATAAATCCGCGCCCGATTGACAGGGTAGCGCAGCAATACCTCGTGGAGCACCTGAAGGTGATCGATGGCCGGCAAAAGCCCAAACGACTGGTATTCAGCGCCTTGTCTCACGACACGGCATGATGGATGAAGCTCCGTTATCCCACTATCGGCCAATATCTTGATAAGATTCAGCACTAAACCCGTCATATCCGAAGTCTTAGGCGCTGTGATCGATACGCCGTGATAACGGCTGAGATTAACGAAAAAATCGGCCGCCGGCACCAATGTTTCAAAGAACTTAACCTGTTGCCCGAAATAGCCCACGGTGACGCACAGGCAATTGTATTTGGCGGCAAGATATCCCCGCAGCTTGCCCGCATAGACCGAGCAAGGCCGGCTGCCATAGCCCTCGATGGCTAGAATAACCCCGGTTTGGGCGTTTATGCCGCCCTCCGGCGACGTGACGTAATACGTCACCCCCCGCCGAACGACGTGGTTTTCAATATCGGGATGCGGGCGGGCACAGGTGAAGACTTCAGTCGGCATCGACGGGATACTCGGTTGCGGGAAGTCGGCCGCCGACGCGGCTGGGGGAGGCGTCAGCCGCCGGTGCGAATCAGCAGGCTGCCCCGATTGGGCGCGGCGCGCTCCCCGATCGCGTTCAGAATCAGGCGATGCGCCTCCCCCGTGTCCCAGCCGGGATCGCCCACGACTCGCCCAATAATCCGCCCCGCACGATCGATCAACAGCGAGGTCGGCAGGCCGCTGACCTGGAGTTGGGTCAGGGTGCGGGAGTCCGGGTCGAAATAGGACGCCAGATGCCCAATGCCCATGCGCGCCAAAAATGGCTCCACCACCCGGGCCGCCCCCCGATCGACCGAAACCGCCACCACCTGAAAGTCGCGCCCGCCAAGCTGGGCCGCCAAACGATCGAGCGCCGGTATTTCTTCAATACAAGGGCCGCACCACGTCGCCCACAGGTTAAGCAGCACCACTTTGCCGGAAAAATCATCAAGGCTGACCCGCGCGCCCTTGGCATCGGCAAAGACCAGGGGCGGCGGGATCACCGGCGGGCTGAGCGGACCATACCCAGGCAACCCCTGCTGCGCCCGGGCCGGAGCAAAAACCAACACGATGATCAGCGCCAGCGGCAACAGAGCCATTGCGATGACGCGCAAAAGCGGCATAGTACCAGCGGCGGTGCCGCCCTTCATGACCTTGCCTGGTTTTTTCCCGACCATGACCAAACCCACCCCACCAAATCAGACTGTCCACCCGCCCGGCATCAAAATCGGCGCCAACCAATTGTGGGGAGGCCGCTTTGCCGCCGGCCCGGCCGCAATCATGGAGCGCATCAACGCCTCGATCGGCTTCGACCAAAAGCTCGCGGCCCAGGATATCGCAGGCTCCAAAGCCCACGCCGCCATGCTCGCCCGGCAAGGAATTATCGCCACCAGCGATGCCGAAAGCATTATCGCCGGGCTCGACCTGATCTTACACGAAATTGCGAATGGCGTCTTTCCCTTCCAGGTCGCGCTCGAAGACATCCACATGAACGTGGAAGCCCGGCTGGCCACCTTGATCGGCGAGCCGGCCAAACGCCTCCACACCGGGCGCTCGCGCAACGATCAGGTGGCCACCGACTTCAAGCTCTGGGTGCGGGACGCGCTCGACCGGCTCGACGCCGGCCTCAAAGACCTTCAGGCGGCGCTGATCGACCAGGCCGAGCGGCACACCGGCACCGTGATGCCTGGCTACACCCACCTTCAGCCGGCCCAACCGGTGACCTTCGGCCACCACCTGCTGGCTTACGTCGAAATGTTTGGGCGTGACCGCTCCCGGGCCAAAGACGCACGAACGCGACTGAACGAGTGCCCGCTCGGCTCGGCGGCTCTGGCCGGCACGCCCTATCCCATCGACCGTGATCACACGGCGGCGGCGTTGGGGTTCGACCGTCCGACCGCCAACTCGCTCGATGCGGTGTCGGACCGGGATTTTGCGCTGGAGTATCTTGCCACCGCCGCCATCGCCTCGGTGCATCTCTCGCGCTTTGCCGAGGAAATTGTGCTGTGGTGCTCGGCCCAGTTCCGCTTCATCAAGCTGTCCGATGCTTTTACCTCCGGCAGCTCGATCATGCCGCAAAAGCGCAACCCCGATGCGGCCGAGTTGGTCCGCGCCAAGTCGGGGCGGGTGATTGGCTCGCTGACCGGGCTGCTCATCGCGCTCAAGGGCCTGCCGCTGGCCTATTCCAAAGACATGCAGGAAGACAAAGAGCCGGTGTTCGAGGCCGACGACACCCTCGCCCTGTGCCTTGCCGCCACGGCGGGCATGGTGCGGGACCTGATCGCCGACCCGGCGGCGATGCGGCTGGCCGCCGAGCGCGGCTTCCTCACCGCGACCGATCTCGCCGACTGGCTGGTGCGCGAATTGGGGATGCCGTTTCGCGAGGCGCATCACGTCACCGGCCGGCTGGTTAAGCTGGCCGAAGACCGGGGCGTTGGCCTTGCCGACCTGGACCTCGCCTCAATCCAGGCGGTCGAGCAGCGCATCACCCTTGGAGTTAAAGACGTATTGGGCCTGGAGGCTTCGGTTGCCTCCCGGTCTAGTTTTGGCGGCACATCCCCCGAACGGGTCCGCGCCGCACTATCAACCGCCCGGGAGCGTTTCCTATGAGCGCCGCGTCACGCTTACCGCTGCTGGCCCTGGCAGCGCTCCTGATCACCCTGCCGGCCCTGGAAGGCTGCGGAAAAAAGCCGGCGCTGCTGGACCCGCCCGAAGGCTCCGGTCCCGAGGCGGTACTTTTTCCGCGCCACTACCCCAGCCCCAAATATGACCCGCCCGCACCCGGCCGCCCGGCGGCGCCAGCGGTGCAACCCGGCCCCCTGCTGCCGGATCAAACCATCCCCCAAATCATCCGGCCTGAAACCATCGATGACCCCACGGTGCCGGCAGTGCCCGAATCGGGCGAGGAGACGGCGTGGCCGAACAGCACTGAAAGCAAGCCATGACCCAGTTTTCCTACCGCCAAGGCGCCCTCCACGCCGAAACGGTGCCTCTGGCCACCATCGCGGCTTCGGTGGGAACGCCCTTTTACTGCTATTCGACGGCGGCCCTGACCTCGGCGTGGCAGGCTTTTGCCAATGCGTTTGCCGGCCAGGACGCAACGATTTGTTTTGCCCTCAAGGCCAACTCGAACCTTGCGGTGGTCCGCACCCTCGCCGGCCTCGGCGCCGGAGCCGATGTGGTTTCCGAGGGCGAATTGCGCCGGGCGCTGGCGGCGGGCGTGCCGGCCGGGCGGATCGTGTTTTCCGGGGTCGGCAAAACCCGGACCGAAATGAAGGCCGCCCTCGGGGCCGGCATCTTTCAGCTTAACGTCGAATCCCTGCCCGAACTCGAAGCACTGAGCGAGGTTGCCCGCAGCCTCGGCGTCGTTGCCGACATTGCGCTGAGGGTCAATCCCGACGTGGACGCCGGCACCCACCACAAAATTTCCACCGGCAAAAAAGAAAACAAATTTGGCATCGACTTCGACCACGCCCGCGAATTTTATGCCCGCGCTGCCGCTCTGCCCGGCATAAGGGCGGTTGGGCTTGCGGTCCACATCGGGTCCCAGCTCACCAGCCTGGAGCCCTTCCGCCACGCCTTTAAAAAGACCGTTCGGTTGGTCGAAGCGCTGCGCGCCGATGGCCATGTCGTGCAACGGCTGGATCTCGGCGGCGGCCTGGGCATCGTCTACCGCGACGAAACACCGCCCGACCCGGCCGGATACGCCGCGATTGTGCGGGAGGCAACCCACGGGCTCGGGCTGCATTTGGTGCTGGAACCGGGGCGGGCGCTGGTGGGCAATGCCGGGGTGCTGGTCAGCAGCGTGCTCTATGTTAAAAGCGGCCTCCACCGCCGCTTCGTGATCCTTGATGCCGCAATGAACGACCTGATGCGGCCCTCGCTCTACGATGCTTGGCACGCGATCGAGCCGGTCACCCAGCCCGGCGCCGACCAGCGTCATGAGCCGTTCGACGTGGTTGGCCCGGTCTGCGAAACCGGCGACACTTTTGCGACCCAACGCCAATTGGTGCTGCCCCGGGCCGGCGACCTGATGGCCATCCGCTCCGCCGGGGCCTATGGCGCCGTGATGGCATCGGGCTACAACACCCGGCCGCTGATCCCCGAAGTGCTGGTTGACGGCGGGCGCTTTGCCGTGATCCGTCATCGCCCGAGCTTCGAGGAGATCCTTGCTCTCGATCATATGCCGGACTGGCTGGCCGGTGGGGCCGGCTAATCGGGCGCGTCCGTTAAAAGTCCGGGTTTCCAAAGGCCCGTGGCCTTTGGTGGGGTCGGAGGGGCAAAGCCCCTACAAAACTATCAAATTGCCTTCGGCGACCAAAGGCCGACGGCCTTTGGAAACCCGGACTTTTACCGGGCAATTTAACGGATGCTGTCCACTAAAGCGGGGCCGAAAGATCCTCCCAGCCGGGCAGCTCGATCCAAAACGTGCTGCCCTGGCCAGGTGCGCTGACGAAGGCCAGCGTGCCGCCCATCAACTCAGCGAGGGTGCGGGAGAGCGCAAGGCCGATGCCGGTGCCCTCGACCACCCCCAGTTCCGCGCCCAGCCGGTTAAACGCCTGAAACACCTCCCCGTGGCGATTCAGCGGAATACCCGAGCCGGTGTCGCGCACCGAAAGACGAACCCGCCGCTCCGGCCGGCATTCCACCGAAACATGAACCGCACCGCCAGCGGGGTTATACTTGATCGCGTTGGAGATCAGGTTGACCACGACCTGAATCACCCGCGTTCTATCGCCCTGAACCAGGGGAGACGCCACCTCTGCCCCCCGCATCTCCAGAGTAATGCCGGCATGGGCCGCAAGCTCGGCCAAACCCTCGCACGCCTCCAGCGCAATGGTGGAAAGGGAAACGGGTTCCACCGCCACTGAAAGCCGCCCACCCTCGATTTTAGCCAGATCGAGAATATCTTCGATCAACTTAAGCAAATGCTCGCCAGCCCGACGAATGGTAATGATCTGCTGACGCTGAATTTTGGCCAGCGGCTCTTTTTCGTTAAGAAGCAAGAGCTGGGAGAAGCCGTTAATCGCGTTGAGCGGCGTCCTCAACTCGTGGCTCATGGCAGCAAGAAAAGCCGACTTGGTGCTGTTGGCAACCTCCGCCCGCTCCCGCGCCTCGGCCAAATTGCGCTCCAACGCTTTATGGCCTCCAATGTCCCGGCAAATGGTGGCGATGAACGCCGGACCGCCGGCCCCATCGCGGCCAACCAAAACAACCTGACTGACCGGGATTTCCCTCCCGGTATCGAAACTGACCAGCGCGCTCTCGCCCTGCCACAAACCATGCAAGAGCGCGCTCGGAATCGCCTCCTCAATCATCTGGGGGTAACCCCAAGCCGCAAAACATTCGGAGAGCTTGAGTTCGCCGGCTTTAAGGTCCCGGGGCAGGCCAAGCAGCCTCATACCGGCGGGGTTGACGTAACGGACAATCCCATCCGGGGTGGCCCAACCAACAAAATCGCTGGTGGAATGAACGATCGCGTTGAGGCGGGCCATGTCCGCTTCAACCGCCCGCCGCAAGGTGATATCGCGGGCGACCAGCACCACCAGCGTTCCCTCAAGCTCGATCTCGCTGCGAGTCAACTCCAGCGGGAACTCCGAGCCATCCCTGTGCCGCCCCACCAGCTCCCAAGTCGCCGCGCGCGAAAGGCCATGGCAGGCGCCCGCTTGGGTCAACACGCCCGGAATCAGCGTATCCACCGAACGCCCAATCACCTCGGTGGCATCAAAGCCAAAGCAGCTTTCGGCGGCAGCGTTGAAACTATCGATCAGCCCGCCCGGATCGGTGGTGATCACAGCATCGACCATCGCCTCCAGAATGGCGTTGGTACGCAAGGTTGCCGTCAATAGCGCGTCGGCGGCGCGCTTGCGGTCTGACACATCCTGAAGGAAGACATCCCACACCACCTCCCCCAGCGGATTGACAAACGGGCGCGACGACGACCGCAGCCATGACCCCTCCGCCCCCACCGCCCGAAACTCCACCACCAGCGGCGTTAAATTACGCTCCGACTCGGAAAGCGCCCGGCAATAGGCCGCCCGGTGATCGGGGTGCAGCCGTTCGAAAAACAGCTCCGGCTCTTCCATCAACCGCGCGGCGGATATCCCAAGATAAGTATCAGCCCCGGCACTCACGAAATCAAACCGAAAAGCGCCGTCTCGCCCCACCACCTGCCGCAGAAAAACCCCGGTGATATTGGCGGACATGGAAAGCAAAAGAGCTTCATCAGGCTCGGCGGTACGCCCCCGACACGATGGCGCCGCCAAAGCGAACCGCAACGAACGAAGGCGTCCCAATTCTTCCATAAAAATCGCCCAATCTGCCTTCAGCTACCAGCAGGCCATCTTGTAATCACCAACCCCGGCTCTCCGGAACACCGGTCCGAATGCGAAGTTTGTAGGCCCTATTTGCTACCAATTGGTAAAAATTTCACCAACGCCCGCCGATTCGCCGCAGTGCAGCAATTCACACCCACCAATGTGTAGATCCATCGTCAGCCCGCCTCCAGCATCGACCGCGCCGCGTCCGCCACCGTGGCGAGGCTCACCTCCCGCTGATTGCCGCTAGCGAGATGTTTCAACGTAACCGCCCCGCGCGCCTTTTCCTGATCGCCCATCACCAGAACCAGCGGGATGCCGGCGCGATCGGCGTACTTCATTTGCTTACCGATTTTGGCTGGCTCCAAATGCACCTCGGTATTGAGCCCGGCCGCGCGCAACGTGGTGGCAATGGCGAAATAGTCGGCCGTCAGCGCCGGATCAAGCTGGGTCACCAAAATCTGGCTGGTGGAGCGCCCGGCCCCATCGATCAGCCCGGCATCAACCAATTGCGAGAACAGGCGGGTGGCCCCAATCGAGATGCCGACGCCGGGCAGTTTTGATTTGGTGTAATGGCTGGCAAGATTGTCGTAGCGCCCGCCGGAACAAACACTGCCAAGACCGGGACACGCATCGAGGAAGGTCTCGTAAACCGTGCCGGTGTAATAATCGAGCCCGCGCGCAATGGTGAGATTAAGCCGGAAGTTCTGCTCAGAAACGCCAAATGCCCGCAGCCCCTCCACCACCTGGGTCAACTCCTGCAACCCTTCCCGAACCTGGGGCTGGTCACTGCCGAGCTGACGGAGCCGGCCCAGAACCTCATCGGTGCTTCCCGCCTCGCCCAACAAATCGAGCAGCCGGGCTTCTTCGGAAGAGAGAGTGGCCGCCACCGCATCCCGCCCCACCTTGTCGAGCTTATCAAGCTCGCGCAGCACCAACGCCTGCCGTTCGGGCAGCGTGACGCCCACCGTGGCCAGCAGCCCCAGCAGCAACTTGCGGTTGTTGAGATTGATGGCGAACCCGCCCACCTTCAGCTCGTTAAAAACATGGGCGATCACCGCCGGCATCTCGGCATCGAACGCCACCGGCAGCGTGTCTTTGCCGATAACATCGATATCGCACTGATAAAACTCCCGATACCGGCTCTTTTGAGCGCGTTCGCCCCGGTAAACCCGCTGCATTTGATAGCGCCGGAACGGAAAAACCAAATCGCGTTCATGCTCGGCCACATAGCGCGCCAACGGCACGGTAAGGTCGAAGCGCAAGGCCAACTCAGGACGACGATTTTGCTGCAACGCGCCGGTGGATTGAACGAAGTAAACCTGCTTCTCCGTCTCGCCGCCGCTCTTGGTCAAGAGAACGTCGGTGGTTTCAAACACCGGCGTCTCCACCGGCAAAAACCCAAACCGTTCATATCCCCGCCGGATGGTATCCAGCATCCCCTGAAACGCAACTTGCTGCCGGGGCAGCAACTCCATCACTCCGGGCGGGGTCTTGGGGGCAATCAGTGACATGGGGCTTTTCCGGTCGAGCGTCGTGGATAGAGGGAGTGATACCGCTCCACCTCGGTTTCCGCAACCCACAGCGGCGACAAAAGGGACCCCCGAGCGGGACGATCCCAGCGCATCGCCCCTTGCAAGGCCGCGCGAGGGCGCCTATAGTCGCTGGCTCAATGTGGGGAGTTTATTCGGTATGGCGCGGGTTACTGTTGAAGATTGCGTGCAACGCGTCCCCAACCGGTTTGAGTTGGTGATGTTGGCGTCGCAGCGGGCGCGGGCCATTGCTGCGGGCGCCCCCCTGTCCCTCGATCGGGACAACGACAAAAACCCGGTCGTCGCATTGCGGGAAATCGCCGATTTGACGATCTCTCTCGATGTGCTGAAAAACGACCTGATCCGGGGTCTGCAAAAGCTGCCCGAGGCCGACGAGCCTGAAGAAGAGGTCGTCGAATTGATGGCCGGCGAAGCCGCGTGGGCGCGTCCTGTCGACGGCTGCGATGATCTCGACGCTTTGAGCGACGACGAAGCGGACGAGGACGGCGACGAGCCGCTGGACGCCGAAGCCGACGGCCTTGGAGCCGACGGGCCCGACGACACATTCGCCTGATTGCCATGATCGGGGGCCGCAGCCGGTGCGGCCCGGCAGCTAGGGCTTGCAGCCATGATCCGGCAATATGAGCTGGTCGAACGTATCAAAGCTTACGACCCGTCTGCCGACGAGGATGTCCTTAACCGGGCCTATGTTTATTCGCTGAAGTGCCATGGCTCGCAACTGCGGGCCAGCGGCGACCCTTATTTCGCCCATCCGGTCGAGGTCGCGGGCATCCTGACCCAGATGAAGCTCGACACCGCGTCGATCGTCACCGGCCTGCTGCACGATACCGTTGAAGACACCGTTGCCACGCTCGAAGATGTCGAGCGCATGTTCGGCCCCGAGATTGGCCGGCTGGTCGATGGCGTTACCAAACTTTCGCGCATCGAATTACAATCGGACCAAACCAAGCAGGCCGAAAATTTCCGCAAGCTGGTGCTGGCAATGTCCGAAGATATTCGGGTGCTGTTGGTGAAACTTGCCGACCGCTTACACAATATGCGGACGCTCCATTACCTCAAAGACCCCGACAAACGCCGCCGCATCGCCCGGGAAACGATCGAGATCTATGCGCCGCTCGCAGAGCGCATCGGAATTCAGCGGTGGAAGGACGAGCTTGAAGATTTATCCTTCGCCGAGCTAAATCCCGAGGCGCGCGACTCGATTCTAACCCAACTCGCCCGGCTCCGCTCGGAAGGCGCGGGCCGAGTCGAATGGGTGGTCGAGCAATTACGCCAAACCCTGGCCGAGCAAGGATTGCCAAATACCAAGGTCTTTGGACGGGAAAAGAGCGTTTATTCGGTCTGGCGCAAGCTGGAACACAAGAGTGTGTCGTTCGAGCAGCTTTCGGACATCATGGCATTTCGCTTAATCGTCGAGTCGGTTGAGGAATGCTATCAGGCGCTCGGCATTATTCACGCCCGATATCCAGTAGTCCCGGGGCGGTTCAAGGACTACATCTCGACCCCCAAGCCCAACGGCTACAAAAGCTTGCATACCGGGGTGATTGGTCCCGACCGCCAACGGGTCGAGATCCAAATCCGCACCACCGACATGCACGAGGTGGCGGAACTCGGAGTCGCGGCCCACTGGGCCTATAAACAGGGCCAGCCCCGTGCCGACGCCCGCGAATACCAGTGGTTGCAAAAACTGCTGGAAATCGTGGAGCACGCCCAGCGGCCAGAAGAATTTTTGGAACACACAAAACTGGAACTGTTCCAGGATCAGGTGTTCTGCTTCACGCCCAAGGGCGATTTGATCAGCCTGCCGAGGGGGGCAACACCGGTCGATTTCGCCTATGCCGTGCATTCGGTGGTTGGCGACCGCTGCGTTGGCGCCAAAATCAACGGCCGCATGTTACCACTGCGGACCCAGTTGCAAAACGGCGATCAGGTGGAGATCGTCACCTCAAAGTCGCAAACACCATCGCCGGCATGGGAGCGGTTCGTTGTAACCGGCAAAGCCAAGGCGCGCATTCGCAAGTTTTTGCGCAGCCAACAGCGTACGCAATACATTCAGCTCGGGCGGGCCTTACTGCAAAAGACCTTCCGCCATGAGGGCTATGAGTTTTCAGAACGGGCGGTCGAAGGGGTTGTTAAGATTTTTCAGGCCGCGACGGTCGATGATCTTTATGCCAACGTCGGCGCCGGGCTAAGGTCGCAGCGCGAAGTCTTTCACGCCGTTTTCCCCGGCCACAAGCCGGCCGAAGAACAGCTTTCAAAGGACGCGAAGGAAAACCGCGATAAGGCGGTGACACAGGCCACGGCGGCCCGCGCCGCCAAGCCCAAGGCCAAGGGCAAAGACCTGCCGCTGCCGATTCGCGGCCTGATTCCCGGTATGGCGGTGCATTACGCCCGGTGCTGCCACCCGCTGCCGGGGGACCGCATCGTCGGGATCGTCACCACCGGCAAGGGCGTAACCATTCACACGATCGATTGCGAGACGCTCGAAAGCTTCAACGACTCGCCGGAGCGCTGGATCGATGTCGCCTGGGATATCGGCCCCAACCGCCCCGAAGACCATGTTGGCCGGCTCAACGTGGTGGTTGCCAACGAACCGGGGGGCCTCGGATCACTTTCCACCGTCATTGGCAAGAATGGCGGCAACATTACCAACCTCAAGATCACCAGCCGGAGCCAGGATTACTTCGAAATGTTGATCGATATTGACGTGAAAGACGCCAAACACCTTACCAATATCATGGCGGCCCTCCGCGCAACCCCGGTTGTCAATGCGGTGGAGCGGGCGCGCGGACGCTAACCGGGCTTTACCAACCCGCTAATGCAAAAACCGCACCTTTATTGTGCCCTCGATATCGCGCAACTCATCGCGAACCTCGTCTTCTGCAACAGCGCCGTCGACATCGACCACCACATAGCCGACCTCGGGGTCCGTCTGGAGGTACTGCGCGGCAATGTTGAGGTTGCGGGCGGCGAAAACCTCGTTGAGGCGCTTCAGCACACCGGGAACGTTGCGGTGGAGGTGCAAAAAACGGGTGCCAACACCGTGCTCTCGCCCGGGCAACGCAACCTGGGGGAAGTTCACGGCACCAATGGTCGAGCCATTATCAGAATACTCGATCAACTTATCGGCCACCTCCAGCCCAATATTCGCCTGCGCCTCCAGCGTGCTGCCGCCAATGTGCGGGGTGAGGATCACATTATCCATCCCACGCAGAGGGCTCTCAAACACGTCATCATTGCCGGCGGGCTCACTCGGAAAAACATCGATGGCGGCGCCGAGCAGGTGCCTCGAGCGCAAGGATTGCGCGAGAGCGTCGACATTTACCACCGTCCCACGCGAAGCGTTGATGAGATACGAGCGCGGCTTCATCATCCGAAGCTGGTCAGCCCCGATCATTCCGCGTGTTGCAGCCGTATCCGGCACATGGAGGGATACAAGATCCGAGGTTTGCAACAACTCATCAAGGGTGTGGCAGGACTGAGCATTGCCGAGGGCGAGTTTGCGCACAATATCGTAAAACCGCACCTTCATGCCGAGCGCCTCGGCCAGCACCGAGAGTTGGCTACCAATGTGACCATAGCCGACAATGCCGAGCACCTTGCCGCGCGCCTCAAAGGAATCGGCTGCGCTCTTGGGCCATTGCCCGCGATGAACCTGCGCCGAGCGCTCATGCAACCCGCGCAGCAACATCACAATCTCTGCCAGCACCATTTCCGCCACCGAACGGGTGTTGGAATGGGGGGCGTTGAACACCGGAATGCCCGCCCGTCGCGCCGCGCCCAAATCAACCTGATTGGTGCCAATGCAAAAGCAGCCGATACTAAATAACCGCGGCGCCGCAGCCAGCACCGCTGTGGTTAACTGGGTCCGCGAGCGAATACCCACCACATGAGCGCGCGAAATCTTCTCGATCAACTTGGCGTCGTCGAGAGCCTTTGGCAGACTTTCGATGGTCGAATAGCCGCGTGAGCGCAGCAAATCTACCGCACTCTCGTGGATGCCTTCCAGTAACAAAATCGATATCTTGTCTTTGGACAGCGATAACTTGGACACGGCGGCTCACCCTCTTCCAACACCAACACGGCATAGGGCCAGGGTAGCCGATGTGGCGGCATCGTGTCACCCACGACCAAGGGGCGGAGACACAAAAAAGTCCAGGGGGCGGCTGCCCCCTGGACCCAGAACCAAGGACAAGTCCTTGGCAACCTTAGTATCAGCCGCGATTCATGCGGTTCTCGACCAAGCTGGTAACGACCGTGTTGTCGGCCAGCGTGGTGGTGTCACCAAGAGCGTCGTGCTCGTTCGCCGCGATCTTGCGCAAAATACGGCGCATGATCTTGCCCGAACGGGTCTTCGGCAGACCGGGCGCCCACTGGATCATATCCGGGGTGGCAATTGGCCCAATCTGGGTGCGAACCCAGCCCACCAGCTCCTTACGCAACGCTTCCGACGGCTCAATGCCGGCATTCAGCGTCACATAAGCATAGATGCCCTGGCCCTTAATGTCGTGTGGATACCCAACCACCGCCGCTTCCGCAACCTTGACATGCGCAACGAGGGCGCTCTCAACTTCAGCGGTGCCGAGGCGGTGACCAGAGACGTTGATCACGTCATCAACGCGACCGGTAATCCAGTAATACCCATCGGCATCACGGCGTGCGCCGTCACCGGTGAAGTATTTGCCGGCGAAGGTTGAGAAGTAGGTCAGGCCGAACCGAGCATGGTCACCGAAAACGGTGCGCATCATTCCCGGCCACGCATCAACGAGGCAAAGGTTACCCTCGCACGCCCCTTCGATGATCACGCCATCATTATCGACCATCACAGGCTGGACGCCAAAGAACGGACGCGTTGCTGAACCAGGCTTCAGGCCGTTGGCGCCGGGCAGCGGGGTAATGAGAATGCCGCCGGTTTCGGTCTGCCACCAAGTATCAACGATCGGGCACCGCTTGTCGCCGACCACATTATAGTACCACAGCCAAGCTTCCGGATTGATCGGCTCACCGACCGAGCCAAGAACGCGAATGCTGGAACGGCTGGTCTTCTTTACCGGGGCTTCACCTTCCCGCATCAGGGCCCGAATCGCGGTCGGTGCGGTGTAGAAGATGTTGACTTGATGCTTGTCGACCACTTCCCAGAAGCGCGAGAAGCTCGGATAGTTCGGGATGCCTTCAAACATCAGGGTGATGGCGCCGTTGGACATCGGGCCATAGACGATGTAGCTGTGGCCGGTAACCCAACCCACATCCGCCGTACACCAGAACACTTCACCGTCTTTGTAGTCGAAGATGTACTGGTGAGTGATCGAGGTATAGACCATATAGCCGCCGGTGGTGTGCAGCACACCCTTGGGCTTCCCGGTCGAACCAGAGGTGTAAAGGATGAACAGCGGGTCTTCAGCCGACATCTCTTCAGGAACGCACTCGGCCGGGACCTTTGCGGTCTCTTCGTGCCACCACAAATCGCGCCCGGGCTTCCAATCGATGTTGCCGCCGGTGCGCTTCAGCACCAACACATTGCGAACGCCGGGGCAAGACTCCAGGGCCTTATCGACATTGGCCTTCAGCGGCACCTTGCGGCCCCCGCGCAGACCCTCATCGGCGGTGATGACGAAATCGCTCTCGCAGTCGAGAATGCGATCTTTGATGCTGTCGGGAGAGAAGCCACCAAAGATAACCGAGTGAATGGCGCCGATACGAGCGCACGCCAGAATGGCGAACGCCGCCTCAGGAACCATCGGCATGTAAATGGTGACCCGATCGCCCTTCTTGACACCATTGGCGCGCATCACATTTGCCACCCGGCAGACTTCTTCATAAGCCTGACGATAGGTGACTTTTTTGCTCTCTTCCGGGTTGTCACCTTCCCAAATGATCGCGGTCTGATCGCCACGCTTCGCGAGATGGCGGTCAAGGCAATTGACCGATGCGTTCAGCGTGCCATCGTAATACCAACGAATGCGAACGTCGCCAGTAAAGTCAACGTCCTTCACCTTGGTGTAGGGCTTGATCCAGTCGATCCGCTTGCCTTGCTCGCCCCAAAACCCCTCAGGATCTTTGACCGACTGTTCGTACATCTTTAAGTACTTGTCGTTGTCAATCCAAGCGTTTTTGGCGAATTCTTCACGAACCGGAAAGAAGGTATTATCGGTCGACATTGGACAGTTAAACTCCATAACAAAGGTTTATGATTTTCTTGATGGAGACAGGAGCGCCGCATATGGCTCCCCCGAATGACGAACGCATTATCCACACATGAGCGCCCCGTTACAAGACACGAATGTTCGCCGCAATCATCTTTCGCACCAGGGCAATTACCTCCCGCAGGGCACCGAATACTGTTCGCACCTGCAATATTGAATTTTCGCAAATTCAGAAATCACGCCGCAGCGGCGCAGAAACCCAGGCCTCGCACCCCGCAAAAGCCGACGGGGCGCCTGCTGCAACGCCACCAAGATCACAAATCGCCCGCCATTCCGCCTCGCCAACCGGGCAAACCGACAGGCGCGATTGCCGCACCAAAGCCATGCCGGCGAGCAAGGGATCGGCTTTTATCGCCGTTAGCGTCACCGGCCGGGCCAGCGAGGCCAGCGGCCGAACATCGACGTTTCCAAACTTAGTGAACGGGTCGGCCGGATCTGGATAAAATTCGCGTATAATCTCAACGATGCCGACAATCTCCTTTCCCACGTTGGAGTGGTAAAAGAATGCCTGTTCTCCGATTCGCATCGCCCTGAGATTGCCGGCCGCTTGGTGATTACGAACTCCATCCCAGAATGTGCGGCCGTCACGCCGCATCTGATCCCAGGAATACTTGACCGGCTCGGATTTTAGCAGCCAATACGCCATCTCGCGCCCCTCAGCCTTTGGGAAACACCCGGCGCCACGGCCGAATCGCGACAGACTCGAAGAGACCGGCCCCGGCATAGGGATCGCCCGCCGCAAACGCCTCGGCATCGGCCCGGCTTTCCGCCTCGAACAGCAACAGGCTGCCGAGCGGGGTTTGGCCATCGTCCGACAACAGCGGCCCGGCGGTGATCAAGCGCGCGCCCTGGCTTTCAAGATAAGCCAAGTGCGCCGGGCGGGTTGACAGGCGCAAATCGAGGCTACCCACCTTATCGAGACAATATATCGCATACAGCATGTCGGTTCCTTTCAGGTGATCTTAATCAAAACGTGGCGTTTTTTACCGGCCGATAGTTTCAACGTCGCGCCAAGGGTGAGCTGGACAGTGGCACCCGCCTGATCGACCAATTGATCATCCAGCCGCGCGCCGCCGCCTTCAATCAGTTTTCGGGCTTTGCCTTTCGAGCTTTCCAGCCCCGCCGCCACCAGCAAATCCACCACCGGCGCGCCCTGGGGGAATGCGGCGGCGCTCACCACCACGGTTGGCAATCCGTCTGCGGCGGCGCCGTCTTCAAAGGTGCGGCGGGCGGTCTCGGCGGCCTCAACGGCAGCGGTCTCGCTGTGGGCAAGCTTGGTCGCCTCAAACGCCAACACCTTTTTCGCCTCGTTGATCGCGGCGCCGGGCAGAGCATCGAGCCGGGCGATTTCGGCTTCGGGCAACTCGGTGAAGAGACGCAAAAAGCGCCCCACATCCGCATCTTCGGTATTGCGCCAATATTGCCAATAATCATAGGCACTTAACCGATCCGCGTTGAGCCACACCGCCCCCGCCGCCGTTTTGCCCATTTTGGCGCCCGAGGCGGTGGTCATCAGCGGCGTGGTCAGGCCATAGAGCGCGGCATGATCCACGCGGCGGCCGAGTTCAATGCCGTTGATAATATTGCCCCACTGGTCCGAGCCGCCCATTTGGAGCACGCAGCGGTGGCGCCGGGAAAGCTCCAGAAAATCGTAGGCCTGGAGAATCATATAGTTGAACTCAAGAAACGTAAGCGGCTGCTCCCGCTCCAGCCGCATCTTGACCGACTCGAAGCCCAGCATCCGGTTGATGGTGAAGTGGCGCCCGATATCGCGCAAAAACGGGATGTAAGAGATTTGATCGAGCCAGTCGGCGTTGTTGACCATCACAGCATCGGTCGGGCCATCGCCAAAGGTGAGAAACTTGGAAAACACCTGCCTGATCCCGGCCATGTTGGCCGCAATCTGCTCATCGGTGAGCAACTGCCGGCTCTCATCCTTGCCCGAAGGATCGCCGACCTTGGTGGTGCCGCCGCCCATCAGCACGATTGGCTTATGGCCGGTTTTTTGCAGCCAGCGCAGCATCATAATCGGCACCAGTGAGCCGACATGAAGGCTGCTCGCGGTGCAATCAAAGCCAATATAAGCGGTGACCGGCCCCGCCAGCGCCAGCGCATCAAGCGCTGCCCCATCGGTGCATTGATCGACAAAACCACGGGCGGCGAGGGTGCTTAAAAACTCAGAGCGATATTGGGTCATGACGGAAGGCCGGATGCCGGAGAATTTGAGGCCCCTGGGTTAGCACTTTCCCCCGGCCGGAACAATCTTTGCCCAAGGCATCGCCGTCCGGCCCTGCCCGGAATTCCCAGTTGCGAAACAGCAAAGAATTACCGCAGACTCGGGCGCACCGTTTCCACCAGCTTTAAAGCCCCGGCCATGACCATGCGCACCACCATCGGCTTAATGAGCGGCACCTCGCTCGACGGCATCGACGCCGCACTGATTACCACCGATGGCCGGGAGAGGGTCGAGACCGGCGCCTTCCTCACCGTACCCTATCCCGACGCCCTGCGCGCACGGCTGCGGGGGTGCCTCGGCGGCCGTGGTGCGCCGGCTGAAGTTTTGGCGGTGGAGCGGGAGCTTACCCAGGCCCACGCGGCGACGGTGGCGGCGCTCATCGCCAGGGCCGGGCTCAAACCCGGCGCAGTCGAGTTGATCGGGTTTCACGGCCACACCATTTCCCATGCCCCCGAGCGGGGCCACACCTGCCAGATCGGTGATGGCGGCCTTCTTGCAACACTAACCGGAATCGCGGTCGTCAACGACTTTCGCAGCGCCGATGTCGCGGCCGGGGGCCAGGGCGCTCCCCTGGTGCCGCTTTATCATCGGGCGTTGGCGGCAAACTTGGCGCGGCCGGTGGCGGTGCTCAACATTGGCGGGGTGGCCAACGTCACGTGGCTGGGCGCGGAAGAACACGACGTGTTGGCCTTCGATACCGGCCCCGGCAATGCCCTGCTCGATGATTGGGTGCTGGCCCATACCGGCCGGCGCTACGACGAAGACGGCGCCCTCGCGGCGCGGGGCGATGTGTGCGAGACAGCCCTCGCGGCACTGCTCGACCACCCCTATTTCCGCCAGCCGGCGCCAAAATCCCTCGATCGCGATGCTTTCAACCCGGCCCCGGTCGCGGGACTGACCACCGAGGATGGCGCCGCCACTCTCACCGCCTTCACCGCCCAAAGCGTCGCCCTGGCGCTGCCCCTGCTCCCCGCGCCGCCCACACGCTGGTTGATAACGGGCGGTGGCCGCCTCAACAAAACCCTGCTGGCGATGCTGGAAACCCACCTTGCCGCACCAGTGGACCAAGTCGATCAACACGGCTGGTCCGGCGACGCGCTGGAGGCCCAGGCGTTTGGCTATCTGGCGGTCCGCAGCCTCGCCGGGCTGCCGCTCAGCTTGCCAACCACCACCGGCGCCCCGCATCCGGTGTGCGGCGGCCGGCTCCACCGGCCAAATTAGCCGGGGCTGCGCACACCCGATAAATCACCCCAGCCCGCTAACTCACCCCAGCCCACTATCTCACCCCAGATAGATGGACGACTTTTCGGCGTAGCGCTGCTCTCGGGCTTTGCGCTTTTCATCCTGCTGAGTGCGCCGCAGCTCCCGCTGCGCTTGGCGCCGTTCGGCCGCCGCCAGCCGCTCTTCATACTGGTCCATCGCCTGGCGGACCCGGCCACTCGGCACCGTATCGTTCTTCCAGGCCCAACGCACAGCATCGCGGACGCGCTGAAAGGCCGAGCCGAGGATGGTCTGGGCCTCCTCGCCTTCACAAAACCTCACCACCCGCGCCACTGCGGCACGCCCCAATGTCCCGAGTTGGGGACCCAGCCACCGCCAAAGCCGGCCACCGAGTTCGGCGGCCGGGCTTGGCGTATTTGGGCGGTTGGGATACGAGTTCTGGTATCTCTGCATCACGCTACTCCCCTATCTGGGGGCCATCGACGAATGACAGCTATTCTCGCCCAACTCCGGCGCCGGTGGCAAGGGCTTCTTGACCATTAACGAACGCCCCCTTGCGTTGGCGGCCAGGAAGGGCCATGTCTAGGCAGCGCGGTAGGGCTTGGTTGCCGAGCCGCCGCGCCCCCAACAGGCTGATAATGACAATCCTGATCACGCGAAAAGGCATGACCATCACCGCAAATGATGAAAACGGCCGGACGGCACGACTTCACGACTGCCGCAGCGTCCGTAACGCGGTTGCTCTCGAACATAAACTCAATACCGACCAAGCCTTCGCCGACCAATGGGCGAGGATGGTTGATTTGGGGTTTCAACCCGCTAAATCATTTCGGCCTTAACATCGGTGAATGACCGGTGCGGGCTAAAACGCCCAACCGGCAGAACGGCCACTTAGCAGAACGGCCTCTTAAAGGAAATTTTTTATGTCGGAGCAACGCGAGGTTCGCAACCTCGACAAGTTTGCCACTGAAACAACGGCCCGAAATGAGCGGAGGCAGGCCGAAGACGCCAGCCGGGCGGAACGCACCGCCTCCGAATCCGCGCTGAGGCTGGCGCGCACCGAGCGTGAAACGCTGGTCCGGGCGGAACGAACCGCGGCCGAAAGCATCCAGCGGACGAAACGCCAGGAACGGGACACCGCCCTGCTGGAGACTTGGCAAAAAACGCCGTCACCCCACGCCGAATAGCCGGCCCAGAACGCTAGCCCGAGCACCAGAGCGCCCGAGCACCAGAGGGAGGGGCCAATCAGCCCTTCTTGCCTGGGGCGGGCTCGCTTTTATGATCGACTTTTGGCGCGACACCGGGCGGCTGGGTCTCCACCGGGTCGCCCATCCCCACGAGGCAAATCCCCCCCGCCACCAGCAGCAACAAAAAGCCGAGGATCTGTTCCAGCGCCGCCATCAGGCTACGCTCATAGCTGGTGGCCAAACTGGCGGAGACCAGAAGCACGATGCCGGCAAGGGTCAACAGCGTGACCTTGACGCCTTTGCTCATCGACCGACCCCACCCACACCGAATTAAAATGATAAGTGCCGGCGCTTCTGTTCCAAGGCCCGCCGGCTAGCCCGTGCCTAACTACGCCGCGAGGCGCATGTCGGCAGGAGCAACGATGTTATCGTTCGCACCTAGAGTTTTGACCCGATAACGGCGGTATCATGCCGGGCAAAAGTTTCGTCTTTACTGCATCCCGTCGAGCCTATTTCGCCCCCATAACGCCGGCCGGTTTCCCGGGCGGCGGAACTGGTGGAGGCGCCGGGTACCGCCCCCGGGTCCGAGAAACCTATTCCACAATCCGTTTATCGCCATAGTCGAGTGTTACCCCGACCCACCGATTATGGCACAGACGGTTCGGGAATAACACCCCCCTCTTGGCCCCTCTGCCGAGAACCTACTGAGTAAAGCCCCCCCTTGTGTTAGAATGGCCCCGATGAGGCCCAACAGCGACGGAACACCTCAGATGTTTCGCTTTCCCAGCGTCCTGGCTTTAATGATTGCGGTCGCTTTCGGCGCGACATTGATGCAAAGCGCGTTCCGGGCACCGGGGGCACACGAGACGAGCGCGCCCAGCGCTGCCGGACAAACCCAGCCGAACGGGGTCACCTTCGCGGTGATTCCCCAATTTGACCCCCGAAAACTCGGGGCGATTTGGACACCGGTGATAACCGAGCTTGCCGCGCGATCGGGCGTTCGGCTCTCGCTCGTCATTCCGGCCACCATGTCCGAATTTCAGCACGGGCTTGCCGCCGGACGCTATGATTTCGTCTACGCCAACCCCTATCAGCTCTTGCGTGAGGCCGACCGGCAAGGCTACCGGCCCCTGGTGCGCGACGCCGAGCCGTTGCGCGGTATTTTGGTGGTGCGTGCCGACAGCAGGGTGAACAGCCCGGCCGCCCTCGACGGCAAGGTGTTGGCGGTTCCCTCACAAAATGCGGTGGCGGCCAGCCTGCTGCTGCGCGCCGAGTTGGAGCGTGGCTTTCAGGTCCGGGTAAAATTGCTCGACGCCAAAACCCACGGCGGCGCCTTTTTGGCCGTGGCCGGGCATGACGCCGACGCCGGCGGCGGTGCCGACAAAACCTTCAGAGACCTCGACCCGCTGATCAAGGGGGCGCTGAAAGTCATTCACACCACCGGCGAGATACCGCCCCACGCCATTGCCGCTCACCCGCGCGTCCCCGCGCACATCGCCGAGGCCATCCGCCAAGCCTTCTTAAAACTCGGCACCGCGCCGGAAGGTCGCGCGATGCTCGCCAAGGTGCAGATGAGACAGCCGGTGCCGGCATCGATGGACGAATACCGCCCCCTCACCGACTGGCACCTCGAACGCTACTGGATCGATGATACCGACTAGCCGCCGGGTTCAGCCAAAAACCGCGTGCCAGGCGCCGCCGACTTTATCGAAGATCCAGACGAAGGTTGAGATGATAACGCCGCCAAAAAGCCCAACCGCGCACCCAACCCCCGAAGTTGCGATCAGCGCAACCACCGCCGGCAGCGCGCCCGCGTAAAATGTCCAGCCAACCATCGGCGGCAAAGCGGTAACCAAGGCTCCGAGCACGGTGCCGGTGGCGCAGCCGAAAAAGACCGATTGGGGATCGACCAAGGCCGATGGCCGTTTACCCGTTGGCGTCGGCGTTCCAACCACCGAACTATCGGCGCTGGCGGTGGTTGCCACCACCAGAGTCGGGCCGCGCGCATCCCCAGGCCAAGCCAGGGAAACGTTGCCCTGGCTCATGAAAATACCGAAGGCGACCATAAGAAGGCTGATACCGGTGGGCCGCAACGGCTTCATGGGGAGAACTCCATTCGATGAACCGGGCCGATAATGCCGTGAAGCCGGGCGCGGGTAAAGGGGTGTCGAGCGTGGCTCTGGACCTTAACCGGTCAGCGACCTATAAACAGCGAGCCCCTCCCTCTTTTTTGCCGGCCCCGCCCAATGCTCGACCTCCGATCCATCCGCGATTGCTCTGCCGCCTTCGACCTCGCCATGACCCGGCGCGGGCTGGACCCGTTATCCGCCACTCTGCTTGGGCTCGATGCCCGGCGGCGAGCGGCGCAAACCACGCTCCAGGAGTTGCAGCAGCGGCGCAACGAGGCCTCGAAAGAAATCGGCGCGCTGAGGAAGTCGGGGGCCAATGCCGACACTCTGCAAGCCGAGGTGGCCGCCATCAAGGCCCGCCTGCCCGAGGTGGAAGAAGAAGAGCGCACAGCGGGGGCCGAACTGGAGCGCCTGCTCACCACCCTGCCCAACCCCCCGGCCGACGATGTGCCGGTGGGGCCGGACGAAAAGCACAATATCGAGGTGCGCCGGGTTGGCACGCCGCCCTCGATCACCACGCCGCTGGAGCATTTCGAGCTTGGCGAAAAGTTGGGGCTGATGGATTTTTCCGGCGCCGCCGCCCTTTCCGGCGCGCGCTTCACCGTGCTGCGGGGCGGGCTTGCGCGGCTGGAGCGGGCGCTGGGGCAATTCATGCTCGACCTGCATACCAGCCAGCACGGCTACACTGAAGTCAGCCCGCCGCTAATGGTGCGCGACGCCGCCATGTTTGGCACCGGCCAACTGCCCAAATTTGCCGAAGACCTGTTCCAAACCACCTCTGGCCATTGGTTGATTCCCACCGCCGAGGTCCCGTTGACCAACCTCGCGGCCGACAAAATCCTCGATTCAGAAGACCTGCCGTTGCGCCTGACAGCCCTTACCCCGTGTTTCCGGGCCGAAGCCGGGGCGGCGGGAAAAGACACGCGGGGCATGATCCGCCAGCATCAATTCTGGAAGGTCGAGATGGTCAGCATTACCGGCCCCGACCAATCTGCGGATGAACACGAGCGCATGACGGGTTGCGCCGAAGCCGTGTTGACCAAGCTTGGCCTGCCGTTTCGCACCGTTGTTCTCTGCACCGGAGATATGGGCTTTTCGGCGCGCAAAACCTATGACATCGAGGTTTGGCTGCCCGGGCAAAACGCCTACCGCGAGATTTCATCCTGCTCCAACTGCGGGGATTTTCAAGCCCGCCGCATGAAGACGCGCTGCCGGCCAAAAGGCACCAAAGAAAGCACCAGGATCGTCCACACTCTGAACGGCTCGGGCGTCGCGGTCGGGCGGGCGCTGATCGCGGTGATCGAAAACTATCAGCGGCCCGACGGCTCGGTGGTGGTGCCCGAGGTGCTCCGGCCTTATATGGGTGGGCTGGAGGTGATTAGCCGTGGCGTTTGAGCTGCCAATTGATCTGCAACGGTCGCGGATTCTGCTATCCAACGACGATGGCATCAACGCTCCCGGGCTGGCGGTGCTGGAGCGCATCGCCCGCACCTTGAGCGATGATGTTTGGGTGGTGGCCCCGGAGACCGAGCAATCGGCCTCCAGCCATTCGTTGACCTTGCACCGGCCGCTGCGGCTCCGCGAGATCGACGAACGCCATTTCGCGCTCGATGGCAGACCAACCGACTGCGCGTTGCTTGCGATCAATATGATTATGCGCGACCGCAAACCCGATCTGGTCCTCTCGGGCATCAATTTCGGCCGCAACATCTGCGACGACGTAACCTACTCCGGGACCATCGCGGTTGCCATGGAGGCAACGTTGCTCGGCGTGCCCGCCATTGCCCTCAGCCAAGCGGTGGACGGGGGCGGCGCCACCGATTTTGCGGCGGCCGAACACTGGGGGGCCGAGTTGATTCGCCGGCTGGTGCGCGCCTCCTGGCCCGACACCGTGTTGATTAACGTCAACTTTCCCGCCTGCGCCGCAAACGCGGTGACCGGGGTGCGCGTGGTGCCCCATGGCAAACGCAAGATCGCCGACGACGTTTGCGAACGGGTGGACCCCCGAGGCCGCACCTATTACTGGATCGGCCCGCTCCACGAGTCGGAAGAGGTCACCCCCGGGTCGGATCACGCGGTATTATTGAGCCAGGGCATTGCCGTAACGCCCCTGCATCTCGACCTTACACATCAACCGACCATTGCCGCCCTGGATTTGGCCCTGAGGTGATCCATGCCGCCCACCCCCTGCGTCCAACGCCTGATAAAGGCAATCTACCAAAACGGCGTGAGGGACGAGGCGGTGTTAGAGGCGATTGCGGCGGTGCCACGCGAAGCCTTCGTGCCGCCGCTGCTGAAGAATTTCGCCTGGGAGGACCGGCCGCTGCCGATCGGCGAGGGGCAAACCATCAGCCAACCCTCGGTGGCAGCTTACATGACCGAGCTTTTAGAGGTTTTGCCGACACACTCCGTGCTCGAAATTGGCACCGGCAGCGGTTACCAGGCGGCAGTACTGGCGCTGCTCGGCGCTCATGTGTATACCGTGGAACGACGAGCCGCCCTGCTGGTCGAAGCGCAACGCCGATTCGCCGAGTTGGGGCTGGACCGCATCACCGCCCGCTTGGGCGACGGAACCCAAGGTTGGCCCGAGCACGCGCCGTTTGACCGTATTATGGTCACCGCTGGCGCCGAGGGCCGGGAGCCGCCGCCGGCTCTGCTGAGCCAACTTGGTGTTGGCGGCGTGTTAGTCATCCCGCTGGCGGGCGAGTGCTGGGAACAGCGCTTGGTCCGAATCCGGCGGAGCGAAACCAGTTTTCTACGGGAGGAGACGTGGCCCGTTCGCTTTGTGCCCTTGGTGGCCGATCTTCCTTCAGGCACCCGCGCACCGCCGGGCGCCTGACCCTGCTGCTGATTGCGCTGGCGCTACCGCTGATCGGTGGCGGCTGCTCGCAGGTTGGCCTTGCGCCTGTGGTATCCCAAGATACCGAGGTGACACCCGGCCAAACGATCACCGTTGCATCGGGCGACGCGCTCTATCTCATCGCGAAGCGCTACAATGTTCATTCGCGGGATATTATCAGCCTTAACCACCTCTCCCCGCCCTATCGCCTTGAAATCGGCCAAAAGCTTTTGTTGCCGCCGACGCGGACTTACACCGTTCATGTCGGTGACTCGCTGTCTACCATCGCCCAGCGCTACCATTACGAAACCGCCCAAATCGCCCGTTTAAACCAAATCGCGCCGCCCGCCTATGTCATTCAGGTCGGGCAAGTGCTGATCCTGCCGGGCGAGTCCGCCCCCCCCTCAACGCCAACACCGACGCACAAACCCGAGCCCGCCGAAATCAACCCCATCCACGGCGTCGCGCCCGGCGCGGTGCGGACCGAGCCATTGCCACCGCCCACCCTGCAATCGGCGCCGGTCCCGCTGGCTCCCGCGCCGGGAACCGGTCTCGCCAGAACCGCGCAATCCAGACCAGCGCCCGGACCAAACTACGCCGCCGCGCCCAAAGCCTCCGCCCAGGCCGCTCACGCCCTCGCAACTATCGGGCCGGCGGCAAAACGCGACCCGCAGGCCACCAAGCCAACCACGGCCAGAAGGACGGCCCCGCCCGCAAGACCCACGCCGGTTGAGTTGGCCGCCGTCACACCCGCCGCCGACCCGCTGGCCCCGTCAGCACCAACCCCGGCAGCGTCAGCCCCGCCTGCACGGGCCGAGCCGGCCAAAACCGCGCCGGTAAAAGCCGAACCGCCCAAGGTGGTTGAGGTGCCGGCACCGCCAGCCGGCGGTGGTCGGTTCATGTGGCCGGTCAAGGGTCAGGTGATATCGGAATATGGCGGCAAGCCCGATGGCAGCCAGAACGATGGCGTTAACATCGGCGCCCCCCGTGGCGCCCCGGTGGTCGCTGCCGATACGGGCGTGGTGGCCTATGTTGGAAACGAGTTGCGCAGCTACGGCAACCTCTTGTTGATCCGCCACACCAACGGGCTGGTCACCGCCTACGCCCACCTCGACACGACGCTGGTTCAAAAAGGCGCCCGAATCAAGCGCGGCCAAAAAATCGGAACGGTCGGCTTTTCGGGCAAAGTTTCAGCCCCGCAAATTCATTTCGAGGTCCGGCGCGGCAGCCAAGCTGTGGACCCCGGCGACTATCTTGAGGGCCACACTTGATTTGTTAAAGGCGGCCGCGTGAGGCGCCTTTGGTGGAGTCGGAGGGGCAAAGCCCCGGCAAAACTTTTAGATTGCCTTCGGCGACCAAAGGCCGGGGCCTTTGGAAACCTGGACTTTTAAAGTGCACTTTAACTGATGCGGTCTAGAGCGAAGCCGGACACCTCCCTCAGTTCGCCGGCAAGGTCTTGGATAAACTGCCACGCCACCCGGCCCGAGCGGCTGCCCCGGGTCATGGACCACTCGACGGCGCGGGCACGCAAGCGCTCCACCGGCATAACCAAACCAAAGTGAGCGGCATAACCTTCGACCATCGCGAAGAACGTCTCCTGATCGCAATTGTGGAAGCCGAGCCACAACCCGAAGCGATCGGAGAGCGAGACTTTCTCTTCGACCGATTCCGCCGGATTGATCGCCGTTGAGCTTTCGTTTTCGATCATCTCGCGCGGCATCAAATGCCGGCGATTGGATGTCGCATAGAACACCACCTGCTCCGGACGCCCCTCTAGCCCGCCCTCCAACACCGCTTTCAACGATTTATAATGTGCGTCCTGGCCGTCAAACGACAGATCGTCGCAAAACACGATGAAGCGCCCCGCACTTTCCCGCACCAAGGCTAACAGGCGGGGCAGCGACGGGATATCTTCGCGGTGAATTTCCACCAGCGCCAAACTGCGCTCCCGCCCGGCCTCGGCCAACTCCCGGCACACGGCCAAATGAACCGCCTTGACCAACGAACTTTTGCCCATCCCACGCGCGCCCCACAAAAGGGCGTTATTGGCCGGAAGCCCGGCGGCAAAGCGCCTGGTATTTCGCAATAAGATACCGCTCTGCCGCTCAATGCCGCACAACAGGCCCAGCTCAACCCGATTAACGGCGGCAACCGGCTCCAGCCATCCCGAAGCGGCGTGCCAAACAAACGCATCGGCCGAGCCCAGGCTTTGCGGTGGCGCTGGTGGCGGCGCCAACCGCTCCAACGCGCAGGCAATCCGCACTAAAACAGGCAGTATCTCGGCGGCGTCTGCGGGGTCGATTTTCATGCCATTGGTCCTTGTTGAAGTCAAAGCCCACCACATCTCTGTTTTCGAGCAATTTGCAAGGCAGCCCAGCGAGACACATTGCCGCATCCTAAGAGGGGCAGCGCTGCTATATATTGGCAATTGCCTGTTCTAACTAACCTCTTCTAACGAACCACCCGGCCAACCAATCACCCGGAGAATGCCGGCCACCCGTCGGCCGTGAAAGGCAACGATGACGAGCGTGTCGGCAGACGATAAACAAACCCCGGCGGTGACCGACCACAACCGCTTGGGGTTTGGCCACCGCCTGCTCCGACCGGACCTTTCCAGCCAAGCACTCCTCTGGATCGGGGGAACGGTTATCGCTCTGCTGCTCGCGGTGACGACGGGGTTGGTCTACTCCATGCGCGAAGACGCGCTTAACCGGGTCGAGAGCAATCTCGCCACCACCTCGTTCATGCTGGCCGACACCCTCGATCGGGCGCTGCAAACCATCGACATGACCCTCACCGAAACCGCGCTGGCAGTGACGGCAGGCAGCAGCGTTATCGGGGCGGCCGATGTCGGGGCGGCCAGTGTCGAGTCGATTGAGAGCCGGCGCGATTGGCTACGGTCCAAAATCGCGCGCTTGCCCATGGTGCAACGCCTGTCATTCTCCGACGCCACCGGGCGGGTGGTCGCCACCTCACAAGACTGGGTTCTCACCAAGACGTCGGTATCCGATCGGTCCTATTTCGCCCTTCTCCGGGATGGCCCCGACCAAGGCGCAGTCATTAGCGAGCCCATTCAGAGCCGTGCCGATGGACAGTGGACCTTCATCGTCGCCCGGCGTATTTCGGGGGCCGATGGCGCCTTCATTGGCGCGGTCTGGACAACCATCAACCTTGATGTTCTGGGCCGGTTGTTTGCGGCCTCGGCGCCCGAAGCGGGTGCGCGGGTGACGCTGCTACGCAACGACCTGATCATGCTGGTCCGCTACCACTTCGTTCCCAACCTCTATGGCCGGGTGATGACCTTCACACCGACCATCGACGGCATCTTCGGCGACGGGAAAAGCACCGGCTCGGGGCGCTATTACAGCTATATCGAAAGCCGCAGCCAGGTGGCCGCCGGGCGCAGGCTCACGCATTATCCACTGGCGGTGAGCATCACGGTGCCCGAGGCCACGGTTCTGGCGCCCTGGTATCAGCTCGCAACCGGGATCGGCACGGCGGCGGGGGGCTTGGCGATTGGGCTGACCGCGCTATTCTGGGCGCTCTATCGCCAACAGCTTAAACTCCAGGCCGGCGCCACCGCTCTTGCCGAAAGCGAGACCGGCCTGCGCAACGAGCGGTCCCGGCTCTCCTCGGTGGTCGATGTTTCAAATGATGGCTTCTGGGAATGGGATGCCGGCACCGGCATGATCGACTGGTCGGAGCGGTGCTGTCTCCAAATGGGGCTACCGGCGGCAGGAGGCGTGCTTCACTTCGAACAAATCATCGACATGATCATGCCCGAGGACCGGGAGCGTTACCGCGCAGCGGTCCGTGGGCTTTTTAATCAAAACCAGCCGTTCACCATCGAAGCGCGTTGGCGGGGCTTTGATGGCGGCGTGCGGTGGATCGAGTCTCGCGGACGACTGATTCGCGATGCACAAGGACAGCCCACCCGGATGGTCGGCGCCAACACCGACATAACGGAACGCAAATTGATCGAAAGCTGCCTCACCCCCCTCGACGCCGCGGAATAACCGGGAAGGCTAGTGGGCCGCAGCAGTTAAATTGCACGGTAAAAGTCCGGGTTTCCAAAGGCCCCCGGCCTTTGGTCGCCGAAGGCAATCCAAATGTTTTGTAGGGACTTTGCCCCTCCGACCCCACCAAAGGCCGGCGGCCTTTGGAAACCGTTACCCCAGCACGTTAACTGACGCACCCCACTAGCCCCGAACGTCCTCGACCATCCGCCGCAACCCACGCAGATCGCGGATCAACAACGCAGACTCGCCCCGTTCGACCAAGCCATCGCGCGCCAAATCATTAAGGACCCGCGCCACGGTTTCCCGGGTGGTGCTAACCCGGCTGGCAATATCGGAATGAACGGGGATTGGGCTGATCGCGGCGGTGTTGGCCCCCCTCTCGTCTGGTTTGGCCAGCCGCAACAGTTCCGCGTGAATACGGTTGTTGGCGCCAAGGGTGCTGAGGTCCATGATTCGCTCGGTGGAAATCCGAACCATGCTCACCAGCCGTTTCATTACCAGCAACCCCACCCGGGGCGTTCCGAGCACCAACTCCTCAAACCGCTTGGGTGAAAGAAACGCGACCACGGCGGGGGAGAGCGCAATCACCGTCGCCGACCGGGGCTTGCCATCGATCGCCGACATTTCGCCAAAAAACCCACCCGGCTCGACATCATCGAAGCTGATCTCCCGACCGCTCATGGAGTGGTTGACCACCCGCGCCCGGCCCTCGACAACAAAACACAAATCGTGGGTATCGCCCAGCCGGTCGACAATCTGCTCGCCCTCGTCAAAATGACGCCATTTGCACTGACGGGCCAACGCCCCCCGGTCAGCCGGAGAAAGCGCCGCCAATACCGGCACATGATCGAGGGTGGCGGGGCGAATTTCGGTCACGGGGCTGGCTCCTGAACGTCTCTAAACCTCACCGCCGCGACGATACCGGCGCTGGTGGTGTCGACAATACCCCCGGAGGGCATCGCCGGTCCAGTCCCGGTTCCCGTGGCGGCCGCCCGGAAAGGATGCTATATCGTATCCCGCCGTCAGCCGCCCCCTTTGAGCACCAAACCTGCGAGTTTCCCCGCCCATGGAGAAAGAACCGCCCCTTTCCCAACCGCCCGGTTCGGTAAAGGCTTCCGCTTCTTCCCATACCCACAAGCTCGGACTGGTCGGGAGGCTGCGCGCCTATTTTCTGGCTGGCATCCTGGTGAGCGCACCGGCCGCGATTACTATTTACCTCTCGTGGTTGTTTATAAATTTTATCGACACCGCAATCGGCACTGTGCTGCCTGGAAAATACAACCCTGAGCAATTCACTCCATTTACCATCCCCGGAATCGGGTTGGTAACGGTGGTGGTTGGTTTGATTTTTATTGGCGCATTCGCCGCCGGCTATGTTGGACGGCTGGTGGTTGGGCTGGGCGAAAATATCGTCGAGCGGATGCCGGTGGTGCGGAGCATTTACGGCACCATCAAACAAATCTTTGAAACCGTACTCGCCCAGCGGTCCACCGCCTTTCGCGAAGTGGTCCTGCTGGAATATCCGCGCCTTGGCATCTGGTCGATGGGCTTCATTACCGGCCCGCCCCACGCCGACATTCAGCGCCTTTCCGAGCATGACCTGATCACCGTGGTGGTGCCCACCAGCCCGATCCCCACCGCCGGATACCTGCTGTTTATCCCGCGAAAAGACGTGGTGGTGCTCGATATGACCGTCGACGAAGGCTTGAAGGTCGTCATGTCCGGCGGCATCGTCAACCCGCCCGACCGCCGCAAGCGCGCGCTCGTTGCCCCCACCCCGGGCACCCCCTCGTAATCCACGCCGCCGATGCGCGACCGCGACTCGCGACTGGGCGGGAGGCCTGCACGGACCACTCTAGCACTATGACGCGCAGAGTGCTAAAAGGCTCCCAACACTTCAGAAGCCGAACCGGAGGACTGACCCCATGGCCGCCAAGGATGTCATATTTTTCACCGAAGCCCGCGACCGCATGTTGCGCGGCGTCGATATCCTCGCCGACGCAGTTAAGGTCACGTTGGGTCCGAAAGGGCGCAACGTCATCCTGGAAAAATCATACGGCGCCCCGCGCATTACCAAAGACGGCGTAACGGTCGCAAAAGAGATCGAGCTTTCCGATAAGTTCGAGAATATGGGCGCCAAAATGCTGCGCGAGGTCGCAACCCGCACCTCGAGCGTCGCCGGCGACGGCACCACCACCGCCACCGTTCTGGCCCAAGCCATCGTGCGCGAAGGCATCAAGGCCGTTGCGGCCGGGGTCAACCCAATGGACCTCAAGCGCGGCATCGACCGCGCGGTGGAAGCGGTAAGCGCCGAAATCGCTCGTCAGGCGCGCAAGGTTTCGACCAATGCCGAAATCGCTCAGGTCGCGACCATTTCAGCCAATGGCGACACCGAAGTTGGCGGCATGTTGGCCAAAGCCATGGAGACGGTGGGCAACGACGGTGTGATCACCGTAGAAGAAGCCAAAGGCATGGCGACCGAGTTGGAAGTGGTCGAGGGGATGCAATTCGATCGCGGCTACATCTCGCCCCATTTTGCCACCAACCAGGACAAAATGATCGCCGAGTTGGAAGACCCGCTGATCCTGATCCACGACAAGAAAATCTCGGGCCTTCAGGCGTTGATTCCGCTGCTGGAGCAGGTGATGCAGGCGGCCCGGCCGCTGCTGATCGTGGCAGAAGACGTGGAAGGCGAGGCGCTGGCAGCGCTGGTGGTCAATAAATTGCGGGGCGGCCTGAAGGTCGCGGCCGTAAAAGCGCCCGGCTTTGGCGACCGCCGCAAAGCAATGCTCGAAGACCTCGCGATCCTGACCGGTGGCACGCTGATATCGGAAGAAGTGGGGATCAAACTCGACGACGTGACCCTGGCCCAACTGGGCAGCGCCGCCAAGATCACCATCACCAAAGACGACACCACCATCGTGAGCGGCATTGGCTCCAAAACCGCCATCGCGGCCCGGTGCGCCATGATCCGCGCACAGATTGAGGACACCACCTCGGATTACGATAAAGAAAAGCTTCAGGAGCGGCTGGCCAAGCTCGCTGGCGGCATCGCGGTGATCCGGGTCGGCGGCGCCACCGAGGTTGAAGTCAAGGAGCGCAAAGACCGAGTCGACGACGCCCTGCACGCCACCAGAGCCGCCGTTGAAGAAGGCATCCTGCCCGGCGGTGGCGTTTCTCTGCTGCGCGCCGCCAAAGCCCTCGATGCCCTCAAGCCGGCCTGCGACGATCAGCGGCTCGGCATTGACATCGTGCGCCGGGCTCTTCAAACCCCGATCCGTCAAATTGCCGCCAATGCCGGCGTCGATGGCTCGATCGTGGTTGGCAAACTCCTCGATAGCAACGAGTTCACCTTTGGGTTCGATGCTCAAGCCGGGGTTTACACCGATTTGGTCGCTGCCGGAATCATCGACCCCGCCAAGGTCGTCCGGTCTGCACTTCAGGGCGCGGCCTCGGTCGCCGGCCTGCTGATCACCACCGAAGCCATGGTCGCCGAAGGCGCCGCGAGATAGCGGTCTTTCGGTTGTTGCGAGACCATACGGTCGGTTCTAAAACCAAACGAGCGCGGGGGGCGGTGCCTCCCGCGCTGCGGTTTGGCCTCGACGCCCTCTGCTAGTCCCGATCGGTATCCGCGCCGGCTGCGGCGGCCGACGCATCGGACCGGGCCTCGGTCAGGGTTGCCGAAGCGCCCTCTTTTACCACGTGACTATCGGCGGTCACAAACCAATGCCAATGTCCCCAATCCCGTTGCTCGATAATCAAGCTGGAGCCGCAAGTTTCGGTCCGCCAGCGGCCGTCTTCGCCGAATGCCCAGGTTGTGTTCAAGAGGACCTCCTTTTATCGGTCAACCGAAATATGATAACCGCCGGGTTAATGTCTCACCGAATGACATACTCTCTAAGGCTGCGCTGCGCAGCAACAAAAATAGCCTTTCCCGGGGGGGAGCGCCGGGGATGGGCCGGGGGTAATAGCGCGACGTGATGTCGCAAACGGAAGCGGCGCTGCCAAGGCCCCGCTCGCTGGCCCCCAAGGCGCGCGGTATCACTGGACTTTTTCGTGTCTATTCTGTTAGTCTCGTAGTCAGGCTCGCTGGAAACTGTCCGAGCAATGGCGCACGGACGGGGCATC
>CAIZDL010000114.1 GCA_903931735.1 uncultured Rhodospirillales bacterium
ATAGGGCTTGAGGTGATCGGAGTTTTTTGCGGTATCGAGAAGCTCGCGAAAAAGCTTCATCAAGACGGTGTAGCGGTCGTCGGCCCGCACCTTCAGCTTACGGGCCTGGATGGCGGCCAAATGGTGCGATCCCTGGTTGAACAAAAGCGCGTCCCGTTCCAGGTAGCGAAGCGCCAAATAATTGTGCAATAATTCGAGAGGAATAGTAAGCTGCTGATCGAAATAGCTTCGCATCATTTTTAATAATGTTTGCCGGCTTTCAAAGCAATAAACATCGCTCAGCGTCATGCAGGCAAAGGCTTCATCAACGTCGGCAATTGTCGCGCCGCCACCGCTTGTTGTACATAATTTATCGAAAATTACTTGGCTGCTCCCTCGGCCGCTTATTTTGCTAACCTTAACGCCGGTATATTTGGCGAGCTTTAGCAAATATTCGGCCCGTTGAAGCGCATCTTTTTCGTCTTGGTAAATCCCTTCGATTTCCGATTTGCCAGCAACATCGATGATAATTTCGTAGGTATTGGCCTTAATCATACCGTCCCTCACGATCATAGTGCAATAACTGACGTCTGTAAGGGTGTTGGCAGTCGTGAGGCGTTGTCGTGATCAAAAGGCCATCCCGTGCCTGCCGCTCCCGGGCGCGGATTTTAGGCGACGCCTTCCCCAATTCCAAGGGTGACGCGCGGCGGCAGGGCAATTTCCGCCAACTTGGTCCCCATGCGCCGTGGTGAGACGCTGCCGCTTTCCCAGGTGGCCGGGTGGGTTTGCTAAAAAGGTTTTTGCAAGAGGCACTTATCCTTGACTTACCAGGGCGGAGTTTGGCAGGCTGCCGCCCTGGAGTCGTGGTGGATACGGGTTCATGCGTATTCGCCCGGCACCCCTGACGACACCCGGGGCGATGCGCCTTAATAAGCAGGGAGCCTTCACGGCCATGACCAAGTCGGAGTTGATCCTGCGGTTGGCTGAGCAAAATCCGCACCTCTACCAGCGCGATATTGAGAAGATCGTCAGCACGATTTTCGATGAGATCACCGAGGCGTTGGCGCGCGGCGATCGGGTGGAGCTGCGCGGGTTTGGGGCGTTTTCAGTCAAGCGGCGCGACGCTCGCACCGGCCGCAATCCTCGAACCGGGGAGGCGGTGTGCGTGACCGAAAAGTACATTCCCTTCTTCAAGACCGGCAAACAGCTCCGGGAACGCATCAATTGCGACTGAGGCGGACCCGTGGCGGAGCATTGCCTTAGCCGCCTGAGTGGCCGCTCTTGTGCGCCTTGTTGAAGCGCATGGTGATCATCAATGTCAGCCCGTCGTTGATCACCTGGAGGTATTTATCCGAGTCGACCGGCATCGGGATTTTCCGGCTCATGCAGAAATTCACGAGCGCCGCCGAGACTTCGGTATCCTGGATCACGATCGCGTTTTCTTCGCCTTGGGCATTGATCCCGTGAAGGGTGATCGAAACCCCTTTGTCGGACTGGTAACTGATTCGTTGAACGGGTCCGTCGGTCAGAGTTTCGCGCAGTTTTTTGCGCCGCTCAACGACAGCGGCCATAACCTCCTGTTCGGAGAAGACCAAACAGCGAAGCTCCTTCATCGAATCACCACAGGTTGAAAGCGTTGGGTCACAGGCAGTTGGCTAAAAACGGGAGGCTCTATAGGGCGGGCACCGCCGATAAAACTGCCAACGGGCCGCGCTCCCCGGTTAACCTAACCAGTTTCCCGCGCGGATCAAGATGAAGTTGCGTGCGGGGTTGCTCCGCTGCGGGAAAAAGGACATGGTGGGGCGCTTCTACTGTCGCATCAGTCATTCGGAGGGGTCATGGCGGTTTCATCCCAGCGCACCGATGTTGTGATCATTGGCGCCGGTCCGGTTGGATTGTTCGCCGCGTTCGAGTGTGGAATGCTCGGGCAGAAGTGCCACGTCGTCGATACTCTGGAGGCGGCCGGCGGCCAGTGCAGCGCGCTTTACCCGGAAAAGCCGATTTACGATATTCCCGGTTGCCCTTCGGTGACCGGCGCTGAGCTGATCGAGCGGCTCCAGGAGCAGGCAGCACCGTTTGATCCGGTGTATCATTTTGCCCAGCAGGTGGTCGAATTGGTCGAAACCGCCGATGGCGGCTGGCGGGTGGGCACCTCGGCCGGGACCATGATCGAGGCGCGGGCGGTGATTCTGGCGGCTGGGGGCGGTGCGTTTGGCCCCAATCGGCCCCCGCTGGCCGGGCTTGAAGCCTATGAGGGCAAATCGGTTTTTTACATGGTTGGCAAGCGGCAGGCTTTTGCCGGTAAGCGGGTGGTGATTGCGGGCGGGGGCGATTCGGCGGTGGATTGGGCGTTGTCGCTGGCCGAAATCGCCGGACGGGTGATGGTGGTGCATCGCCGCGCCAAATTCCGCGCCGCTCCCGAGAGCGCGGCCCGTCTCGATGCGCTGGCAAGCGAGGGGCGCCTCGATCTGGTGACGCCGTACCAGCTTTCGGGCCTGGAGGGCGCCGACGGTTTGCTAACCGGTGTCCGAGTCGCCGATCTCGATGGCGCCGAAAAGGTGCTGCCGGCCGATGCCTTGCTGGCGTTCTTTGGTCTTTCGACCTCCCTCGGCCCGATTGCGGAGTGGGCGCTGGAGTTGGATAAAAATTTCGTTCGGGTTGACCCTGCATCGTGTGCCACCAACCGCCCCGGCCTTTATGCGGTTGGCGATATCGCGACCTATCCCGGCAAGCTGAAGTTGATCCTCACCGGGTTTGCTGAGGCGGCCCAGGCGGCGCACGCTATTCGGGCGCGGCTCTATCCGGGTGAAATACGGCATTTCGAATATTCCACCACCAAGGGCGTGCCCGGTCACGGGTGAGCCGGGCGGCTCACTACCGCCATGCCCCTGGTGGTGTTATCCTCTGCGTAACCGCGAGACCTTGGGGGAGGACGTTGCGATGTCACGATTGACGGCGAGCCCGGCTTGGCAGGCACTAGGCCGGCACCGCGAACAAATGGCAGAGCAACAGGTTCGCTCGTTATTCGCGGCCGACCCCACGCGGTTTGAACGCTTCAGTTTCGAGTCCTGCGGCATCCTTCTGGATTACTCCAAAAACCGGATCACCGCCGAAACCGTGGGCCTGTTGGCCGATCTTGCCCGCGAGCGGGATCTTGAAGGCTGGCGGGCGCGCTTGTTTGCCGGAGACCCCATCAACACCACCGAAGGCCGGGCGGTGTTGCACACTGCGTTGCGTCAACAAACCAACGAGCCGGTGCGGCCCGGCGGGGCAGACGATGCGATCACCGAGGTGCGGTCGGTGATGAACCGGGTGCGGACGTTTGTGGATGGCGTTCGGTTTGGTTCGATCACCGGATTGTCGGGGCGGCGCTTCAAAGATGTCGTTAACATCGGCATCGGTGGGTCCGACCTTGGGCCGCTGATGGTGGCTGAGGCGTTGCTGCCCTATCATCACCCCGATCTGAGGGTGCGGTTCGTCTCCAATGTCGATGGCACCAACCTATACGACACCCTCGATTGGCTCGACCCTGAGACCACGCTGTTTATCGTCACCTCCAAGACCTTCACCACCGAAGAGACCATGACCAATGCCCGCAGCGCGCGGAATTGGTTTTTGACCGAGGGCGGGACCGAGGCCGATATCGGCAAGCACTTTATCGCGGTCTCGGCCAACGAGGCCGAAGTGCGCGCCTTTGGCATTGGCCCCGAGTCGACCTTCAGCTTTTGGGATTGGGTGGGCGGGCGCTTCAGCCTGTGGTCGGCGGTTGGGCTGCCGGTGGCGCTGGCGACCGGTATGGAGCGCTTTGATGCGCTGTTGGCCGGTGCCAATGCCATGGATGAGCATTTCCGCACCGCGCCGCTGGAGTCCAACATGCCGGTGCTGTTGGGCCTGCTTGGGGTGTGGGCGATAAATTTTTTGGATGCGCCAGCCCAGGCCGTGGTGCCATACGACCAATATTTGCACCGTTTGCCCGCCTATCTTCAGCAACTCGATATGGAGTCGAACGGCAAGTCTGTGGACCGCGACGGCTGCGCCGTCGATTACGCGACCGCTCCGGTGATTTTTGGTGAGCCCGGCACCAACGCCCAGCATTCGTTCTTCCAGTTGCTCCACCAGGGCACGCGGCCGATTCCGGTGGATTTTCTGGCCGCCGCCGAGAGCCACAATCCGTTTGGCGATCACCAACGCTTGTTGCTGGCCAACATGCTGGCGCAGTCCGAGGCTCTGATGCGGGGGCGGACCGTTGAGGAGACGCGCGCCGAGCTTGAAGCGTCAAACACACCAAATGCACGCCTCGAAGCGTTGTTGCCGCACAAGGTGTTTGAGGGCAGCCGGCCCAGCAATACCCTGCTTTACCGCAAGCTTGACCCCTTCACCCTGGGGGCGCTGATCGCACTTTATGAGCACAAGATCTTCGTTCAGGGGGTGATCTGGAACCTCAACTCGTTTGACCAATGGGGCGTCGAGCTGGGGAAATCCTTGGCGCGGACGATTGGCGCCGAGCTGGCCACTGGCCCTTCGGCGGCTCACGATAGTTCGACCATCGGGCAAATCCGATGGCTGCGCCCGCGGATGGTGCTGGATACCGAGTAGTCACGCCCACTATGGCTATCCGTCGTCTGCCCGAAACCCTGATCAACCAGATCGCCGCCGGTGAGGTGGTCGAACGGCCTGCCGCTGCCGTGAAGGAACTGGTGGAAAACGCCATCGATGCCGGCGCGCGCCGGATCGACGTGCTGGTGCGCGACGGCGGCCGGACCATGATCACCATTGTCGATGATGGCGGCGGTATGTCGGCCGGGGACTTGGCCCTGGCGGTGGAGCGTCATGCCACCTCCAAACTGCCCGATGGCGATTTAATGGCGGTGGCGACACTCGGCTTTCGAGGTGAGGCGCTACCCTCCATCGGTGCGGTTAGTCGGCTGACCCTGACCAGCCGGCAGCCGGGCGCCGATAGCGCGTGGTCGATTACCGTCGAGGGCGGTTTGGTGGGGGAGGTACTGCCGGCGGCGCACCCGCCGGGCACCCGAGTCGAGGTGCGCGATTTATTTTATGCCGTACCGGCGCGTCTGAAGTTTCTTAAGGCGCCGCGCACCGAGCAGGACCACATTGAAGACGTGTTGCAGCGTCTGGCCATGGCGCATCCCGAAATCGCGTTCAGCTTCACCGCAGGAGAAGGTGGGCGCGCCGCGCTGCGCTATGGCGTGGGGGAGGGGGATGCTTTGGAGGTGCGGCTCAGCCGGCTTGCCGCTGTGCTCGGGCGTGACTTTGGCGAGAGCGCGGTGCCGGTCAATCGCAGTCGCGATGATATGACGCTGACCGGTTTCGTCGGCCTGCCCACCTTTAACCGCGCGACCAGCCGGGACCAATATCTTTATGTCAATGGCCGCCCGGTGCGCGACAAGCTGTTGTTTGGCGCGGTGCGCGGTGCGTATGGTGACTTGATGCCGCGCGACCGGCACCCGGCGCTGGTGCTGTTTTTAGAACTGCCGGGTCACGAGGTGGATGTCAATGTTCACCCGGCCAAGACCGAGGTGCGATTCCGCGATGGGCAGGCGGTGCGCGGCTTGATGGTTGGCGCCATTCGCCAAGCGTTGGCCGGTGCTGGCGCCGCTGTTGCATCCAGCCTTGCCGGGGGCGCGCTGGATGCACTGGCGGTGCGGCCTGCCGCGCCAGCCTATCAACCGCTGCCGGCGTCTGGCTATCGCGGCTCGCTTGGCGCGCCGCCGCCGCGGCTGCCCCGTGGGTTGGCCGAGACCGGGTTTGCATGGCAGGCGCCCCTTCCCCCCGCCGGCCGTCCCGCCGAGGGGGCGCTGGGGGCGGTTTTGCCGGAGGAAAGTGGTGGGGGGACGCACGAGCCGCCGGCGTTTCCCCTGGGTGTCGCGCGGGCGCAGCTTCATAACACCTATATCGTCGCTGAAACCGTCGATGGTTTGGTGTTGGTGGATCAGCACGCCGCCCATGAGCGCTTGGTTTATGAAAAGCTGAAAGCGGCGATGCTCGATGGCGATCAGGGCCGCCAAGTGCCTGCTCAGGGCTTGTTGATGCCTGAAGTGGTCGAATTGGGGGATGGCGGCGCCCGCCGCCTGCTCGCCAACGCCGATGAGTTGGCCCGGCTTGGTCTTGCGCTCGAGTCGTTTGGTGTCGGCGCGGTGTTGGTGCGCGAGGTTCCGGCGATGCTCGGGCACGCCGACATTGGCGCCCTGGTTCGTGATTTGGCCGATCAACTGGCCGAGTTGGATCATGCTCCGGCGCTGCGGGATCGGCTGGAGGCGGTGTGCGCCTCCATGGCCTGTCATGGCTCGGTGCGGGCCGGGCGGGCTCTTTCGGCGGACGAGATGAACGCGCTGTTGCGGCAAATGGAGCAGGTTGCGCACTCGGGCCAATGCAGCCACGGTCGGCCAACCTTTATCGAGCTGAAGCGCGCCGATATCGAGCGGCTGTTTGAGCGGCGATAAATGATCCCTGCCTATCCGGTTGACGCAGACACCCACTAGGTATAGTATTTTATAGAAAGTTGCTGGTCTGGCCAGCAATGCGTTGGAAATGGCGATCTGGGATGAATGCATCTGCCCCGAAGTTGATGGATGTTGAGCAAC
>CAIZDL010000115.1 GCA_903931735.1 uncultured Rhodospirillales bacterium
AGGCGGGCACTCACCACGCCCCAAACGGTGCCCCACCGGCAGCAAACGACGCCCCACCGGCAGCGCCAACCTCCATCCCCCGCCCGGCGAAAGCCCCCCGCCCCCATGCTTGCTTGGTCTTCGTAGAAAAAGACTTGCCCCCGGCCGGGATCGTTGTTAGACGATCATCAAGAGAACAAGGGTTCGGCAGCGAGCCCTCTCTCAACGGGTAGGTATAGCGGCCTTCTTTAGTTTGAGCGCGGGTTGACAAATTACTCGGTGACCATAAATCAAACAATAATCGGTCCTATGAACTGAGCTGCTTTTTTTGCCGGAGATTCACCAGCGACGCGTTGGGGATAAGCCGGAATAGAGTAGCACCACAAGCAATTAAAGCGTGTTAAGGTCAAGGTTCGGCGACCGTGGAGCCGCACCATTCTGCCAGTATCGAAACGAGAGAGCACCATGCAGGTCCAGATTTCGTCAGTGGGCGTTGCCGCTCTGATTGAACGAGCATCGCGGCTGATACACTCAATTGGCTACGCCGAGGGTTTATACCCAGCCCAATGGACAGCGTTGCGCTTCTTTACCGAAGCGCCACCCTCCGCGCGCACCACCGCCGGTCTTGCGCGCTTTCAGGGTATGAGTCTGGGTCCGGTGGCCCGGACCGTCCGGACCATGGTGGAAAAGGGCTTGCTGGCCCGCGCCGCCAATCCCTCGAGTCGCCGCGCCGACCTCATTGCCGTGACCTCCAGCGGCCAAGTGCTGCTCAAATGCGATCCCCGCGCGGCGGTGGCCGCCGCCGTTGAGAAAATGCCACTGGAACACCGGGAAGTTTTGGCCTCCGCGATGGAGACCCTGCTGCACGGCCTGCTCGCTATCCAGCGCCTCCCCGACCATCATGTCCCCGAGGAGGATGAAGCCGCCCTCGAAAGCGACGACGGCGCAGCCTGACCCCCTTCGGGGGGCAAGATCTCAACGCCCCCCGCCGTCACAAAAACGTGCCAAAGCCCCAGGCGATTACGCTTCCAAGACAGGCGGAGCGCTGGGGCGGAACGTGGTGAACGGGGCCAGATTATCGAGGAACTGCAAGGCGGAAGCCCGCCAAGAATAGCCAAGGGCAAATTCGCGGCAGCGCTCCGGTGCACAGGTGAGAGCGTGGCGCACCGCCCGCCCCAGATCTTCATCGAGACAGCCCACGTCTGAGACAGTGCCCAGCACATCGAGCGGCCCGGCCACCGGGTAAGCTGCCACGGGCACCCCGGCCGCCAGCGCCTCAAGCAACACCAACCCAAACGTATCGGTACGGGACGGGAAGACGAAAACATCGGCAGCAGCGTAATATTTTGCCAGCTCGACATCGTGCTTGGGGCCAACGAATCGAACGCTTGGATACCGCGCCTTCAACTCTTCAAGCTGTGGACCGCCACCAACCACATACTTGGTCCCGGGCAGGTCCAGGCGCAAAAAATCTTCAATGCTCTTCTCAACGGCAACCCGGCCAACATACATCGAGATCGGCCGCGGGGCGTCAAGAAAACTCTTCTCGCGCGGGCAGAACAAATCAGTATCAACGCCCCGGGTCCAGTGGCGAATATTTGTGAAGCCGCGCGCTTTCAACGCCTGCTCAATAGACGCGGTGGCAACCATCACTGCCGCTGCGGGCCGGTGAAAGCGCCGCACCACGGCGTATGAGAGAAACAGCGGCACCGGCATCCGATCGCGGATATATTCGGGAAACCGGGTGTGATAGGCGGTGGTGAAGGGAATGGCCCGCCGGATACAGTAGCGGCGCGCGGCATGGCCAAGCGGCCCCTCGGTGGCGATATGGATCGCATCGGGGTCCATATCGTTAATCATCCGGGTCAGCTTACGACCGGCCCCGATGGCGAGCCGAATCTCAGGGTAGGTCGGCATCGGCACAGTATGAAAATGCTCCGGCCCAATCACCTCAACGGTGTGGCCAAGCTTGCGGATCTCGTCGCTTACGGTCGCAATGGTCCGAACGACCCCGTTGACCTGGGGATACCAAGCATCGGTCACAACCAGAACATTTACGCAGCTTCTTTTACCGGAACCTGATGCTGCGCCGTCTTCCAGTATATGATCTCCAGCTCGCCGCTCGCGTGTTCGACCAAAGCGGTGCAGGATTCCACCCAATCGCCGTCGTTGCAATAGAGGATACCTTCCATGTCGCTCATTTCGGCGGTGTGAATGTGACCGCAGATCACACCATTCACCTTCCGCCGCCGCGCCTCATCGGCTAACGTTACTTCATAATTCCCGACGAACCCAACTGCCGACTTCGCCTTATGCTTCAGATAAGCCGAAAGCGACCAATAATCGAGCCCGAGCCGCCGACGAACAAAATTAAGCCATCCATTGACGTGCAGCAGCATAACATAAACATGATCGCCAACCAACGCTACCCACTTGGCATACTTAACCACCGCGTCGAACCGGTCACCGTGAATCACCAAAAAGCGCCGGCCATCGGCACCTTCGTGAATAGCCTCATCAACCACAACAACGCCACCAAACTGCGCGCCGATAAAGTCCCGCGCTGCTTCATCATGATTACCGGGGATATAAAAGACCTTGACCCCTCGGCGGGCCTTCCGCAAAATTTTCTGAACAACGTCATTATGAGACTGCGGCCAATACCACTTACGCTTTAGCCGCCAGCCGTCAACAATATCGCCAACCAAATATAAATATTCGCTTTCCGTCTGCTTTAAAAAATCCAGCAGAATTTCGGCCTTGCTCCCCTGCATTCCCAGATGGACATCGGATATCCATATCGAACGATATGTGCGCACTCTGGACACCGGCTCCATCAACGAACTCCTTCCGCGACCCTTTGATATTAAGTGAAATCCATACGCTAAAAAACTGTGCCTGCCAATCGGACCCGGCTTCCCCCTCTTGACTTACCCAAAAAATTCATAAAACCACCGCACACCGTTATCAATTGTTTAACAGGTCTGCCACAGCTTCGCAAGAGCAGCACCACGCCGGGACTGGTCTAGAGCCCGGCGACAGTCATGGTCCCGATGCGGACCGTGGGCGCGTCGACCCCATGGCGCAGAAGAAGATCGTTGGCAGGTTCCAAAGTGGCAAACATTTCCACAAGATTCCCGGCGACGGTCAACTCGCTAACCGGATAGGTAATCTGGCCCTTTTCAATCCAAAAGCCAGCAGCGCCTCTGCTATAGTCGCCGGTGAGGCCATTAACACCTTGCCCCATCAACTCGACGACATAAAGCCCCTCGTCGATATCTCCAATCAGCTCCGCCGGAGTCTTTTGCCCGCCCACCAAGTGGAAGTTGGCGACCGAGGGCGACGGAGGCGCAGAGGTGCCCCGCGCGGCGTGGCCGGTCGTGGCGAGGCCAAGCTGGCGGGCCGAACGCAAATCCATCAACCAAGTGGTAAGCCGCCCATCCTCGATAATTGCCCGCCGCTGAGGCGCAATCCCCTCACCATCGAAGGGGCGCGAACGCAACCCCCGCTGTACAAAGGGGTCATCGATCACCGTAATTCCAGGCGCAAATACCGACTGCCCCAGCTTATCCTTGAGGAAGCTGGTGCCCCGCGCAATCGACGGCCCGCTGATTGCGCCCGCAAGGTGGGACAACAGCCCTCGCGACGCCCGCGGATCATAAATCACAGGTAGCTTCTGACTTTTGATCCGTCGCGGGTTGAGCCGATGCACCGCCCGCTCCCCCGCATTCCGTCCGATCAGGGCAGCGCCAGGCAGATCGCTGGCATAAACCGTTGATCCATAGTC
>CAIZDL010000116.1 GCA_903931735.1 uncultured Rhodospirillales bacterium
CGCTGATAAAGTTCGTGCTCACCTTCAGCTTCAGCGCGGCGTTTGCCATCGGTATCGGCGGCTTTGCGCTCATTTGTCTTGCCGGCAGCGATGCACGGGAACCGGCGGACCCAGCATCGCAAACGCCGTCCCCAGCCCCACGAACAGACTGGCTCGCCGGCCTCATGCGGATGATGAAGTTCGAAGACCGCGACGGCAAATAAGCACCGAGCCGGCCCGGCGGGAGCGCCCCGCCGGGCCGGGCGGGTCATGGCGTTACTTTAGCGCCTCGAACTTGCCGCCCTTGCTGATCAACACCACCACGCCCTGGGTTGCGCCGGGGGAGCGGTTGTCGTTGAAGGCAAAGGGGCCGAGCACGCCCATATGGCTGGTGCGCAACAACGCTTGACGGATGTTGTCGCCGGTGGTGGCGCCGGCCCGGCTGATCGCTTCGGCCAGGATAAAGAGAGTGTCGTAGGCTTGGGCGGCGAACTGATCCGGCTCCGAGCCGGTGCGTGCCTTGAAGGCCGCGACGAACTTCTGGTTGGCCGGATCGGGCTTGCCAACAAACCAGGGGCTCCCGACCAAGGTGCCATCGGCAGCGGCGGCCGCAATCTCGCCGAACTTGGGCGAGTTGAAGCCGTTGCCACCAATAAAGAACACGGTTTCCGGAATCCCGACTTGCCGGGCCTGAAGCAGAATTCCGGACGCCGCCTCGACCAGCGCCGAAACGACCACCGCATCCACATTCAAGCTTTTGATCTTGGTGAGCTGGGCCGAGAAATCGGTATCCTTGGCGCCAAACGTCTCGGTGGTCACGATTTCGATGCCCAGCGTTGCCAGCGCCGCCTTAAAGACATCGTACCCCGACTTGGTGAAGGCATCGTCGTTGCCATACATGACCGCCACCCGCTTGACCCCAAACCGGGCCTGCGCCGCCTTGAGCGTCACCGGGATCACGTCGGCCTCGGGCATTGAGGTCCGGAACACGAACGGGCCGATATCGGTGATCCCGTTGGCAGTGTTGGAAGTTCCAATGATCGGCACTTGGCGCTCAACCGCCACCGGGCCAACCGCAAACATCTCGGTGGAGAGGGTTGGCCCGATGATCGCGGCCACTTTGTCGCGGCCGATCAACTTGCGGGCGGCGTTGATCGCCTGATCCTTCTGCCCCGCCGAGTCCTCGAACAAAAGGCGCAGCGGACGGCCGCTGAGCACGCCGCCGGCCGCGTTCACCTCGTCCACCGCCAATTCCAGCCCGGCGCGAATCGCGAGGCCATAGCGCGAGGCTGGCCCGCTCAGCGCCTCAATCGAGCCGATGGTCACCGGTTCGGCCGCGAGCGCCGGGGCGGTGGGGCCGCCCGAAACCACCCCAACCACGCCGAGCGCGGCGGCTAACGACATCTTCCATAACGACATCACAGTCTCCCATCGTGATCTACGAATGTTCAAGGGCGGTTTTGCCGGAAGCGATCCGCTCCAGCTCAGAAACATTGAGGTCGAATATGTTGGGCGCGGCTTCCACCACCGCCCCGGCCCGCTTCAGGTCCGACACCGTGCGGCTCGCCGTTTCAGTGGTGACGCCGAGCAACGCCGCCACATCGTCCCGCCCGAACAAATGGCACCGTGTTTTTGTAATAGCGGGAAGTAAGAGAAACAGGCGCGCCACGCGCTGCCGCGCACTTCCGCTGGTCAATTCGCGCAAGCACTCCTGCGTATTGACCACCGACTCGTGCCACTTCTTCATCAACTGGCCCAAAAGCTTGGGCGCAAGCCGAACCACCACCGCTTTGGGAATTTTACAAATCGCCGATGACTGCAACGCCACGGCGGTATGCTCATAATATTCAGCCGCCATCGCCTCCAGCCCGCTAACATGGCCTTGGCTGAGCAAGTTCACAATCCGGTTGGTGCCGCAGGAGAGCGATTGCTCGAGCTTTATCAGACCCTCCCGCACGGTATAGAGGTATTCGGCGCGGTCGCCACTCCGGTAAAGTACCGAGCCGGGGGGCAACCACATGTCCTGGATGGGAAGGTGGATGCCGCTAAAGTCGGCGCTCTCCAGGCCGGCAAACAAGACCAACCCTCGGATTTCGCAGCTCTCACAAGCCGTTAGGCCGTGCCAAGCCGCCTCGATCTCGGGTTCGCGCATCTTTTCTGACACCCTTGAAACCAACGGTCCGGCGGCCGGTTATATCAGCCGACCCGGCCGATTCCCAGCACATTAGCCCGGCACCGATCGGCTAACCGCGCCAAAATGTCGCAGGAGAATTGGCAAAAAACGGCATCCCAATGGGGAATTCGCAATGCGGAGGGCGGGGCGGTGCGGTAGCGATTTGCCCTACAGGGCACCAACCGGCCCGGCCCCCAAAGCCGGCATCCGGTTTCTTAGTCGATCGTGGTGGAGAGTAACGTGAAGGTGGCGGTAACATTTGATATCAATAAAGCGCGGCTTCGCCATTTGGATTGGGTAATCCAAATCGAGCGGTCCTTGCAAAGTGGGCCAGAAGTGGGGCGGTGCGCACTGCCAGGCTACCAAAATTGCGAACTCGGTATTTGGCTCCACGGCGACGGGCGAACAAAATACCGCCATTTTCATGATATTCATCTATTGACACTCGAACATCGCCGTTTTCATCACACGGTGGAGCAACTGCTTCAAGCCCTGCACGATGGATGCAGAATAAAAGCGCAGGAGTTGCTCATCGGCGTTCGGCACATGAGCAAGGATATAATATATTTGCTGACACTGCTTGAGCTGCGCACCATCGAGCGCCAAAGAACGCGACAACTGGGCGGGGGGTTGCTCTATGCCATTGAAGGCTTTTTCTTCAAAAAATCCGCCGGTATCGAGCCGCCCAAATCCCACACCGAAAACCCCGCGATCGACCTTACCTATGCCCGGCTTGCGCATCTGCGCTGGGCCTCAAGACTCGACCATCGGTTCAAGAATTATGGACACGGGGTCGCCCTTCAACCGCACAATTCGTGCGAATTTGGCACCTGGATTCATCAGGTCGGTTTAAAAAAATACTCATACATCGACGAAATGCAAGCTCTTGAAACCGTCCACCGGGCATTTCACGAGGTGGCTGCCCAAATCATTCGCCACCTGACCAACCGTCATTTGCGCCGGGCCGACGAATCCTACGCCGACGTGCAGAATTTGAGCCGCGAAATTGCGTGGCTGCTCACGGTAATTGAATACCGGCTCACACCACCCTCGGCTGGTGGATGCGCAGGTCCGCCTAAGCCACCCGCTCCGCCCACGCCTCGTCCGCCGGAGATACCGCAAGAGGAAGCGGCAATCGCCACCCCCATGGCCCAATTATCGCCGATTATGGCGGCGGCAAAGCATTTGATCGGTGGATGAATGCCCGGCAATCATCCCCACATCGCATTTGGCACCGGCTATCAACAGCCATCGATGATAACGCTGCTCGTTTGCGGTATAGCATCCGCAAAATTGGTGGCATTACTCATTATATCTGGCGTTGATGGGCTTCCCATTTGGATGGATAGCGTCATCGACATTACGCTGATCGTTGCTTTTGTCGCCGGAGTCGTTTTATCCTACTGTGGGCCGGGAGCGGGGGCCGCGCTGTTTTGGCGCACAGCCCTCAACTCTCCAGTGCCGAGCAATGCCAACGGGCTGGACGCGCTTTTGGGCAGCGCCCTCGACGCGGTGATTCAAATCGACGGCACCGGGCGTATTATCGGCTGGAATCGCCCCGCCGAAGAAATATTCGGCTGGTCCGAGCACGACGTTATTTATCGCAAAGTGTCGGGTCTGATCGTGCCCCCGCGATGGCGGGCGGCACATGAACGCAAATTAAGAGTTATCATGAAAGGGCATCGCCGGAGTTGGTTTGGCCGGCGCCTGGAAATTCACCTTCTTCACAGAAGCGGGCACGAATTCCCAGTCGAGTTAACCATTTTTTCCTTTGGCGAACCAAATCGTCGGCGTATTATTGCCTTCATTCGCGACCTGTCGCAACATAATCTTCTTGAAGACCAGCATGTGTTGGCGACCACTGTTATAGAGCATAGCGGCGAGGGGATCGTCGTTACCGACAGCCGCAACAAAATTGTTTCCGTCAATCCGGCTTTTACCGAAATTACCGGGTTCACACCCGACGAGGTGATTGGCCGCGATCCCGGTATCTTAAATTCGGGCCTCCACGACCAAGCGTTTTACAACCAAATGTGGGCAACACTTCGCTCCACCGGCCGGTGGCAGGGCGAAATATGGAACCGAAGAAAATCGGGGGAAATTTATCCGGAGTGGCTATCAATTGCCAGTTGTCGGTGCGAAAATGGCATCATCAACAACTATATTGCCATATTTTCCGACATAACGGCGCGGAAAGTCGCCGAAGAGCGCATGGAACGACTCGCCTATTTTGACCATCTGACCGGCCTGCCCAATCGGGCACTTCTGAAAGACCGGCTGGAACACGCCATTGTGAGTTCGAGACGGCATGGACAGATGGTCGCGGTGTTTTTCCTCGATCTCGACCGGTTTAAACAAGTCAACGATACTTATGGCCACCATACCGGCGATATTCTTCTGGTCGATGTTGCCGATCGATTAAAATCTGCGCTCAGGGCCGAAGATACTTTATCAAGATTAGGGGGCGACGAATTTGTTATCGTCCTGCCCAATGCGCCCGATCATCACCACATTGAAGCAATCGCGCGGAAGTTAATCGACCAAATGACCACGCCCTTTATCATCGATAAAGGAACACTTTCGACCTCCACCAGCATTGGGATCGCCATTGCGCCCGCCGATGGCGGCTCGGCCACAGCTCTTATCAAGGCCGCCGACGGGGCGATGTATCGGGCAAAGAAAAAGGGGCGGGGAACCTTTTGCTTTTCAAGCACGCCGTAATATTC
>CAIZDL010000117.1 GCA_903931735.1 uncultured Rhodospirillales bacterium
CGAATATAGGGCTGAATTATCCGCTCAAAGGTCGGGTTATCCAACAAAAACTCAAACGACAAGGGCTGCCCGGTCTTGACGTTGACGAGCTTGCCATCCTTCAAATCCCAGCCGGCCCGACGAAATACCTCAAAAGCCACGCGCTGATTGGCGCGAATATTTCCGCTGCCATCATTCTTTGGCGGATCGAACGCCGCAGTAAAAACTTCCTCCGGCACCTTGCCCCGATACGGCGCCAAAATCTTCAACTCATCGGCGCCGGGCAGGCCGCTGGCGGCAAGCTCGGTGTTGGAGAAAAAGCTTTTGGTGCGCGCATACTGGCCATACATAATGTTGGCCTGGGTCCACTCAAAATCAAACAACCACGCCAGCGCCTCACGCACGGTACGATCAGAAAATAACGGACGCCGAGTGTTGTAGACAAACCCCTGCATACCCTGCGGGTCTTGGTGTTTAATATTCTCCCGCACGATTCTGCCGTCTTTTACTGGTGGCACATCGTATCCGGTCGCCCAATTCTTAGAGCTATTCTCGACCCGAATATCCGCCGCCCCAGCCTTAAACGCCTCAAACGCAACGTCGGCATCGCGGAAATAATCAAACCGAATAACGTCGAAGTTGAAACGGCCCCGGTTTAGCGGCAAATCCTTCGCCCACCAATTTTCGACTCGACGATAAGCAATAGTCCGCCCGGCCTGAACGGTATCGACTCGGTAAGGGCCGCTGCCGGGAATCGGCTCCAGCGTCGTGCTGCCAAAAGGCCGCTTCTCCGAAAACCAATGTTTAGGCAATACCTGAAGCTGGCCGATGATCAACGGCAACTCCCGGTTGGCTGGGCCGCTGAACGAAAACTTGACCGTGCGTTCACCGATCCGCTCGACCTTAGCAACATTGGCGTAATACAACCGATAATGGGGCAAGCCTTGATCGCGCAGAGTCTCGAAGCTCCAAATCACATCCTCGACGGTGACCGGTACATTATCGCTAAACCGCGCCTGGGGCCGCAAAGTAAATGCCACCCAACTCCGATCGGGGGCCAAATCAATACTCTCGGCAAGTGAGCCATACTCGCTGAATGGCTCATCGTTACTGCCCTCGGTCAAGGATTGAAAGACCATCCCAGCCTCGGCAGCCGCCTCGCCCCGAATAATAAACGGATTAAGATTATCAAAACCGCCAAGGGTGGTGAGCCTGATCTCACCACCCTTGGGCGCATCGGGGTTTACATACTCAAAATGCTTGAAGTCGGCCGGATACTTGGGCGGCCCATAAAGCGACAGCCCATGGACCCCCCCGGCCATGGCCGGAGCGGCAAAGAGAACAACCGCAGCCAGCGCGGCAAGCCTTTTACGCATCCGGTCGGCCCTCCCTTTACTTCTTCAGGTGCTTGCGCACCAAAACTTCAGCGATTTGCACGGCATTGAGCGCGGCGCCCTTGCGCAGATTGTCGGCAACCACCCAAAGGGCGAGGCCGTTTTCAACCGTGCTATCCTCCCGAATCCGCGACACAAACACCGGATCGTCGCCAGCAACCTCAACCGGGGTGACATAGCCCTCGTCGGCACGGTGATCGATAACGGTGATGCCCTTGGCCCGGCGCAACGCTTCGCGGGCCTCATCGGCAGTAATCGGGTTCTCAAACTCCAAGTGAATCGCCTCGGCATGGCCGATAAATACCGGCACCCGCACGCAGGTCGCAATCACCTTAATTTTGGGGTCAAGAATCTTCTTGGTCTCGACAACCATTTTCCACTCTTCCTTGGTCGCGCCATCGTCAAGGAAGACATCGATGTGGGGAATAACGTTGAATGCGATCTGCTTGGTGAATTTTTCATTCACAATCGGATCGTTAACAAAAATCGCGCGAGTCTGGTTAAACAGCTCGTCCATCCCATCGCGCCCGGCGCCCGAAACAGACTGATAGGTCGCAACCACCACCCGCTTGATGGTGGCAAGATCGTGCAACGGCTTGAGCGCCACCACCATCTGAATGGTCGAGCAATTGGGGTTGGCGATGATGCCCCGTTTGGTATAGCCGGCAATCGCCTCGGGATTAACCTCGGGCACCACCAAGGGAACGTCGGGGTCCATGCGGAAAAACGACGTATTGTCGATCACGACGCAGCCGGCGGCGGCGGCAATCGGCGAATATTTCGCTGAAACCTTGGCCCCGGGCGAAGACAGCGCAATGTCGGTGCCGCGAAAGTCATAGGTGTCCAGATCGCGAACTTTGAGGATCGTCTTTTCCCCGTAGGAAACCTCTTTGCCCACCGACCGTGACGAAGCCAGCGCCACCACCTCGGACACAGGAAACTCACGCGCCGCCAGAGTGGCCAGCATTTCCCGCCCGACATTTCCCGTGGCGCCGATCACCGCAACCTTGTACCCCATGACAGAGCCCGTCCTTTGCAAATCCGAAAAGCGGCTTCTGAGGTAATACGATCACGCCGCCATTGCAACCACGCCGACGCCACTAGGGGATTTGACGCAAGGCCCGCGCCATGGCACAGCAGGGGCGCGGCGGGGGGTTGAAAGAGGAACTCTATGGTCGATATCCGTGAAGTCATCGCGCTGGCCATCAAAAAGGCCGACACCTCGATGTTCAACGAAAACTACTCAAAGCAGGCAGCAGCCGTGATCCAGGCGGTGCAAAAAGCCGGCTACGAAATCGTGCCCGTTAAGGCTCCCGACGCGCTGGTGCCCTATGTCCATGATAACATGCCGTTTGGCCGCCTGCGCCCAAGCGAGCTGGTAACCCAGCTCTACACCCTGATGGTGACCAACGCGCGCCGATTTGACAAATGATACTTGAAATACTACACTAACACCGCGTTCAAAGCCGGGCCGGAGAACCGAATAATGAGCACACGCGAGTATGATTCTTCGGCGGCGCGTATCTTCATCGCGATCGATCATACCGGAATGATGGAGTTGATCGACCAGATCATGACCCTGCGCAAGGCGCCCGGAACCGACCCTGCAAAAATTTCCGCAGCTTTAGACGAGTTGGTCGAGACCACCCGCGACCATTTCGATCGCGAGAGCGACATCATGAGCTGCCTTAGCAACGACGATGCCGAGGCGCACCGGGCGCACCACCGCTATCTGTTGACCGCGCTGACCGATTTTGCCGACGCAACCCGCAGCGGCCAGGGCGCGCTCTCCACGGACACGGCGTTCGACCTCGACACTTGGTTAATGTTCCACGTACAGCACTTTGATGCCAAATTAGTCGCGATCAGCGACCTTAAGGGCTGACCGGGGCCGGAGCTGCTGTTCCCGGCAGCGAAGAAGACACCGGCGGGGAAACCGGGAGTGGCTCCGGCGGTTCCATCTGCTCCGGGTGGGTAAGCTCAATTTCCGGGCCGTTATGGCGATAGACCCAGCCACGGACCCGCACGATTCGCCCTTGAAGCAACGCCGGATCACCGAAAAGCTGGCGGAAGGCGCGCACACCCCGACGCGGCACCCTGATCGTGAAGTCGGTGCGCCAATCGGGGCCGAAGTTCAGAAAGATCTGCCCCTTGGTTATGGCCACCGCCAACACCCGTCCCTCGACCACCTGAAAAGTATCGAAGTCGCGGCCCAGCCCATCGTGGCCACGCACGGCATAAAACGGATGTGCCCAAATACCGATCCGCGCCGCCCGCGCAGCACTTTCGTGCCCATACAGCCGGCCGCCGAGCGCCGTGAGATCGGCAGCGGTGTAAACCCGGGCGAGGCCCTGGTCGAGCATCGCGCCCTGGAGCCACACACCATCGTCGCGAACCAATTGGGCCGGCACCCGGTCATGACGATCCTGTCGCAACCCGCCAAAGTGAAGGGTCACGCTATGGCCACGGGTGAGCACCGCCAGCGCCGCCCTGGCCTCCTCCGCCACCGGCCAGCGAAACGGCCGGGTCAGCCCCGCATTCATTTTGGGCGCCTGAATTCCCGCCAGCTTGACCACGCGGCCATCGGCCAACACCAGCGTATCGCCCGAGATCACCTCTTTGACCAGCGCCCGCCCCCCCGACGGCAACGCCTCGGGCTCGGCGGCACTGACGGGCGTGACGGCCAGCAAAACCAAAAAGGCGAGCACCCAAGCCCCGACCCGGCCCAACCCTGGTTCAGTTTGTGCACTCACAAGCTATCGAGAGCCTTTTGAAAACGTGCGGCATGGGTTTTTTCCGCTTTTGCCAGAGTCTCGAACCAGTCGGCGATCTCGGCGAAACCTTCGTCGCGAGCGATCCGGGCGTAGCTGGGATACATCAACGAGCCCTCATGGATCTCGGCGGCAATCGCGGCTTTCAAGTTAAGGGCGGTGGAACCAAGCGGCGCGCCGGTCGCCGGATCGCCCACCTCCTCCAGATATTCAAGGTGGCCATGGGCGTGGCCGGTTTCCCCTTCTGCTGTCGAGCGAAACACCGCCGCCACATCGTTATAACCCTCAAGATCGGCCTTTTGAGCAAAGTACAGATACCGCCGGTTGGCCTCGCTCTCGCCCGCGAAAGCGGCCTTGAGGTTCGCTTCGGTTTTGGACCCCTTGAGCGCCATCTCGTGATCCCTCCTCGCTTGGCACGGGTCAGGACGTGCTTGGACTCGTGGCCCGGTTTATCGCACCCTGATCACCCCCGATCAACACTGCAAAACAGCCTGCCCCTCATCGGGAAGTTTCTCAAGGCGGATCACCACATCCACTAGCTTCACCCGGGTTCCGGGCGGTGGTGGCGGCAGCAAGGCCTCCAGATGGATCGCCCGGCCCGGCACATCGGTCAGCAAGCCGCTCTCTTCATGAAAGAAGTGATGATGAGCCGACGTATTGGTGTCGAAATAAAAGCGCCCGGCCTCAACCACCACCTCGCGCAGCATCCCGGCGCCGGTCATCTGGTGGAGCGCGTTGTAGACAGTGGCAAGAGAAACGCGCAACCCGCAGGCCAGCGCCTCGCCATGAAGGTGTTCGGCGGTAACATGGCGATGACCGCTGCCGAACAACAACGATGAGAGCCCAATCCGCTGCCGGGTCGGTCTCAGTCCGGCGGCGGCGAGCCGCTCTAAAATACGCTTTTGGTCGGGAACAGCCGGCATGGAACTCTCCAACAACGATCTCGCCCCCCACGCTAATGCCCGATCGCCCAACAAACAGTTAATCACGACTCGGCGCGCGACCATTCTTCGTCCTTGCTCAGCCCCCGAGTGCCCCGCAGATCCGCTCCGCCGAAATTCACCCCGGTCAAAACCGCGCCGGTAAAATCGGCGTCGCGCAGGTCGGCGCCGCTCAGATCGAGGTCGGTCAGCTTGGCCCGGCCAAAATTGGCCTTGATCAGCACAGCCTTGGGAAAGCCCCCACCGCTCAGAGTCGCCCCAATCAGGCGCGCATGTTCGAGGGTGGTCGGCCATTGCTGGATCGTCGCACCCCGCAGGTCGACCGGCCCGCCCCGGCAATTGCTGAGATCGGCGTGAATGAGCGTGGCGCGCATGAGGTTGGCGCCGCGCAAGTCGGCCCCGGCCAGCTTAACCTCGCGCATGTCGGCAAAGGGCATCCGCGCCATGGTCAAAATACTGCCGCTGAGATCGGCGCCCTTCAGCACCGCCCCCTCCAACTCGGCGGCAGCGAGGTTGACCCGGGAAAGATCCTGGCCGGTCAGATCCACCGACGAAAGATCGGCCCGCCGCCCCGACTTGCCGCCGGTATCGATCCAGAGCAAGTGCGCCGCAAGGATCTGTCCCAGCTCCGAGTCGAGCGACTCGAGGCTGCGCGGAAGTTTCGCCCCCGACGTATCGGCTTTGGCGAGGCTGGCCACATCAAACAGCGCTCCCGACAGATCGGCGCTATCAAGCTTGGTGTTGTTGAGAATTGCCGAGGTGAGGATGGCGCCGCGAAAGATCGCGCCCGTGAAAATCGCGTCGGTAAGGTCCGCGCCCTCGAGATTGGCGCCGGTCAGGTTGGAATGGGAAAGATCGGCGCGCATCAACTTAACATTGCGCAAAATCGTGTCGGTCAGGTCGGTTTGAACGACAAACGAGTTGGCCATCTTGGAGTGGCTGAGATTAGCCGCCCGCATGAAAGCCCGCGACCCGTCGGTCGACCGATTGTCGTAAGTGACCGCCTTCAGCTCGCCACTGCGGCCGGGCTTCAGCATCATGCCATCGCGAAGATCGGCATCAACCACTTGGGCCGCGCTCAGATCGGCGCCGCGCAGGCAGGCGCCGCGCAAATCGACGCGGCACAGATCCGCCCCGCAAAGATCGGCCTCCCGCAGATCGGCGGCAAACAAATTGGCGCACGACAGGCTGGCCCCGCGCAGCTTGGTCCGAAACAGGCGAGCGCCATTCATTTCGGCGTTGGTAAAATCCAGCCCGGTGAGATCGAGGTAAGATATATCGGTGAGGCTGAGGTTGGCGCGGGCACCGCCGGTCTTGCCACGGAGGAATCGGCGGTGCCGGCGATAAATCTCCTCCACATCCCGCTGATTGAGCCGCCGCAACCCATAAGCCTCGTCGCTCTCGGCATCACTGTCTCCGGCCGGTTTCAGAGGCTCATCGCCGTTAGCCACCATCGCGAACCTACTTACCGTCATAGCCAATGATACCGCGCAGCTCGACGCCCTCCATTTTGGCGCCGCGCAGATCGGCATGGGTGAGATTGGCCTCGTTGAGCACGGCCTTGCGCAAATCCGCCTCCCGCAAATCGGCATGGGAGAGATCGGCACGGCTCATCCGCGCGAGACGAAAATCAGCGCCGCCGAGAGCGCATCGCCTCATACGCGCACTCTCCAAGTTAGCTGTCCAGTGAGAAACGGTGGTCGAGCCCGAAATCTCCACCGGCCCCAGACGGGCGCTGACCAGTTTCGCCCCCCCCAAAGTGGCGCGGCTCAGGTTGACGCCTCTCAGGTCGGCATAGCTCAAATCAGTGTCGCGCATATCGGCAAAGGAGAGATCGGCCATCACCAACCCGGTTTTGGTGAAATTCACCCCCTTGAGAATGGTAAAAGCAAGGTTGGCGGCCGAAAGATTGAGCCCGGAAAAGTCCTGGCCGCTCAGATCATGCTTAGAAAGATCGGCCCGGCGCCCCTCATGCCCGCCGCTATCGATCCAGACGACGTGGGCCGCCAGAATATCCCGCAGCGAGGTCTCGATATTCTCCAACCGCTTTGCCATCTGGGCGTTGGTCAGGTCGGCACTGGAAAGATCGACCGAATCCAAAATGGCGCCGATCAGATCGGCATCGCGCAGATTGGTGTGCATCAAGCACGCCTTCGACATCACCGTGCCATGTAGGATCGCGCCGCTCAGATTGGCCTCGGTAAGGTCGGCCCCCTCCAGCGATGCGCCGGTGAGGTTGGACAGGCTGAGATTGGCCTTGATAAACCGCACATTACACAACAGCGCGTCGGTAAGATCGGTTTGAAGAATGAAGGCGTTGCTCATCTTGGCCCGGCTCATGTCGGCACGCTGGGCGCTGGCGGAGCCCAACTCGGCGGCGCCCTCCTGAAAGGTGAGTTGCTTCAACTCCCCGCCCTTGCCGGGCTTGAGCATCACCCCGCCCCGAAGATCGGCCTCAATGAAGATCGAGTCGTTGAGGCAGGCCCCACGCAGGCAGGCCCCGCGCAAATCCGCCCGGCGAAACTCGGCCCGCTCCATGTTGGCCGACCGCAAATCGGCGGCAAATAAATTTGCGTTGTTCAACTTGGTGCCGACAATCTGGCAGCCAAACAACTTTGACCCGGAAAAGTCAGCGTCGGTAAGATCGCGACCGCTAAGAGACAAGAACGAAAGATCACGAAGCTTCAGGCTCGCCCGCGCGCCACCGACCTTGTGCTTAAGATAAGCCTCGTGGGCGTCAAAAATCCTGTCAATTTCAACCTGGGTGATCTTCTCGCGACCGATTTCGATTTCATCAACCGAAGTTGGGGTCAGGTTGGTCGTGCTCATCGCGATGGGCGGCTTCGGCCTGAAACGAGGAAAGAAACGGCGCGGCCCGGCAACCGGCCCACTTTTGGAACTTTACGTCGCAGGAACTATGCGCCGTCCCCGCGCCAAATGTTAAGCGAATTCGAGGCGTAAACGCGCCAACCCGCCAAATATCACTTATCGACGTAAGGGTTACTACTTTTGCGCAACAGCACCCGAACCGGGATGCCGGGCATGGCAAACGTGTCGCGGAAGCTCTGAATGAGATACCGGCTGTAGGAGTCCGGCAGCGCGGTGGGACGGCTCACCCACAAAGCCACCGTCGGCGGCCGGGCCTTGATCTGCGTCCCATACCGCAGCTTGACCCGCCGGCCTTCGACCAACGGCGGCGGATGCCGTGAAATCGCCTCTTGAAGCCAGCCATTGATTTTGGACGTACTGATCCGCCGGTTCCACAAGGTATGAGTGCGGACCACCGCATCCAGCAAGTGCTCCAAGCCCTGGCGATTGAGTGCCGAAATCGTGACGGTGGAAACCCCGCGCGCCTGGGGCAGCGACGACTCTAACCGATCGCGCAACTGTTGAAGGGCGGCGGGACGTTCGGCCACCACATCCCACTTATTCAGCGCGATGACCAGCGCCCGGCCTTCATCCAGCACCATGCGCGCAATGGTCAAATCCTGGCGGTCGAGCCCCGCCTCGGCCTCGATCACCAAAATCACCACCTCGGCCATGCGGATCACCCGCAAGGTGTCGGCGACCGCGAGCTTCTCCAGCTTATCGTCGATTCGCGACCGCCGGCGCAGACCGGCGGTGTCCACCAGCTTGACCACCCGCTCGCGCCACCGCCATTCAACCGTGATGGCGTCCCGGGTCATGCCGGCTTCGGGACCGGTCAACACCCGGTCTTCCTCGATCAAGCTGTTCAGCAATGTCGATTTGCCGACATTGGGCCGCCCGACGATGGCAAGGTTAAGCGGCCGGGTCAGGTCTTCCGGCGGTTCCTCTTCGGCCTCCTCCGGCGCCTCGCCGGGGGGGACAAACTCGATACCGGCGGTGTTCGGCTCAAACGAGGCCGCCGGCTCCGGCGCAGCCTCGGATTCGTCGGGCGCAAACGGCAGCAGCGCCTCGATCAAATCTGCCAATCCCTCGCCGTGTTCGGCCGAAAACTGGATCGGATCGCCCAGCCCCAGCTCAAAACACTCCAGCAAGCCGGGCGTGCCGGCCCGCCCCTCGCACTTATTGGCAATGACCACCACCGGGGTGCCGGCCCGGCGCAACCACTGGGCAAAGTGGCGGTCAAGCGGGGTGAGGCCGGCGCGGGCGTCGATCACCAGCAGCACCACGTCGGCAGCTTCAACCGCCCGCTCGGTCTGCCGGCGCATCCGCGCTTCCAGACTGTCGTCGAAGGCTTCCTCCAGGCCGGCGGTATCGACCACCACAAAGCTGAGGCCGCCCACCCGGGCATCGGCCGCCCGCCAGTCCCGGGTGACGCCGGGCGTATCATCCACAAGCGCGAGCCGCCGGCCGACCAGCCGGTTGAAAAGGGTAGACTTGCCCACATTGGGGCGCCCGACGATCGCAACAGTTAAAGGCACTTAGGGGGTATCCGCGAGGTTCAGCGATAGGCGACGAGATCACCGCCATCGGTCAGAACGTAAAGAGTGCCGTCGGCCACAACCGGCGCAAGATAGCTCCGGCCGCGCAGCTTAACGGTAGCGACGATATCACCGCTGGTGGGAGAAAGGGCGATCATCTGCTTTTTCGAGCCGATCAGCCACAACCGATCCCCCGCCAAAACCGGACCCGCCCAGACCATCGGAGTGGATGTTTTATCGGCCGGGTCCTCGAAGCGATCGAGCGCCTTGGCCCAGCGGATATGGCCGGTATCCCGTTGCAGGGCCACCAGCTCCGAGTCGTTGCTCATCACAAACACATGATCACCGGCGGGCCACGGCGTGTTGACGCCGCCCACCTCCGCCTCCCAAACCCGGGCGCCGGTGCGCTCATCAATGGCAACGGTGCGGCCGCTATGGCTGACCACGAACACCAGCCCGCGATCGATCACCGGCAGGCCGCGAATATCGGCAAGGCTGGCCAGCGCCCCGGCCCGACGGGTCGACGCCAAGTTATCCTGCCACAACGGGCGGCCGTTCTCGACCCGGATGGCGGTAACCTCGCCCGACGAATAGGTTGCGACCACGGTGGTGGCATCGGCGGCCACACTCACCGAGCCTACCAGCCCGGCGGGCTCCAGAATGCCGGTATGGCTCCACTCCACCTCGCCGGTACGGGCGACCATCGCCGTGGTTTGGTTGTCGATGGTCTGCGCGACCACCCGCCCCTTGACCACGGTGGGAGCGCCCCGCGCGGGCGCTGAAATGTGTTTGCGCCAAACGATGGTGCCATCGGCCGGGTTAAGCGCAACCACTTCGGCATAACCGGTGGCCGCAAACAACAACCCCTCCCCAACCGCGATGCCGCCGCCAAACGAGCTGCCCCGAGTCTCTTCAGGTTTCAGGTCGGTCCGCCACTGCTCCTGACCGTCGGAGGTGGTAACGGCGGTCACGCGTGAGGCCGAATCCAGGGTGAAAACGCGCCCTTCGGCCACCACGGGCGTGCTGACCAGCCGCATCCGGCCCGACCCCGAACCGATGCTCCGGTGCCAAACTTCCTCGATATTGCCCGGCAGCGCCAGATTGCCCATGGCGTGATCGGGGTTTCCCCCGGCCTGGGGCCACGCGCTATTGGCAACGGCGGGCGGAACCGCCACCAAACTGCCCGCGAGCGTGGCGTCGGGCAACGCCCGGGCATCGAGCTGGAGCACCGAGATGCGCTCGCCGGGCAGCTTCTTTTTTTCGCTGCCGCTCAAAATGCTGTCGCACCCACCCAGCGACGCGCCAGCCAAAACGAGCGCCAGCACCGTCGCTGTCGGGGCAAACCCGGCCCAGTGCAGAAACCCATGCGAACGCGGAGACCGATCCTGCTGCATCATGACGCCTTGTCGAAAAAGGCGGCGAGTTCGGCGGCTCTGGCCCGCAACGCGGCGGGAGCGCCCCTGTCATCCGCAAGCTGTTGAAACACCGTTTTGGCCCGGGCCTTATCGCCCGCCCGGCTGGCGAGGAGACCATCAAGCTCGCGAGCAGAAAAGCGCCACGGGCTGGCTTCCCCCGTCAACCGCGCCAACCGCTGCGAAAGCTCTTTAGGATCGCCGCTAATCACCTGCTGCTGCACCGATAGCAACGCCGCCAGATCGCGATAGACCGCCGCCAGCGCCCCGTCCGCCGCCAGCGTGTCATAAACCGCGATTGCGCCAGCCCCATCACCGGACCGGGCCTTGACACCGGCCTGATAGAACCGCGCCAGCGCGGCGGGACCGGCAGGCGCGCCATGCACCACCATATCGAGCGCGGGAATGGCAGCAACCGAGGCAACGGCCGGGCCGGCGCTATCCACCGCCTCCGCCAACTCCAGCGTTGCGGATTGCTGCCGGGCGACACGCCAATTTTTCCACAGCACATAGCCGGCGGTGACGAGCACAATCGCCAACAACCCGGCGATAATGTAGCCGCCATATTTCTTCGCGAGCCGTTCATAACGGTCTCGGCGAAGGTCTTCCTCAACTTCTTGAAATATGTCGGCCATGATCTGTCCGCTGCCACCCGTGGCGAGCCGGCCTTCCCGGCCCAGCGATCATGGGCGATAGCAGACCAGACCGCGCCCGGTCAAGGACGCCCTTTCATCAAGCCCCCGAACCCTTCCACTTAATCGAGCACCCCATGCTCGGCGTTTGGGCCTTTGGGCCGTGGCCGGTGAGCGCAATCTCGGTCATCGCCTCCAGCAACTCCCGCCGCGCCCCGGGTTGGCCCTGGCGCCCGCTGGAATCCAGCCGGCCCCGATATTGAAGGCCAAGATCGGCATCGAAGCCAAAAAAATCCGGGGTGCAAACCGCCCCATAAGCCCGCGCCACCGCTTGGCTCTCATCGTAAAGATAGGGAAAACCAAAACGTTGCTCCACCGCGAGCCGCGTCATGGCATCGAATCCGTCCTCGGGATAGGCCAGGGTGTCGTTGCTCATGATCGCCACCGCCCCAATGCCCAGCGCGCCAAGCGCCGCCACATCGGCCACCAACGGCCTGATCACCGCCTTAACATAGGGACAGTGATTGCAAATAAACATGACCAGCGTGCCGCGCGGCCCGCGCACATCGGCCAGAGTCCAGCTCTTGCCATCCGTCCCCGGCAAGCTGAAATCAACCGCCCGCCAACCGAACGCGCACACCGGAGTTTCCATCGCCATAAGAGATCTCCCTTAGTTCGCTCGTGATCGTCCCGCCGACCTTGCCGGCCCGCTCTGATTTAAATTTAACGCAAACGACAATTCGGGGAGCAAAATTTCAAAAATAAATTTTCCGGAGTCGCGGGCCTCGCGCGAGGAAACCTCGCCCCAACCGGCCCCAACCACCCCCAATCGGCGCCTCGCCGGTCCTGACAACGGCAAAACCCCACAATCTGTGGGGCCGGGACCCAGACGCGCGGTGGCGGGCGTTGACTTGGGGCGTGCGGCGCGGTAAGCCAGCGTCGTTCGGCGAGATTCCTCTCCAGCAACCTTCCCCCGGTTTGCGGGACCTTACGCTGGCCGCGTCGGCGGCAGAAAATCGAGGACAACCCCATGGCACAAAGCAGCAGTCGGCCGCTCTCTCCTCATCTATCGATCTACAAAATGCACCCGGGCATGATCATGTCCGGTCTTCACCGTATCACCGGTTTTGCGCTGACCGTTGGCTTGGTTCTCATGACGTGGTGGCTGGTCGCCGCCGCAACGGGACCCGATTCCTTCGCCCGGGTTCAGTGGTTGCTCGGGACCCTCATCGGCAAGCTCGCGCTTCTCGGCTGGACCTTCAGCCTGTTTTACCATTTCGGCACCGGCCTGCGTCACCTCTGCTTCGACATGGGCCTGTTCCTCAGCAATGAGGGCGCGCTTCGCGCTGGATGGACGGCTGCGGTGTTCGCACTCGGGGCGACCGGGATCACCTGGGTCATTGGCTTAATCGCGCTTGGCGTGCACTGAGGATTGTCTCCATGTCGAGTAAACACGGACCATCGTTGGTCACCGATCTTGCCCGCGCTCGCGGCCTCGGGGCCTCTCATACCGGCACTGAACATTGGTGGGTTCAGCGCATGACCTCGGCGGCGCTGCTGCCGCTCAGCCTGTGGTTCATCTTCTCGGTGGCAAGCATGGCCGGGGCCAGCTACGTCACGGTCAAGATGTGGCTGTCGTCGCCCTGCAATGCCGCGCTGATGATCGCGCTGGTGCTGGTGATGTTCCATCACGCTGTGTCGGGGATGGAAGTCATTTTTGAAGATTACATACACTGCAAGTGTGCGAAAGTTGCCACCATCATGGCGGTAAAGTTCGTCGGCGCGCTCGGTGCCATCACCTGCACCGTGTCTGTGTTGAAGCTCGCTCTGGGAGGCTGAGGGAACGATCATGGCGAACGCCTATCCGATCATCGAACACAAGTATGACGTCGTTGTCGTCGGCGCTGGCGGCGCCGGTCTGCGCGCCACCTTCGGGTGCGTCGAGCGCGGCTTGAAGACGGCGTGCATCACCAAAGTATTCCCAACCCGCAGCCACACCGTGGCGGCTCAGGGTGGCATCTCCGCCGCGCTCGGCAACATGGGCGAGGACGATTGGCGCTGGCACATGTACGACACCGTTAAGGGGTCGGACTGGCTGGGCGACCAGGACGCCATCGAGTACATGTGCAAAAGCGCGCCCGAGGCGATCATTGAGCTTGAGCATTACGGCCTGCCGTTCAGCCGTACCGCCGAGGGCAAGATCTATCAGCGCGCGTTTGGCGGCATGACCACCCGCTTTGGCGAGGGCACCGCTTATCGCACCTGCGCCGCTGCCGACCGCACCGGCCACGCGATGCTGCACACGCTCTATCAGCAATCGCTGCGCTACGACGCCGAGTTCTACATCGAGTACATCGTGCTCGACCTGATCATGGATTCAAGCGGCGCGTGCCGCGGAGTCGTGGCCTGGAATCTCGACGACGGCTCGATTCATAACTTCCGCGCCCAGCAGGTCATTCTGGCCACCGGCGGGTATGGCCGCGCGTATTTCTCCTGCACCTCGGCCCATACCTGCACCGGCGACGGCAACGGCATGGCGGCGCGGGCTGGCTTGCCACTCCAGGACATGGAGTTTGTGCAATTCCACCCGACCGGCATCTATGGTGCGGGCTGCCTGATCACCGAAGGCGTGCGCGGCGAGGGCGGCTACCTCACCAACTCTAACGGCGAACGCTTCATGGAGCGCTATGCCCCGTCGGCCAAGGACTTGGCGTCCCGCGACGTGGTGAGCCGCTCGATGACGGTGGAAATTCGCGAAGGCCGCGGCGTCGGCGCGCACAAAGACCACATCCATCTGCATTTGGAGCATCTCGACCCCAAGATCATCCACGAGCGCCTGCCAGGCATCGCGGAAAGCTCGAAGGTGTTCGCCAACGTCGATGTCACCAAGGAGCCGATCCCGGTGATCCCGACCGCGCATTACAACATGGGCGGCGTGCCGACCAATGTTCGCTGCGAAGTCATCCGGCCGACCAAGGACAACCCCGACGCCATCGTTCCCGGCCTGATGGCGGTGGGCGAGGCGGCGTGCGTGTCGGTCCATGGCGGCAACCGTCTTGGCTCCAACTCGTTGCTCGATCTGGTGGTGTTTGGCCGAGCCGCCGCGATTCGCTGCGCAGAATTGATCCAGAAGGGCTCGTCCGCCAAGGAACTGCCCGCCGACGCCGCCGACCGTGGCTTGGAGCGGCTGGACCGGTTGCGTCACGCCAAGGGCGGCACCACGGTGTCTTCGCTGCGAGTCGAAATGCAGCGGACGATGCAGAACTACGCCCCGGTGTACCGGACCGGCGAAGTCCTCGCCCAAGGCGTCAAGCTGCTCGAGGGTGTTTGGGCCAAGAAGGCCGACCTCAAGATCGAAGACCGCAGCTTGGTCTGGAATTCCGATCTGGTCGAGGCGATCGAGCTGGATAACCTTACTTTCCAGGCCATGGCGACCATGACCTGCGCTCTCAATCGCACCGAGAGCCGGGGCGCCCAGGCCCGGGAGGATTACCCCAACCGCGATGACCAAAACTGGATGAAGCACAGCTTGGCCCAGATCACCGACGAAGGTGTGGTGACGCTGAGCGATCGTCCGGTCCACCTCTACACGTTAACCGACGAGGTTCAGGTCGTAGCTCCCAAGGCGCGCGTCTATTGACGCGCGTTTTTCCGGCGCATCCGCGACAGTCATTCCGGGCCGGGCGACGGCCCCCGAAAGGTTGAGGACGAACGAAGATGGTCGAATTCACCCTGCCAGCCAATTCCACGGTGCGGCCCGGCAAGAAGGTTTCGAACGCTCGCGACGGTAAAAATAAGCGCGTGTTCAAAGTCTATCGCTGGAACCCCGAGGACAAACAGAACCCACGGCTCGACGAATTCGAGGTTAGCCTCGATGCGTTTGGGCCGATGGTGCTCGACGCTCTGCTTCATATCAAGAACGACGTTGACAGCACCCTGACCTTCCGCCGCTCTTGCCGTGAAGGCATTTGCGGGTCTTGCGCCATGAATATCGACGGCTTGAACACCCTGGCGTGTACCAAGCCGATTGAAGAGATCAAGGGCGACGTTAACATCTACCCGCTGCCGCATATGCCGGTGGTCAAGGACTTGGTTCCCGACCTCAACCTGCTTTATGCCCAGCTCGCCACCATTCAGCCGTGGCTGCAAACACAGTCGCCCAACCCGCCCAAAGAGCGGTTGCAGTCACCCGAGGACCGGGCCAAGCTCGACGGCCTCTATGAGTGCATCTTGTGCTTCTGCTGCGCCACGAGTTGCCCCAGCTATTGGTGGAACCCCGAGCGCTACCTCGGCCCGGCGATTTTGTTGCAAGCTTATCGCTGGCTCGCCGACTCGCGCGACGAAATGAAGGGCGAGCGTCTCGATGCGTTGGAGGACCCGTTCCGCCTCTATCGCTGCCACCAAATCATGAACTGCACCCACACCTGCCCCAAGGGCCTCAACCCTGCGGCGGCGATTGTGGAAATCAAGAAGATGATCGTTCGCCGCCGGGGCTAAAATCGGCTGTCGGGAGAGTGATCGTCGCTGACCGTAAAAAAGGCCGGGTACCCCAAGGGTCCCCGGCCTTTTTTGTGCCCGGTATTCTCCGCTACCCCGCTGCCCGCGCGATCATGAAACCGTTAAACGCGAGATAGCCGAAACAATTCATCATAAAGCCAGCGTTGTTGACCCAGTTGGCCGTTTTTGGCCGCTTTTCCTTGATCGCCTTGACCACCACCACGACCAGAATCGAGAAAATGATTGCCGCGAAGGTCGAGGCCTCAATGGCATCGGCAAGGGTGAAGTTGGAAACCGGCGGCAAGTAACTGTCGACCACATACTTGTTGCCGACCGAGGCGAAAATCGCGCCCCCGCACATGCCGACTCGGGAGCCGGCCATCCAATCCGTATCAAGGAAATAAGTCAGGCACGTGAGGCAAAAGGCGACGAAGAAACCGATAAACATGCTGCCGAGGAGTCGCACGCCCTCCCGCCGAACGGTAATCGCCGCCGAGACCCGGGAATAAGTGCTGCTCCCTTGAAGGGTTGGGTCACCATACGTGGTTTTATAAACCGAATCCCGCGATTTTATCTTAAACGACTCGATCGTCCAACCCGGCACCAGGACTGTATCGCTAATTTTGCTGTTATCGACATCGGCAACAAATATTGTTTGCGTTGAGTCGTTCTGCCCGTCTTCCATCTGAATATGCAAAATTTGGCGATCGAAGGGGAAATTCGTAACATCCCAGTCTTGAAAAGCGGTTACCGAGTATTTTCCCTGATCCCAAAATATTTGTTTCTTCCCGCCCTCCCACGGAACATCATCCTTTGACGTAACGGATGAAAACTTGATCGAAGTGGCTTTGGCATTAACAACCTCCACCGTATCGAGCGGCTTATAAGCCTTGTCGGGGTGCAGATACCACGCCCAGAAATTCATACTCACGGCCCGCTTGGACATATCAAGGTCATAAAGCTCAGTGATGAAAATCCCCACCTTGACCTTCACCGGCTCACTCGGCGCTGCCTCGGGCGGGGGAACCGCCTGCATGGTATCGGGAACCGCCGCGACGGCGGCCCCACTAACACCAAGAAAAACCAGCAAAATCGCGAGAAGGACACGAAAAGACCGCCCCGGAAAATAAATCATAATCCGCCTCACCCTGGTGCCGATTAAGTCATAACCCAACGCTGCCGCCCCACCTATCGCCCCCGGTGCTGTTCGATAATTGGCACCGTGAATTGCGGCTCGATATCCCACGGAAAGTAAATCCACGTGTTCTGGCTAACCTCGGTCACAAAGGTATCGACCAGCGGCCGCCCGGCGGGCTTGGCGTAAACCGTGGCGAAATGTGCCTTGGGCAGCATCCGCCGCACCACCTCCGCCGTCCGCCCGGTATCAACCAAATCGTCGATAATCAGCCAACCGGCCCCATCCCCCGCCAACCCCTTGAGAATGCGCGGCTCGGTTTGAGTTTGGTGGTCGTAACTGGCAAGACAAACGGTATCGACCAGCCGAATATCCAGCTCTCGGGCGATAATCGCCGCCGGCACCAGCCCGCCCCGGGAGATTGCGACAATGCCAATCCACGGTCCAAGCTCGAGCAAGCGCCACGCCAGCGCACGCGCCGTGCGGTGCAGCTCTTCCCACGAAACGGGAAAGCCGCGCCGGTTCAAGGGGCCAGCCTCAGACGACAGCGTGCGGGACACGGCAAAAACCTCTCGGGCTCGGTTCGGGTCTCCAGGGTAGCAACCGGCGGCCCATTTCCCAAAGCCCCAATTGCACGCAAAGCCCCAGGCGAGGTATCCTCCAACCATGATCCCCGAGGCAACCCTTCCCGATCCCCCCCGAAGCCGGTATTTGCGGCTTCGGGCGCTGCTCGCCCGGCTTACCCATCCCGAGGCGCCAACACCCGAAGCGCGGGTGGTGCGCCGAATGAATATCGCGCTGATCATCTGGGGCGTATTTGGGGTGGTTCTGGTGGGCGACCAAACCCTTGCCCTCAATGGGATGGTGTTGGTCGATGTGCCGCTGGCCTGTTTCATAACGGAATTTTTGGTGCGGCTGTGGGTCGTGCCCGACCAGACGAGCAACACCAGCCTTTCCGCCAAGCACAAGCGGCTGAACTGGCTCCGCTCCCGGCGGGGCACGGTTGATTTTCTCGGCGCATGGCTGATCCCGGCGGCGCTGCTGGCTGGGGTCCCGCTGGCAGACGCGGACCTGTTCGGAGTGGTGTGGGTGCTCAAACTTGCCCGCTATTCCCAGGGGTTAGCCGTGCTTGGCCGCGTGATCCAGCTAGAGGCGGAACCACTCATCGGCGTGCTCTTCGCCTTCATGGTGATGCTGCTGTGCGCCTCGGTGCTTGGCTACCTGCTGGAACGACACGCCCAGCCTGAAGCGTTTGGCACAATGCCCAAAGCCCTGTGGTGGGCAATAACCACGCTGACCACCACCGGCTACGGCGACGTAACGCCCGCAACCGGAGCTGGGCGGGTGCTGGGCGGCCTCGTGATGATGTCCGGCATCATGGTCTTTGCGCTTTGGGCCGGTATTCTCGCCACCGGCTTTTCGCAGGAAATGCGGCGACGGGCGTTTTTACGCACCTGGGATCTGGTGGCGCGCGTACCGATGTTCCACGATATCGGCGCCGCCGTAATCTCGGAAGTGGCGCAAAAGCTGCGACCGCGCGAGGTCGACGCCGGCGCAACCATCGTGCGCAAGGGCGACCCCGGCGACTGCATGTTCTTCATCGTCCAGGGAGAGGTGGAAGTGAAACTGCCCGGCGCAGCGCCCCGCCTCACCGATGGCGCCTTTTTTGGCGAGTTGGCACTGATTACCGGTGCGCCCCGAACCGCAACCACCATCGCGACCAAAACCACCCAATTGCTGCGCCTCGATATTGCCGATTTTCGCGAATTGGCGGCCCGCCACCCCGATCTTACCGACTCGATTCATGAAGAAGCGCGGCGGCGACTGGGCCAACCCACCAAGCCCCAGGACCACCCGGATACCGATTAAGGTTCGGCCACAGTTTGGTCGAAATCTGGCATAACTCCGGCAGGGGGGCGGTTTCGGACTTGCCAAGCCGCCCATTCAAGCGGAGAAGATAGAGCACCCACCGCCCCGGCCAACACAAGAAAGCGCCATCCCGCCATGACCTGTGATGACGACGATCTGATGTTTGAGGAAGAGGGTGTCGTTGAGACCCCCAAAGCGATGCCCTCGGCGCTGCGGTGGAAAATGCTGGTGGTCGACGACGAGCGGGAAGTTCATTCCATCACCCGGCTGGTGTTGGCCGATTTTTGTTTCAAGGGCCGGGCGCCCCAGTTTTTCAGTGCCTATTCCGCAGCCGAGGCGATCGAGATTCTGGAGCGGGAATCGGATATCGCGGTCATTCTGCTCGATGTGGTGATGGAGACCGAAGACGCCGGGCTGCGGTTGGTCCGCCACATCCTCGACGTGATGAAGAACCGGCACATCCGCATTATCCTGCGCACCGGACAGCCGGGGCAGGCCCCCGAGCGCAGCGTTATTCTCGACTACGATATCAACGATTACAAATCCAAAACTCAGCTCACCGCCCAGCAACTTTTTACGTGCATGGTGGCGGCGCTGCGCTCCTATGAAGACCTGACCACCATCGAGATCAACCGGCGGGGCCTGGAAAAAATTATCGAGGCCGCGAGTTCGCTGTCAAAGATCCGGTCGATGAAGCTGTTCGCGGCGGGTGTGCTCACCCAACTCAGCGCAATTGTCGGCGCCGGACCCGATGCGATTTTGTGCGTCCAGCGCGGCGACATTCGCCGGGCCGACCGGGACGGGCTGTATGTTTTGGCCGGCTCCGGGCGTTTTGGGCAATTGATCAACGAACCGCTCGATGCCCATGTCGAGCCCAGGGTCGCAGAAGAAGTCCGCCGCTGCCTGCTAAACCGACAGAACATTTTTGACCCCGCATACGCCGCAATTTACATTCACACCTCGGGGGACCGCGAAAACGTGGTCTATCTCAGCTCCGACCGGCCGCTGGATGCCCTGGACCAGAACCTTATCGAGCTGTTTTGCGACAAGATTTCCGTCGGGTTTGAGAATATTTACAGCTACGAGCAAGCGCTGAGCGCCCAAGAAGCCACGGTGGCCACGCTGGCAAACCTCGGCAACGCCGCCCACCTCGACACCACCGCCAAGGCCGGAGATTTGGGCCACCCCGGCCGCCAAAGGCGGCTCGCCACACTGGCCGAGGGCATCGCCCGGTGCCTCTATCAACAACCCCTGTTCCGCCACATCATCGACGAGCCGTTTTTAGGGCTGATCGGAATGGCCTCGGTCCTCCACGACCTGGGGAACATCGCCGTGCCTGAGGGGATTCTTTCAAAGCCGGGGCCGCTTACCGAGCCCGAACGGCAGATAATGCAGAGCCACACGCTTTCGGGCAGCAAAATTCTGGGCGGAGCCGGGCAGGCGATCGAGGGGCTGAATTACCTTGGACTCGGCGCCATCATTGCCCGCTCTCATCATGAGAATTTTGATGGCACCGGCTATCCCGAACGACTGGCCGGCGAACAAATCCCGCTCGCTGCCCGCATCGTCGCGGTGGCCGACAGCTACGACGCCATGATCTCCGACCGCCCGTACCGCCCCGCGCTAAGCCGCGAGGCCGCAACCACCGAAATCCGGGCGCTGGCCGGACGGCGCTTCGACCCCGCCATCGTTGAGGCCTTTCGAAAGGTCATCGCAACCCAGCAGGCCAGCCTATGACCACGCCCGCCTTCACCACCGCGCCAACGCTGGCCGATCTCGACGCGCTCGCAGACCAAGCACTGGCCTCGCTACCAAAAGATTTCCTGGAGCCGCTCGGCGGCATCGCCCTGCGGGTGGAGGATTTCCCCGACGAGGAAACCATCACCGAGATGGACCTGGAGTCTGAGTTTGACATCCTTGGGCTTTATCAGGGCATCGATCTCGCCCACCAAAGCGTTCACGACGAGCGCACCGGCCTTGACCTGATCTTCCTCTATCGCCGGCCGATTTTGGACTATTGGTGTGAAACCGGGGAGGCCCTGGCCGACATCGTGCGCCATGTGCTGATTCACGAAATCGGCCACCATCTCGGCCTTTCCGACGACGACATGGAGCGGATCGAGAAAAGTGCCGGCTAAACCCTGGCCCTACTTCTTCGCGATCAGCCGCTTCAACCAGTCGCCACCCGGTTTGGCCGATGGTGCGGGCTTACCCGAAGACCCGCAAATGCGCGACACCAACGCCTGAAACGCCTCGACCGAACGGGCACGGGCGCTGATTTCCTCAACCATGCGGCCGGCTGCGGTGGCCTGGGCAAAGGTGCCCAAATCCTCTTGAATCACCACCGTTGGCGCAAGACCAATGGTTTCGGCAAACTCCTTGACCCCAACCTCGCCTCGTTTTGCCGCCCCAACCCGGTTCAAAACCAAAAATGGCGGCTTATCGAGCCGGCGCCGGGCCGCCAGAAAATCAATCAGGTTGCGGCCGTTGCGCACCGACAAAAGATCGGGCTGGGCGGTCACCACCACCTGATCGGCGGTATGAAGGGTGTGGCGGACCCAATCGGTCCAGTGGCGGGGCAGATCCAGCACGATAAAGCGGGCCTGCTGACGCAACGCCGCCAGCGTGGTTTCAAGGGCGGTGCCGGTGATCGGCGCCTCGGTTTCAAGGGTGCCCGGCCCCGGCAGCAAATGCAGCTTATCGCCATACTTGGTGGTAAAGCGGCCAAGAAACTGCTCGTCGATGCGCTCGGGGTCGGCCAGCACCGCCTGAATGCCGTGGCCGATCTCTTGGTTGAACGCAAGATCAGCCCCGCCGAACGCCAAATCGAGATCCAGCAAAACCACGTCGCCAACATTGTGCCGGGCCATTCCCCACGCAACGTTGGCCGCCACCGTCGAAGACCCGCAGCCACCGCGCGCCCCGATAAAGGCCACGATCTGGCCTTCGACCTGCTTTTCCGGGTCGCGATATAAATCCAGCACGGCCTCGATCAGCCGCACCGGGTCGGTGGGAATAACCAGATAATCGGCGACGCCCCGCCGCAACAGTGCCCGATAGAGCCCAACATCATTGACCGAGCCCAGCATAATCAGGTTGGTGCCGCCGACACACACATCGGCCAGCGCCTCCAACTCGGCAATCAGGCGCTCGGGCGGGGCCACCGCTTCAAGGATCAGCAGCGGTGGCGATGCCTCAGACCCATAACGCACCACCGCCTCGGCAAGGCTGCCCGGGAACCGCGTCAACTCCAACTTGAACAGCCGGCGGTCGCCAAACGCCTGGTCCACCAAATCGCCGGCAAGCGCGGAGGAAACGAAGGCGTGGACGTTTTGGCGAAGCATGGTGGTTTCTCTCCAGTCCCGTTACTTGGTCGCGCCGACGGAGCTGAGCTGAAGAGAGTCGTTGCGGTTGACCTCGGCCTGAGTGGCCTTCCCGGTCTGATAGAGCCCGAGCGTGCGACTGGCGCGGGTGCTGTCCGCCGCAACCTCGACCGCCGGCCCGCGCAGATCGGCCGGGTGAGCGACCATGGCCGCGATGTTGCCCTCCAGCGAGCAGCCAAAATTCCCCGAAACCGCCTGGGTCGGGTTGAAACTGAGCGCAATCTCGGGGGCGCACCCCGGAGCCTTCGCCACGAAATCGGTGTAATGGAGCGATACGGTTTTGCCGGCGCCAATAGCGCTGGAAACCACCAGCGCGTCGGTGGAAACCCCACGCGAGGCCGCCAGGGCAAGAAGCATCGCAGCCGCCCGATTGGCGCTCGCCCGGTCGGGCTGGGTAATCACCGCCAGCATCGGCCCCCGCCCGCCATCGCGGTACGCATCAAGAAAAGCGCTGGCCCGGGCGCGATCGTTGGCGGAAAGAATGCCGCCGCTCCCCGATAACGGCAGGCTCAAATTGGCAGCAACTTCGGCCACCGCAATTTTGGCCGAGGGCGGTTGCGGAAAAGCGCCGGGCTCGGCCGTGGAGCAACCGGCCACCGCCAGCGCCAGCGAAACCACCCCCGGCGTCAGCGTCACCACCCATTGAGCCCCCCACCGCCCGCTTATGCCGCCCATGCCGGTATCCTTCCCCTCATCGCACGATATAGCCGCCGAACCGACCCGGCATCTCCGGCGGCTTGCCGGCGCCATAGCGGGCATAAAGGCCATTCATGAAATACATGTCCAAGTCGCTTGCCGGCGCGAACCCATCGGTGGGGGCGGCGAGGCCCGCCGGATCGGTCGGACGCACGATATAGGGCGTCGCGATAACCACCAACTCGGTTTCGCCCCGCAAAAAATCATTACTCCGGAACAACGCCCCCAGCACCGGAATATCCTTCAGCCCCGGAACCCCCTGCGCCTTGTTGGCCACGTCGTTCCGCAACAAACCGCCCAGCATGAGACTGCCGCCGCTTGGGATCTCGACCGTGGTTTGCGCCCGGCGCACCGCGAGGCCCGGCATGACCCAGGTGCCGACGGTGATCGAGCCCTCGTCGGTCAATTCGCTGACCTCGGTGCTGATCCGCAGGCTGATCCGGCCATTTGCCAGCACGACCGGCGTAAACGCCAAGCTGACGCCAAACGACTTATAGGTGATGGTCGGATTGCCGTTCGAATCCACGCCAGACGCCGCCGGGAACTCGCCGCCGGCCAAAAAGTTCGCGGGCTCCCCCGAAAGCGCGGTGAGATTGGGTTCGGCCAATATTTTGAGCAACTGATTTTGTTCGAGCGCCTCGATGGTGGTGAGAAAGCCCCCAAACAAAATTTTACCCACCGCAAAGGGTTTTGAAAAGATCCCGGCCGCATTCACCGCAAGCGATGCCGAAGTGGTGATGTTTCGCGCCCCACCCGTTCCCAAGGTTGCCCGAGTGTTTCCCCGCGCCAAATAATCAACGCCATGGTTCGAGAGAAAATCGACGCCAAGCTGTTTGGTGACCTTGCGCTCCAACTCGGCCACTTTGACCCTGATCACCACCTGCTGAGAGCCGGTGATCTTCATCATGTTGACGAGGCTTTCGTCTTTTTCGACGAACCGCCGGGCAAGCTGACGCGCCTGCTCCGCACTCACGGCCGAAGGAACGTCGCCGCTCATCACCAAATCGGAGCCAAGCGCCGCCACCTTAATATCCGTTCCCGGCACCAATTGGCGCAGGGCACTGCGCAGGGCGGCAAGATCGCGGTCGACCCGAATATCCAGCTTCAAAACCTGGCGCCCGGCGGCGTCGAGAAAAACAGCGTTGGTATCGCCAACCTTGTTCCCGACCAGATAAATCAACCGGGGGGTCTTGATCAAAACATCGGCAACCGTGGGATCGGCCAACACCACATCGCGGACATCCACCGGCATGGTGAGCTGCCGAACCTTGGTCGTGGTGAGGGAAATCGCCTGCCCGGCGCCGCCTTCATCGATCTTGGCAAAACTCGAGGGCGGAGTCGTCACCGGACCCCGGGCCAGTGAGGGCGCTGCCCTTCTCGCCAAAGCGGGCCGAACCCGCACCGGGGCCGCCGGAGCA
>CAIZDL010000118.1 GCA_903931735.1 uncultured Rhodospirillales bacterium
AGCGAACCCGATCATGGCACCGCAGTCACGCTGATTTTCCCCGCATGGCGATTGCGGGCGGCCTGAGCTGCCGGGGCGGATGAGACAGGTCTCGCCACCACCGGCATTCAGGAAGGATCATCGACAATCGGAAAGATCATTGGCGGTCTGTATTCGGACCGCTTGCCCTCGGGGTTTTATTATTCTATGTCTATGAGACGCTAGGGCCCTTGGTCGGGGCGATAGCGATTGGCGACTCCAATCGGTTGCTAAAGTGGATAGCGTAGCAACAAATTTTTTGAAGAAGGCACACACCATGATATTCTACCAAGAAGAACGTTTGGCAATGTTCATCGATGGGGCAAATCTTTACGCTGCGGCGCGAGCCCTCGGATTTGATATCGACTACAAGCGCTTACTTGATATGTTTGCATCCAAAGGCCGACTGGTTCGCGCCTTCTATTACACCGCTTTAGTCGAAGACCAAGAGTATTCACCGATCAGACCTTTGGTTGATTGGCTCGATTATAACGGTTACACTATGGTCACCAAACAGACAAAAGAGTTCACTGACGCATCGGGCCGGCGCAAGATCAAGGGTAACATGGACATAGAATTGGCCATTGATGTTATGGAAATGGCCGAGCATGTTGATCATATCCTGCTGTTTTCCGGCGATGGCGATTTCCGCCGCTTGGTCGAGGCTGTACAACGCAAAGGTGTGCGCGTGAGCGTTGTGAGCACGGTAAGGTCGCAGCCGTCCATGGTTGCCGATGAGTTACGGCGTCAGGCGGATAACTTTATTGAGCTTCAAGATCTTTCGCCGATGATCGCCCGCGTCCATCATCACCGCGATGTTGGCGGCCACGAGCAATCTCCCAGCGCCTCGTTTGAGAGCCCCTGATCCAATCGGGGGCGCGTGGGCCTGAAGCTTTTCGCCTAAAAAGCGCATAGCCGCTCCGGCACAGCAACGGCCCGCCTCCCCCGCTTTGATCTCCCCGCTCCGATCGTCTCGGCTGGCCCTCCGGCGGGGATTGGTCTGCGGGGATGCTGAAAGAAAGATTGAACCCCCACGGGGCAATGCCCACTTAAAGCGCGAGGGTGACGCCCTTATATGGCGGCTCTTGCAGAAGCCGGGAGTGCGGCAGAACGCAACCTCGTCGGCAGGTGGCCGGGTGTCGGGCTACGGCTGACGGCGGGGACATCGCTCCCGGGGGAGGATGCCCTGATGAACCAGCTTCAATCGATGATCAACACCGTGATCGCATCGTCCGTGGACCGCGCGGCCAGGGGGGCTGGACGGGGCGACGTTGCCCATGGCCTTCTGGCGGGGTTGCGGCGCATCCGCACCGTCGTTAGCGCCCAGGCGGGCTATGCCGCCGCCTGCTCGGTCAACGACAGCATTCACGATCAAATTATGGCGCGGTCCCTCGAGACGTTCGGCACGAAGCCTGTGGGGCTGCCTCCGCCCGGCGTTGGGGTGTCCCGCGCGACCTCGATTTTCGAAGACGCGGCGATGACGTGCCTCACCATCAACGCCTTCTTTCCCGGCAACACCGCGCTGACCCTGGCGACGCAGCTAATGACCGAGCGCCTGATCGAGGCCGTGGGCGGGGCTCCGGCTTGGGGCGAAATCCGGTGCGCCTTGCGCTGTCACGAAACGGCGGACGATGAGAGCGCGAGCGAAAATCAATGGACCTCGCTCGCGATTCACTGAGCGAGCTTCGCTCGGCTAGTGGAGCGCGTCAGTTAACTTGCTGGGTTAACGGTTTCCAAAGGCCGGCGGCCTTTGGAAACCCGGACTTTTACCATGCAATTTAACGGATGCTGCCCACTAGTCACTGAGCGAGACTCGCTCGCTATGGAGCCGTGCGATATCCGCGAGCAAGTGAGCGAATCGCGTCGGGTCGAGCTGGCGTTGATCGGCCGCCAAAGCCTGAAGCGCCCGCATACCCAACGCGGTAAACTGGGCGACCGGCCACGGCTTGCCATCGTCGATGACCTCGATCAGGCCCCGACCGACCATCGACTGATCGGCCTTGCCGAGTTTGATTTGCCCCTTTTGGGGGCCGCTAGCCCAGCGCTTTAACAACATGCCGTCGTCGAGCGCGCGAGCAAAGCCAAAGCGCACCATAAACTCGTTTCTAATCCGCTCCCGCTCTACGGCGGAAAAAAGATGCGCGTCGGGGACTGTCAAGATGTTCTCACTCTTGTGTAATAAGGTGGATTTGTCTTTGGGGCCGTGCTTATTGAGTTAGCATCGCTTTGACGGCCGCCCCACAACCAATGTCCGCCACTCGCCAAGGCTGATCCGCCGGACCAGCGTTAACCCCTGGGCGCGGTGGGCCGCCAGCACCAAGCGTTCCTGCCGCCCGAGCAAGCCGGCCAGGACCGCAACCCCGCCCGGAGCTAAATGGCGGCGCAGCCCCGGCGCCAGCCGAGCCAGCGGACGCGCCAAGATGTTGGCGAAAATCAAGCGGCACGGCCGATGCTTACGAGCGGCACCGACCCGATAGCCATCGGCGTGACCGGTCCGCACCAGCGGGGCTAGGCCATTGATGCGGGCGTTGACCGTGGCCACCCGCACCGACTCCCGATCGAGATCGACCGCCAGCGCTGGCACCCGCCACGTTTTGGCCGCCGCCAGCGCCAGAATACCCGAGCCGCAGCCGACATCCAGCACCAGCCCGAGGCGGCGCCGACCGTGACCTTGCCAGCGTTTCGCCAGCCCATCAATGGCCAGAAGACAACCCCTGGTGGAGCCGTGCTCGCCTGTACCAAATGCAGTCGCGGCATCGATTTTCAGCGTCACAGCCCCAGGAGGTAATTGCCCCTCAAAATGCGATCCATAAACGAAATAGCGCCCCGCCCGCAACGGTGGGAACCCCTCATAGGCGTGACTGACCCAATCGATCGGCGGCAACGGCGCCACCTCAAGCACAGGTTCGGCGATGCCCATCGCCCCGGCCAGCACCGCGACCCGGGCCGCAAGACGCGCAGCGTCGGGCTCCCCCACCCACGTTGCTTCAACCAGCCAATCGCCGCCCTCTTCCAGCTCGAAGGTCGAGACCGCAGCGGCCTCGTCGCCAATCGCATCGGCGAATCTTTCAACGATAGCCTCCGGCACCGTTACCGCCACCCGCCACTGCACCGCCGCCACCATACTCAACCCCTTATTGTCCCGTTATAATTTCCCCCGAATCGCATCCGGAGTCCGCTTCATTCCACCCCGATCATCGGCAAATACACCGAAAAAACCGAGCCTTGCCCAAGGGTACTGTCGACGGTAACCTTGCCGCCGTGTAACGTAACGAATGTTCGCACTATATAAAGCCCGACACCGCTGCCGGAAAACCCCGAAGCGTTGCTGGCACGGAAATAAGGCTCGAATAGCCGAGGCAGATCATCGGCCGGGATGCCCATCCCCGCATCCTCCACCGAGATCACCGCATCCCCCGCCACGACAGACCCGCGAACCTTGACCATACTATTCTCGCCCGAATACTTGACCGCATTGGCGAGCAAATTGTCAAAAACGTAGGTCAGCAAATTACCATCGGCATTGATCACCCCGGGGAGCCCGGAAACATCGCACTCAATCCGCCGAATGGGGGTAATTGCGGAGCGCTCGTTGCAAACAGTGCTGACCAAGCCACGAAGATTCACCCGCCCGAGATTGAGAACAATCGAATTCTCCTGAGCACGGGAAGAGTATAGAACGCCATCAATCAAGTTGACCATTTTGCCAACCGAATCGCGAATCGACTTTCCCCGGCGCTCGATATCCTCAGGCCCAACCATGTCTTTAGTTTTGATCAGTCGATAAGCTTCGGCATCGATGATTGTCAACGGCGTGCGAAACTCATGGGAGACCATGGCAACAAAGGCGCGTTGCGTCGCCGACGCATTCTTTTCTTTGGCCAGGGCAGTGGCGAGGGTCTCCTCCAACTTCACCCGAACATTGATCATGATTCCGACAATCACAACCGTGGCAATCGATAGAATACGATTGGCCGCAAATACGGGCAAATCATTCTCCACCGGAACCGGAATGAAGCAGCCGATAAGAATGAGGACCACAGAAATACCAACAACAATCCGTTGAAGAAGTCGATTCTTAACAAAGAAACTCATAAGGGTTGGCAAAGTATATAAGAAACCGATTGAAACGTCATCCTCTTGCGTCGCCACGTCAAAGATAAAAATAGATATCTGGGCAGTGACAATAGCAATAAACCATTCGAGGCCGACCACAGCACCGATCATCCCCCGCCCCCTCCTCAAAAAAGCCTTAAAGAGTCGCCCCCCGAGAGAAACCTCGCAGGATTGCGTTAAACACGCTACAGTCAGCCTTGAAAAAATGGCATTCCATCGACGCTTGCAAAGATAGGCGATTGATCATGGCGGCGGCAAGGCTACTCTGCATCGACGACGAACAACGCATCCTTGATCTGCTCGTGGAGGAGCTGAAAGAGCATGGATTCGAGGTCCGTGGCCTCACGGCGAGCACCAAAGCACTCGAAGAGATTCAAGCATTTAAGCCAGATTTGGTGATCTGCGATATCCTAATGCCGATGCCCTCCGGATATGACCTTTTAGAAAAGATTCGCGCACGCACAGATCGGCTGGCCTCGATTCCGTTTATCTTCTTGTCCGCACTCAGCGACCGGGTGGATGTTTTGAAGGGCCGGCGACTTGGTGCCGATGATTACATTACCAAGCCAATTGATTTCGAAATGCTGGCCGAAATCGTAAAGAACAGGCTCAGCCGCACCCCGGTTGGCCGCCCCGTACCACCCAAAGTCAGCCTCACCGAGCGGGAAATCGAGGCGCTGGGATGGTCGGCCCAAGGCAAATCCTCCACCGATATCGCAGTGCTGATGTCGGTTTCTGAGCGCACGGTAAATTTCCACATCACCAACGCGATGCGAAAACTCGACGTCGCCACCCGCATTCAAGCCGCCGTCAAGGCCAGCATCGCCGGTCTGATTCCCTCGTGAGGGGGGCCTGGCACCGGGGCGCAAAAGCGGCTAACGCGCGGGCATAATTTCCACCACCATCTTCACCGAGGGGCCGTCGCCGCACGTTGCCCCCATGCAAAAATAGCTGAGCGCCCACCCGGGACAGGCGGCCGAAATCGCCGATGCGTCTTCAATGCCGCCGCGCGGGGTCGTGACTTTAGGCACCACCAAGCGCAAGCGCTCGCCAACCCGCTCGGCCGCCCCCAGCCCCCGCAACCGCTGAAGACACATCGCCTCGGCCAGCGCATTATCGGCTTCGCTCTGCCCGGCAAGATGAATGGCCGTCATCAATAGCCACAGCCCGGCCAGCGCAAAGATCGCGCCAGCGCCGACCCAAACATAAACGCCCAGCCGTCTATGCGTTTCTTCCATAGCATCACTGCTTGGAAATGAAAGTGGTGACTTGGAACATCGGCAACACTGTCAGCCCAAAAAGTACAAACCCCGCAATACCGAGAAAGACCACCGATACCGACTTCAAAGTCGGGATAACAAGATTGAGATTGTGAATATAAAGATCTTTGTATTGAAGCGCCAGCACATTGAGAGTCCGGGCACTCTCCACCCGGTCTTCGGCCGCGATCAAGGAGGCGCGATCGACCGCCGGCAGCAATTTCAACGCCTCCGGCCACGGCCGCCCGGCCTTGACTTCGGCGCCCGCGTTGGTCAAATCCCGTCGCATCGCCCCCGGCGGGCTTGATCCCGCAACCAGGGCCAATGCGGCGTGGGCACCGACGCCAGAGCGAATAAGCAAGGATAGTTTGTAAAGAGTGATGTAAATATTGCGTCCCTGGGCAACACCGCGATAATAAGGCACCTTTGCGATCAAGACATCACAGCTCACGGGGGCAATCTGGCGGCCAAACGTGGCGACGCCGATCATCACAACCAACAAAGTCGACAGCACCATTACGGCCAGCGTGGAAACATTTGAAAGCATCATCACAGCATCGGTGTCAACCGATGCCCCTGCCGACTTAATCAAATCGGTGTTACGAATCATCGGCCCGAGATAGACTGAAGTCCCAATCATAACGACTGCCGCCAAGAAGAAATTAAACACCGCAGTGATTAACGCCAGCGAAAAACCGTGTTCAATCTCAGCAATCTCCTGCTCAAAAGCGGCGGCGTCACGCAGCGCCTTAGTGGTGTTGCCAGCGTAGCACCCCGCCCGCACCAACGCCACCACCGCCGCCGGAAACGCCTTGGGCAGGCGCTCAAAAGCCGTTGGCAAATCATCGCCGATCTCGATGGCGTCGACCAGTTCGCCGGTCACCCGAAGCACCCGGCCTTTAAAGGTCTCGCCCAGCCGGCGCAGCGCTTCGGCCACCCCAACCTTGGACTCAATCATCGCAGCCAGCCGAATCATCAAAATATAGCGCTCAGACCTGCCGAGCCAAACCGGGAACCAACCGCCGCCGCGCTGGCGCCGAACCGAGATCACCCGGCCACGATGAGCCACGGCGGCGCGCGCCGCCTCGGCGTTCGCAGCGGGAACGTTCAGAACCCGGATACTGCCCCCGGCCAGAATTCGCGCCTCAAACCGTGCCATAAACTCCGCCCGTCACCCTTTCTCGGGGTCAGCGCCCGGTATTCTGTTCAACAAAAACCGTCACCGACGGGCGAATGATAATGAACAAGGCCTCCTTGCGCCGGTCTTGAGCCCGATTACCAATCAATGGCAAATAAGGATCGGTCGCCGAGGCGCCATTGCGCAAAAAGTGTGGTTCAACTCCGGAATAAGCCCCATTATCGAGCTGCAACCCACCAATGATAACCGTATTTCCCGCCAATACCCGCACAATATCGTTGAGTGATTGCTCTTGTGTCACCGGCTGGGTCAGCGTACCAACCTGGCTTCCGGCATCAAGCTGGCGAAACTCCAACACACTATTGACAAGAACATTAAGATCAACCGTAACAATACTATTGCCAGAATCAAAAAATGGGGTCAACTTGATGGTCAAGCCAGTTTTAACCTGGGATGTTTGGGCAGACCCAAGTAAATTTGAGCTTCCAGTCCCGACCCCGCCGCTAATGGCGTTGACACCAACGCCGCTCACATAGGGAATAGTCTGGCCGCTGCGCAATGAAACCTCAGTGCCTGAAAGAGTCCGTAATTCAACATTCTGCCTGGTATTGGTGGTGCCAAACTTTGAGAGAAAATTGATCGCCCCAGCAACATTGAGCACGCCGTTAAACCCAAAAACCTTAACATTTTTGGTAAGTGCAGCCGTTAGCGGCGCCTGAAGACTACCAGAAAGCCCAGAAATAGTCGATGTGGTCGTATTCGATGCCCCCGAGGTGCTGGATGACGTACCGCCAGTGCTGGAAGACGAGGCGCCGGTGCTGGCAACGCTGGCGATCTGGGCCGCGAAGGCGTTCCAATCAAAGCCGCTGGCCGTCGTGTCGCTCAGCGATAAATCGACCACCGCAAGCTGAATATTGATCATCGCCATGTTGCGATGAATGCGATCCATGTAGGGTTCGATCACTTCGGTAAACTGGCTGGGCGAAGCCGAGAATACGATCTGACCACCGCGGAGTGACGAAGTTATTTCTTTTGCACCCAACCCCTCTAATTCTTTGGCGATGGTATTTACCACCTCATTGTTCTGGGGCACGGAGAGGGCAAAGCGGTCTTGATCGGTAAGAAAGAGCGTTCCATCCTGCCACCACGACACCACGCCAATACCCGAACGAAGAATACTCATCAACTCCGCCAGCGTGCCGTTAAAGGCCCGAAAGGGCAACGACCGGCTCAGCAACTCTTTGTTCGAATTCCCCACAAACCGCTCGGCAACCCGAACGCCGCTGTAACCGATCATCAACACCAAGCGCTCAAGGGTACTCTCGGTTGCGGGAAAGCTCACCTGCAACCGGCGGCTGCCGATATCGAAAGGCAATTGCTGCCGGATCGATTTTGCCACCAACATCCCTGCGGTTACCGGCACCTTTGTCACCGGAATTCCCTCTTCGGCCGCCATCGCCGCCAGCTCATCGCCGAGAATTTTGTTGCGCTCAGGCAGCGCGCCAAGCTCGGGCAAGGTGCAGCCAGCCAGCATCACCGCCAAAAACACCGGAAGCAGCCACAAAGAGATCAGAAAACGGTTACATATCATCGGCCACAAGCTCCCGGACCCGCGCCCGATGATGGAAAAGCCGCCGGATCAACCAGGAAAGGCGAGCCGACCTGATCCTGGAAAAACGCCTTACGATCGAGACAGCCGATAAAGGTCGAGCCCGGCGGCACCGGGCTTTCGCGCGCCGCTGTCGCTCCCGGCAACGGCGGCAACGCCGGAAAGCCGCCGCCCCGGTCTGAGGCCACATGCACCACGCCGCCCCCACCGCCGCTGGCAAAGGGCGAAGATTGCTGGGGCGATGGCTGAGGCGGGGGCGGTGAATTGGCCGCGGTCAACTTCTTCAACGCCTCCGCCAACGGCGCCTCACGCCCGCCCGCACCGCCCTTGCCTTCCAGAGAATTCACCAGCGATTGCACGATCCGGCCTTCGAGATCACTCACCGCCTTTTCGACCCGCTGCTGAATTTGGGCCTCCCGGTCGGCCTCCCGCTGGCTGGGTGGCACAAAAGGATTGCCTTCGTCGGCCCGAACCACCAACGCAGTGCCGCCAAGCGCCACCCCGGCCGCCAGCGCCAACCGGGCCACGCGCAAAAAGCCGATGATCGATTTTGCGGTCACGGCGCGCCCTTTCCCGGCCGGAAGCTCCCGGCGCCCCCAACACTCTCGAGCGCGCCGGCCGGCACGCTCCCAACAGCCCCGCCCTCCCGATCCTTTACCGCGCCGCCGGGCTTTTGCTCAACGGCGGTTTCCAACGACCATCGGCCATCCTTGAATTCCAGCTTGGTGACATAGGCCGACCCGGCGGCGGCGCTGACCACCGCAGGCCACTGGCGATGGGGAAGCTGGGAAAACTCAATCCCTCGTGGCGCACTCGCCTGCCGCAGCGACCACAGGTAGGAGCCCGCCCCCATGCCGAGCAGCGAGAGCCCCGACAGCAACGCGCCGATACTCAAAAAGGTGGTGTGGCTGGTGGCAGACCCGAGCCGCTTCATTCGCTTGGTTGGCCGCACAGCGCGAAAACGGACATGCCCCAGCGGCGCGGTGGCCGGCAGCATTAAACCATAGGGGTTGCCCCCGGTTTTTTCGGCCGGCAGCACCAAGGCGAGCTGACGCTGAACCTTAACGCTGCGCTCCTCCGACAACAGCGCGCCGGTCGGGCGGCCATTACGAACGGTCAACTCAAACACCCGCCGCCCCGAGGGCACCAACACGGTTCCGGCCGGCTCGGCTTCCAGCGCGGTGATCAACTCGGGCAGGAAGGAGCGCCCGGCCCCGCCTTCATGAACCTCGTAAAGAAAACCGGTATACATGCTCTCGGTTTGATACCAAACCCGCTCGGCGGTGGCGAGGGTGCGCCGGGCAAATCCACGAGCATAGGCCTCGGCATCCCGACGGTCGACACCCTCAAGATAACCAAACAAAACAGTGTTGGGATGGCCCTGCCGCTCCATCAAGGCCCCTCCCGCGCAACCCACAACGTCGCCGAAAGGCCCGCGCCGCTGGTGCTCGTGCCGGGACCGCCGCTGGCGCTCGTGCTGAGACCGCCGCTGGCGCTGGGGGCCATATCGCTCTCACCGCATCTGCCGGAAACGCGAAAAGCGGCAGACGAATACCGCTTGGCCACCAAGGCAAAGGCCCCGCGCACCTGAGGCGTGGCGGTTGCGGCGGTCAGGCAAAACCAGCGCCCAGCCGCGGTGGTGCCATAAGACCAAGTGGTGCCGGCCGGCGGTCTCGGCTCGAAGCCATAAGCGGGGAACAGCGCGCGCTCCCAGCTCGCCGCATCCGGCGGGGCGGCCCCGGTCATTTGGCGGGACTGATAGGCCTGGGCCAAACCCTGAAAACCGGCAGTAACCACGGCCGCAGTCTCGGCTGAAGCCTGGGCACCCGGATTGATATAAGAAATCCCGGCGCCAACGGTCAGCGCGAACAACCCAATGCCGATGATGGTCGAGATCAGGTTCATGCCCGTGCCCCCCTCGGCGTCACGGCCCCGCCGGGGCCAATCACCCCGTCGGCCGCACTGCCAAAAACCCGGCGCAGTTCGGCAGCGGTGGTGATGCCAGCACGATACTTATTGGTGGCATCTTCAAACAACGTCGGCCACCGGCGCTCGCCCCTGGCGGCGGCGGCAACCTCGGTGCTATCGCGAAAGACCGCGCATTCCGAAACTGCGGTGCGGGCGCCATAGCCAAGATCGTGGCAAGCAACGCAGCCCGCCCCCCGGCACGCGAGGCAAACCGTACGCAACAACGATTGCACCAAAACGACCCGCAACTGATTGCTGAGATCGTAGGGAGAAACCCCCAAATTACGCAGCCGGTCTATCGCGCCAATAATCGAGCCGGTATGAAGCGTTGCCAACACAACATGGCCGGTATCGGCGGCGCGCACCGCGATTTTTGCGGTTTCCTCATCGCGGATTTCGCCCAAAACAATCACATCCGGGTCGGCCCGCATAAACGCGCGCACGGTCTGGGCGAAATCCAGCTTGATCGCGGGATTGACGTTGACTTGCCCGGTGTAGGAAACCCGGTATTCAACCGGATCTTCAATAGAATAAACCGCCTTGCCCAACCGGTCCATCTCGCGCAACGTGGCGTTGAGGGTGGTGGTCTTGCCCGAGCCGGTCGGCCCGCAGACCAAACACAAGCCGTTTTGCAGATTGACCGATTCCCGCCACTCGGCAACCCCGGTCAGGCCCAGCCGGTCGAGGACCGGCGCCACCTGTTCGGCGTCTAAAATCCGGATGACCGCGATTTCGCCGTCGATAGACGGCACCGTCGCTACCCGCAAATCCACCGATCGGCCCTGAAGCTTCACCTCAAAGCGCCCGTCTTGGGGCAACCGACGTTCCGCCAGATCAAGCGACGCGCGGTCTTTGATCTGCGAAATAACGGTTTGATACTGGTCGAGACTGATATCATACATCAGCCGACGCACCCCGAGCATTCGGAACAAAATGCTGCACGACATCGGGCGCGGCACAATATGAATATCCGAGGCTCCCTTGTTAATAGCGGCAAATAAGAGCTGATCGATATCCTTACGCTTGACCGGTCCACGCTGCTCGCGGGTAATCGTATCGAGAAAGAGTTCAAACTGATCGGGAACAAAATTGACAAAGCGGATTTGCTTGCCCAAACAATAAGGCTCGACCAGCGCCCGCACCACCGCTTCATCAATCAACGTCGAGATGTAGATCTCGGTTGCGCTCTCCTGACTGACGATGATCGAAAAACGCTCCAGTAACTCAATCGGAATACTGGTGGCCGCCGCAGCCTCGGGGATCGAATCGGCAAAGTCTTCGGTCCGCTCGGCGTGATGGAGATCGCCCCGCGCAAGGTAGCCGTTGCGCACCAAAATCGTGCCCACCGCCTCGCCGGTAATGTGCTGCTCGGCCAAGGCGGCATCAAGCACCTGCTTTGAAACCAAGCCCTGATCGAGCAAATAGGTCGCAAGCCCGGTGCGGCTGTTGGTGGGGGGGCTCAGTTCCGGCATGACCACCCCGCCCGGTTGGCCGTTGTGGCGGTGGTAACGATGCTCACCGGGGTTGCAACCGGAGCGCCCGCCGCCGGGGCGCCGGTGGTTTGCCGCACCGCTTGCTGTTCAAAAAGCGCGCCCTGGGTACACTTGGCCCCGGGTCCGACCCAAATCTGAGAGGCGGTGTCGCTGGCAACCCGCGCGCCGCCCAGATCCAACACCCCCCCCGCCGCCGCCCTGGCCGCCGGCAGGCCGAGCGCAGTCGCCGTCAATTCCAGCCCGCCGCCCTCAAGAACGGCGCCAAACTGAGTGCCGTCGTTCAGGGCGATATCGGCGCGGTCGAGCACGGTCAACGCGCCCGCCGACCGGATTGCCGCCAACGGCACCCCTCCCGACACCGAAAGCTTCGGCCGGCGGTCCGTCGCGGTGATGGTCACCATAGCGCCCAGCGAAGAGGCGACGGCGCTACCGCCCCGCCCGACACTGGCCGCGACATCGGCGCCCAAAAACACGGCGTGTCCGCCCTCAACCCGGATCGCATCGCCCTCGCTCATGACCGACAGCGCGTCGTGAACCAAAAGCGTGGCGTGGCGTGCGTGGACCGCCGCGATGCCGGGGGGCGCCGAAATAGCAATCCGGCCCCTCAACTCCAGCCGGGTGCCGGGGGGGCCTCGAGGCCAATTCCCTCGAATCCCACGCCGTCGATCCGTAAATCTCCCGGGATTTTTAAAACCGCGCCAGCACTGACCGCCGCCACAACCGGATTGCCATTTTCAAAGGCCGCCAACACCAACCGCCCCCCAACCGGGGCGTGCGTGTCATCCCCCAGCGCGGTCAGCACCGCCGGACCCAAAACATGACGGCCGCTGGCGAGGTGAAGCACCATGGTGTTGGGCCGAGCCGCCAGCCAAAACCCCAGCGCCGCCTCCAGCGACATGCCATTGGCGAGGTTGGTGCCGGTGGCGTTGCCAACCGGCGTTGCGGTAACAAAGCGCTCGACTCGCGCCGAGGCCGAAAGCGCCGCAAGATCGCTGGTCGCCCGTTGGCCGACGGTGACCACCTGCCCGCCGCCAGTCAGACCCGGTTGGCCCTGATCGAGCATCACATCATCGCACCGCGCCGCCTTCTCAGACTTTGCCGAAGGCGCCAGCACCAAGGCGACAATATCCCGCCCGGCCAACGCCGCTGGCAGCGCCGGGGCCGTAATGGCGTACTCATGAGCGCCCGGCGCCCCGGCATAAGGGTAAGGCGCGGTGGCGATGGCGGGATCAACGGCCTGGGGCGTTGCCGCATAAACACAATAGCCATAAGGCGCGCCCCAAGGGGTTTTCGCGTCGGGCGCGAGCCACACCGGCAGGCTGGTCCGCCCGTCCTGATCCACTGCCGGCGCTGGCGGATAAAGCACACCATCGCCCCGCACGGGACGCAAATTTGCCTGGATCAACGCCGCAAGCTGCCACATTTGGGCTGAACTTCGCTGACCCTCGGAAACCTTTTGACTGGATTGAAGCGTCGTGAACGCGACGTAACTGCCGGCCATCACCAGCGACATTGCCATCACAGATGTGATGATCAGAGAAACCATGGCCGCAGCGCTTCCTTATCTGGCCCGATCGAGGCCCGGCTTCCCCCCGCCTCTGGCGATTGATGAGGGCTGTAACGGGATGCGCCGGTTTCTTCACCTATTATGCTAGCAGTTCACCTCATCTCCGTCAAATAACGTGATTTTTTTGCCCGAGTCCCGCTCGTTGCGTTGCAGGAAAGCCACGAACAAGGCCCCCAAGCCACCGCCAGCCCCCTCAACAAGGGGCTGGCGGCGAAGAGGGAGCGCAAAAGCCGGGCCGGTTCAACCTAATTCATCAGCAGAGGGCGTTACTGCTTGAAGTACGCCACATATCTCTGAGTAACACCGCCCGCCGGAATATCGCCGGCCGCAGAAACGACGGCGTTAAAGGAGATCGCACCCGCGACGCCGCCGGTGATCCCCACGCATCCATATTTATAACCGGTAAACGCCGTCGTAAAACTCGCCGGAGCACTCACATTCAAAACCAAGCCGGTGCCAGGGGCGGCCAACGTGCCGGTTGGCGTGATCTGGCCTCCCGCCCGCGCGATTTCGGTGCAAATCGACAGCGAGGTGCTATCGAGAGCCACGAAAATGCCCAACTCATCGGTCTCGGCGACCGTAGCTGCGGCGGTGTTGTAGTGATCGATCTGATATTTGTTACTGAGGAGCACGCCACCCCAGGTTGCCGCCGTTGCTGGCGCGGTGGGAATCGCCGCCAAGAACTGCGTGTTCGCCGCACCCGGAACGCCAAGCAAATCGGTGACGAGGCCCGTGCCCGTTATCGTCGGGAAAGTCGTTGTGGTGGCGGTGGTGGTGCCCCACATGGTCCAGGCCGCATCGATCTGCGACATCGACGCAATGATTTGTGCGGCGACAGCCTTGGGGGTCGAGGTTAGGAAGGCGGGACCAATGTAGATGATCTCCGCCGCAGCCAAAGCGGCCGTGAGCGCGACCGCGATAATACTGGTGATAAGGTTGAACATGATTTGATCCTTCTGATCAAAAAGGTTCTGTTCCGGGCCCCGGCCAAAGGCAGCACCTTTCCGGTGCGCCCCATTTTCCACAAACAACCGAGCGGAACACGAATGCCCGCACCCCACTCAGCCACGCATAGACGGGTACTAACAGTCACCATAACGTCTTCTGCCGATTTAGTCAAAGGAAATGCGCCAACAAGCTGAAATCCCGCTAAAAGCAAGAGATCCATCTGTTTGCGCGCCGAGAGCGGATCGCGAAGGGGTGGGTTCACCCCGTAGCGTTGATCCGCTCTAAAAACAAAAATCAGAGCCTGTTGCGGTTCTGCTTGATCGCATCAGGCTTTAGGCCTCCCAGGGCCTTGCCAGCATCCGTGAACCGGGGTAAACCGGTGGCCGGATCAGTGAGGGCGGGATCGTGATCGGGGCGGATACGCGTTATCTTTTCGCCATAATCGGGTGTGCCGCAAGTTTGGCGGGGCTTTTGCCTGCGTATGCCGAGCCGATGCCCCAAGCCGGAGCCAACACCCCCGTACCGGTGAGCGTCGATTGTATCGACCGCGCAGCGCTCGATCAAAACGTGCCCCGTGAAATCCTCTACGCCATCGGCGTGGTCGAGGGCGGCAAGGTCGGGGATCTCGTTTACAACAAAAATGGAAGTTATGATCTAGGGGTGTTCCAGATCAACTCCCACTGGCTCGGGCTTCTCGCCAATCTCTATCGCACCGATCAGGCGACCATCGAAAGCCATTTACGCTGGAACGGCTGCTTTAGTGCCGCCATGGCCGCTTGGGTGCTCCACAAAAAGATATTGGAGGTTGGAGGCGACTTCTGGCGCGGCGTTGGCAACTATAACAGTGCCAATCCCCCCTACCATGATCACTATCTTAACAAGGTGGTGTCCCGGGTCCGGTTGCTGCTGCGCGACCGGGAGCGCCACCCCTAAACCGGGCCAACGCTCTCAAGCAACCCAGCCCTAATTGCTTTTGTGACCAAGCTCAAAGTCACTGCCACGCGAATATACCGTCGGGCGCTGCTCCATCTGCGTGTATTTGTAGGCAATTACCGGCACAGTTTCAAGTGTATAGGCCAAAACCTTCTTGGCATGAACCACCGGCTCGGTTGTCGACGCCACAGCAAGTGCATTAAGGACCGTGTAGGTGAAGGCTCCATGCCCGAGATCTGCCAATTCTACGGCGAGCTGTTCTTTCTCGGTGGCCATCATGACATGAATCCCCGCCGACCGGCTGACCGTCTGCAAATCCTTCCGATCAGCGTCGGCCGAAAATGCCTTACCCAAGGTGCCGGATTTACAAGCATCGATAAGAAGAAGAACCCGCGTCGCGCCCATTTTCAGGATACCATCCTTGATCATTTGCGATGATACCCCCTGCCCCGCAACAGCGGCGTGGCTCATGGTCTGTCCGAACTCCGTTGGCAAGAAATACCAGCTCCCTCCTTCATTCTCACCATGGCCAGCGAGGTAAATTACCACCACATCCTCGGGCTTTGTTTTCTCGAAACTGCGAAACCGCTCCAGAATTGCTGCCCGCGTCGCCGATTTATCAAAAATCGACACCACGTTTACGGCAGAAAAATCAGTCTTGGCCAGCTTTTTGGCCCAATCCAAAAACCCCCTGGCATCGGCGACCGCATAGTTCAGGGTAATATCCGGATTGGCGTATTGATTGATACCCACCACCAACAGGTGCAACGTGGGCTTTGGTTCGGGCAAGGAGACCCGGGTTGTAAAGGTCTCCGACTTGCCCTCAATGTGCTGTTTACTGGTAGCAACCGCGTGAAAATCATTTTTTCCGGCCAGCAGCGGAACTGAGTAGGTCACAGTGCGGGTTTTACCAACTCCACTATCCATAATAACGCGCGCCAGATCCACCGCTTTACTATTATGAAACACCCGAACCTGATCGATGCCGCCGCCCTCGTCGGTGGCGGTCACCACAACCGTGGTTGGGGCCAAACTGGCGGCCTGGGCGCCAACCGCCACGCTCAAAGTAACGCTGGGCGGCACGCCAACCCCCACCGTCTCAACCGCCGGAACGGCAGCCGTAATAATCGCCTCGGGAGCGCGCAGGGTTTTCGCCAGCAGGCCCGGCTCAAAATAGGGCTCAGAGAAATTTGAAATATTAAACACACCTTCATCCGCCGCCCAGGATACATTACTCAACCCACCTTCCGAGCCATCAAACCGGCCGGTGGTGTCGGTCACGGCCCAGCCATTGCCCGTTAAAATCATTTGCGCCATAAAGTTACCTGATGTGGCATCCCATATTTTAACTAGCCCACTACTGCCAGCCGTAAAAACGCGCGCACCATCGGGCGAAAAGTGTGAATGATCTACTTTCTGGTCCGAATCCGTTATTGTCGCGATCGACCGGCCGGAAGCATTCCAGACATGAACTTCATCGCTATGCGCCGCGCTGACCACCGCCCCCAACGGACTGACATCAAGGCCGGTGATCGGGTCGGACTCGGCTTGCCAGGAAGCCTGCGCCGTGCCCGCCGCGCTCCACACCCGCACCATGCCCTCAACGTCGCCGGTAACGACACTGCTATCTCCATTAAAAACAAGGCTTGTTACCTTTGAAGAACCCGGCATAGTGGCAATAACCGCCCCCGACGGAACCGCCCATAGACGCACCACCCCATCTACCCCGGCGCTAGCGAGTATCTTTCCGGATTTCGCGAAAGCCAGGGCACTCACGCCGTCGCCCGGAGTGCTCACAATCCCAGCTTGCTGCCCGGAAGCGGTTTCCCACAAGCGAATCGTGCCATCAGCCCCCGCTGTCGCCAAAATTCGGCCATCCGAGCCAACCCGAACCGCGACGATCGCCCCTTGATGGCCCGAAAACTGGCGGATTAACTCGCCCGACACGGCATCATAAAGCGACGCGGTGCCATTCGCCTCCCCCACCGCGACAACGCGGGCGAGAACAGTGCGAGTTTTTCCCCGGGCTTTGGCGGGAATCGTCGACGGCACAACGCCAATATCAAAAACACCGGTCGAACTGGCGGCGATAATCGGAAGGACCTTAGATTGTCGGCCATCGGCCACGTCCCATAGTCTGACCACTGAATCCTTCGAGACAATCGACAACATCTGGCCATCGGCACTTCGCTTCAGATACGCCGTTGGGCCGGCGGAATTCGCGATCTGAAGCTTCGGACGCATAACCTGCTGAATTTGATTGCCAATGCTATTACTAATACTTTGGCTCTGCGAGCGCAGAATGTTGATCGCTTGCGCCCCGGCCGGCAAACAAGAAAAAGCGTTAAGAAGAATAATAATTAAAGCAAATGCTGAAAAGCGGCGAATTTCCGTTTTCATTTGCCACCTATGGGTCTTGCGTTGCCAACAGTTGCGTCTCAACTGAGGATATCCGAGTATTACCGCTCCGACCCCCCCAAGAGAATCCATAGCTCACTACCGTTCATGGGACTCCGCTCACGAATGTGGCGATAAGTGCAGATAAGCGACCCCCCATTAGTGACACCAACTGTGACTTCTCCGCAACCGAAAAATTCAAATGTGCCCGATGGCGATCTTTTGGCTGGTCTCACCCGCAGTCGAAAATGATAATGCGCCCCATGATAATCCCAACCGTGCAGATGTTGGGAACAGTTTGGCGGGTATAAGCCACGCGGTTCCCGAACAGATAAGATGAGGATGAAATGCTTATTAAGATTGACGGGCGCAGACTTTCAGCTATTGCCGCTGCGTGCTCCTGCGTGTCCGCGATGGCCGTTCTTACCGGCGCCCCAACACCGGCAAGAGCTTGCACCACCAGCAGCTTTAGCTCCAGCGGCGGCTCCAGCAGCGGGGTGGATTGCGTCGAATCCCAGCGGGCAGCGATCGTCGGACAGACCCAACGCGAACAGTCCCGCGAAAACGTCAATCTGGTCAGTGGGCGAATCTCAGCCGCGCTCACCATCGGCCTCGGCAGCCGGCAGCAGGCCGAAGCCACCCCGCAGGGCAACACGATCATCACCGGCCTTTCAGGCGGCGACGGGCAAAATGCGGCGTCGATCTGTGGCACCTACAGCCATAGCTGGTTGAAGAACTCCTGGGCTCTGCTAAACTCCAAGACCGATTTGAACACCGGGCTGATCGGCGGCGACATTAAGCTGTCGGATAACGTGCTAGTCGGCGTCGCGGGCACCATTCAAGGCGCTGATACCGCTAACAAGGCAGCAAATGGTAGCCTTGATGCGATGACCTACTCGCTAACACCGTATGGCGCCATCAGCTTCCTCAACAGCCGGGTCGTCCTCGATGCCATGGCCGGCATCGGCATGTCGCAAACCGACTCCATTCGTGGCCGCAACACCATCAATGCCACCGGCAACTACAAGGGCGACACCTGGATGGCGGCAACCCACGCCACCTACAACCACCCGATCGGGAACATTCTCCTGTCTGGTAAGTTGGGCTGGATGTCGTCCCACGGCCACACCAACAGATTCACCGAGAGCGACAACAGCGTCAACCGGGCGAAGAATACTGATATTGGTGAACTCAGCTTCGGCACCCGCGCTTCTTACACTATGGGATCGTTCCAGCCCTATTTGGGCCTGACCTACGCTTATGACCCGATTCTGCGCCCTGCCGATCCGGTTTCGACTGCGGGCTTCGCGACCACCGACAACTTGTCGCGGCAGCAACTTGACGGCTTAATCGGCGTGAATTGGCAGCCAACCGAGAAGGCAACCATCAGCGCCGAGCTGAGTAACATGTTCCTTCGGAATCACGAGAGCAACACCACAGCAATGGTCGCTGGGCGTTACTCCTTCTAATTCGACGTGACTGTTATCCTACACAGTCGATTGATAGCGGCGCTTCGGCGCCGCTATTCGTTTTGGCCATGGCTTAACCATAAAGCCAAGCTCTGCTCCCTCGCAACGATTGGGATGGCCCTTTTCCTCTCCTCATGTTCAAGCATACGGGAAGATGCGGCAAAAATTGCCGCTCACGCCGGCCTGGATCGCACGATATTTCAAACAAAGTCCTTTTCCCTGGTTGGCTTTATGCGCGGACACGCGGATGTGCTCATGGTATTTATTGAGGGGGATGGGCTAGCCTGGGTAAATCGCACCACTCTTTCGGCCGACCCGACGCCTTACCACCCGGTTGGGCTGGCGTTGGCCGCAAGCGAGCCCGGCCCGGCAGTGGCCTATCTCGCAAGGCCCTGCCAATATGTTGAAGGGGTGGAGGCAAGAGGCTGCGATCCCCGATATTGGTCCAGTCACCGGTTCTCCCCTGAAGTCATTAGCGCTACCACCCAAGCCGTTAATGATGCGCAAAGACAAGCCGGTGCAACGAAAATTGTTCTGGTTGGATATTCAGGAGGCGGTGTGCTGGCAACACTGGTGGCGTCTGGTCGATCGGATGTAATCTCACTCATTACCATTGCAGCCCCGCTTGATATCACGGCATGGACCAATCATCATGATATAACGCCACTCAGCGGCTCGGTTAACCCGGCAACCCTGGCGGATAGACTTGCAAAAATCCCACAAATTCACTTTTTTGGTGGAAATGATCGTGTTGTACCGCTTGAAATAGGTGAAAATTTTCTAAAGCTCGAGGGAAAAAACAGTGCCGGACGGATCGTTATTATCGCAGACAACGATCACGCCTGTTGTTGGGCACAGCAATGGCACGCCATGCGCCAATATATTCAATTTCCCTCTCCCGGCACCATGAGAAAAACCACACATTAATTGGGGGCACTATTTTCTCCAGGCCTCCTGCAAATTGATATCGTGACACTCTGGGAGCCATTGAGCCGCCCTGGTACCATGATTTTGCATGGCCGACACGGAGCTGGACTTGCCCTTTATTTCGGTCGTAACGTAGCCTGCGATGGATGGATACTTTCTCCCCTTGGGGAGCTGGCCCGGCCCAGACATCAGGGCGATGCTTTATTTTCTACCATCGCGGGTAAAATAAGCTATAATTGGGAAAATCGGCACGGAGGCGTTGTGTCCGGAGCATCTCAAGGCCCAGGTTTGTGCTGCTGTTGGTGGAGAAATTTCACCATCGCTGCTGGTGCGCTATCCGTTGGGCTTGGCATCCAAGTTCTCACCGGATGGGGACTGCAACTACCTGAACTGGTGCGAATTCTCCCCAATTTCATCGCCATGCAGCCTAATTCGGCCCTCAGTTTCGTCGCTTGCGGGGCGGCCTTGCTGATGGCCGTGCATGGCTGGCGACCGGCGGGACTGCCGGCACTGGTCGCGGGCGGATTAGGGCTGGCAACCCTGATTCAAGCCATCCTTGAGCGCGACATCGGCATCGACCGCTTGATCATCGAGCCGTTTCTAATCGAAGCATCGGGCCACCCCGGCCGCATGGCACCCAACACCGCCCTGGGCTTCCTGCTGATCTGCCTGGCGCTACTTATCGACGCCGGCTTGATCCGAAGCCGACGCGCCCCGCCAATCATCGGCGCGCTGGGTGCGATCGCGGCTGGTTTGGGGTTTGCGGCTCTGGCCGGCTACTTCATGTATCTTGGTCCGGATAGCGGTTGGCGGGGCGCCATTCGCATGGCCCCCAACACAGCGGCCGGGATGATCGTTATTGGCATTGGCGTTTTGTGTCTTGGTCGTTTACGCGATCGATCGGCGGGACAGGACACGCTCCCCGAGTGGATGCCGGCAATGGTCGGCTGCGGCACCCTAACAATTACGTTAATCCTCTGGCAAATGCTCGACTACCAGGATTCGCTCCTTAGAGGATTCGGCCATCACGATACTTATGCCAGCTTTTCCGATGAAATTACGCTGTGTTTCGGCTCGATGCTCTCGCTCGCGCTGTTCCTGGTTTTGCGTGACAGCCAACGCCGAAAGAGGGCCGAGGCGGCCCTCCGCACAGCCCTCGACAAAATGACCGCCAATGAACAGCATATGCGGGAATTGCTCGATTTCAACAACAAAATCATCACCGAATGTCCGGCCGGAATCGCGGTCTTTCACCAATCAGGCGCCTGCCTCCTAGCCAATGAATCGCTGGCTAAAATGATTGGCAGCACCGTCGATATTGTGCAGAAGCAGAATTTCCGCGAGTTGGCATCGTGGAAAAATTCCGGTCTACTTGATGCCGCACTGGAAGCGCTGGGAGGGCAAGCCATCGCCCGCCGGAATGTTTCCTTCACCTCGACATTTGACCACACATTTTCTGCCGATTATTACTTTGTGCCAATCGTCCGCTTCGGCGAGCCTCATCTGCTCTTGCTCATGAACGACGTTACGGCTTGGCACGAGGCTGAAGACTGGCTCATCACCGCCAAACAACGGGCCGAGGCCGCAGACCGCGCCAAAAGCGAATTCCTCGCCAACATGAGCCACGAAATACGAACGCCAATGAACGCGATCATCGGCCTCTCGCAATTGGTTCTGCAAACGGATTTAGGGGAACACCAACGCAGGTATATCGAAAAAGTCCTGATCTCCGGGCGGTCCCTCCTCGGTATTCTTAACGATATTCTTGATTTTTCTAAAGTCGAGGCCGGGCGCGTGGAGCTTGAAAACCGGGACCTGAACATCGATACCTTAACTGTCGATCTTGCCACCATCACTTCGATCAACGCGCGGGAAAAAAATATCGAAGTCCTGTTCTCGGTGGCAAGCGATGTGCCGCACCGGCTGGTTGGCGATGCTCTGCGTTTACAACAAGTGTTGGTCAACCTGCTTGGCAATGCAATCAAGTTCACCAATGCTGGCGAGGTTGTGCTGTCGATCCGCTGCCGAGAAACGGATTCCGAGCGCACCCTCCTGGAATTTTCGGTGCGCGATACCGGCATTGGCATCCCACCCGACTATCTTGGCCGACTGTTCAAGCCCTTCAGCCAGGGCGACAGCACCACCACCCGCCGTTTTGGCGGCACCGGGCTTGGGCTGGTGATCAGCAGCCGGCTGGTGGCGATGATGGGCGGGGAGATCAGCGTCGACAGCACCCCCGGCCAGGGCAGCACCTTCAGTTTCACCGCCAGTTTCGGCCATTCCACCGCCCCGCCGACGCCCCTCGCCCCGCCCCGGCAGACAGTTGCCGGGCTTTCGGTACTGGTGGTTGACGACAACCCGACAGCACGGACGATTTTGTCCGAAACTGCGGGCTCAATCGGCTGGAAGGGCACGGCGGTCGCCTCGGGAGGCGAGGCCGTCCGGCTGTTCGAGCAGGCCGACATGGCGCCCCCGGCCGACCTTGTTCTCATGGACTGGCACATGCCCGACATGGATGGGTTGGAAGCCTGCCGTCAAATCCGCGCGACGAGTTCGCACCGGCCACCGATGATCATCATGGTCAGCGCCTATGGCCGCGAAATCATGCTCCGGCGCTCCCGCGACCTGGGCATCATGCCCGATGCCTATCTCGAAAAGCCTGTTACCGCCTCGACCCTGCTTGATACCGTAACCAATATTTACGCCACAAAAACCGGCACCAACGAGGCGCCGCCACGATCTCCCGCCACCTCCTCGGCCCATCATTTGTCGGGGATACGGGTCTTGCTGGTCGAGGACAATGCCATCAACCAAATGGTCGCCGGAAAAATTCTTGCCAACATGAATGCTGCCGTTGAAATCGCAAATAATGGCCGCGAGGCGGTGCGCCAATTTACCTGCCCCGAGGCTGCTTTCGATATTATTTTAATGGATATCCAAATGCCCGAGATGGATGGCTATGAAGCAACACGGCTCATTCGCCTTGATCCGCGCGGATTTAATGTCCCGATCATCGCCATTACCGCCGACGCCACAGAATCCGACCGCGTAAAGTGCCTTGCCGCCGGCATGAACGACTACATCGCCAAGCCCTTTGAAATCCGCCAAGTGAGCGAGGTGGTTGCGCGCTGGATCGAGCGGCCACCAACGGCTGGCCCAGACCGTTCATAGCCTGAACGGCTCCCCACGACAGCGCCCCTCCAAAATTTGTTGCGGCCCCAATTTTATCGCCACCAATGTCTTGCAGACACCCCACGATCACGCTAATAATGCACCGCCAGGGCGTGACCGTATATGCCCGTGCCACGGAGAGGTGCCAGAGCGGTCGATCGGGGCGGTCTCGAAAACCGTTGAACCAGCAATGGTTCCGAGGGTTCGAATCCCTCCCTCTCCGCCAGTATTCATAGTATAGACTTTCTCCCCGAGGGGGAGATACCTAGAAAACCCCAATAGTTCAAACGGTTAAGGGGCTGGTTCTGCTAACCGGCCGGGCCTGATTTTGGGCCGTTTTGGCCTATTTTTGCTCTCTCTACGCCCTCTTTCTCTGGAGGAACTAACCGACTGCCAAGTTGGTATAGTTTTTTGTTATCGTGATTTCAAATAGTTAGCGGACGTCACCAAGGTTACAATTCGAAGGTTCCTTCGGTATCCGGCGCCAACCGGGATCGAATCAGTCGGTGAGTTGGCGGGGTTTTCGGGACTTTCCGGTGACCAACGGCATCAGAAAAACAGACCTGTGGGCCGGGAGAAACCATCAATGGCGAGGTCCTGGCCGCCCTTTTTGTGGTTACGACGCAGATTTGTCAGGATAGCCCTGCCCAAGCCGTGGTAATAGGGCCAGCCCCTTTGCTACGACTTGATCGGAAAGGCTGATTGTCCATGAACAAGAGTGAGTTCGTTGCGGCCGTTGCCGCCAAGACCAACCTTTCCCAAGCCGAAGCCAGCCGCGTCGTCGACGCCGTGCTCGGGACGGTAACCGAGACTCTGGCCAAGGGCGACGACATTCGTTTTACAGGGTTCGGCAGCTTCGAGGTGGTCAAGCAGGCGGCGCGCGTCGGTCGCAATCCGCGCACCGGCCAGGAGATCGCGATTCCTGCCTCAAAGGCGCCGAAGTTCCGGCCCGGTGCCACGCTGAAGTCCGCTGTCGGCGGGACCGGCGTGGAAGCCTGATCTGCCGATGTCCGGCTTCGCCTCCGACCGACGTCTCACCGAACGCGTGCTCATTCCGGCGATGATGGGCGTCATCGTCGCGTCGATGAAGCGAAGCGCGGAAAACGACGGCGAGGAGCCGCTCCCGGCTTTCGACCGGGTTCAGGAGTTGCTGACCGAGGC
>CAIZDL010000119.1 GCA_903931735.1 uncultured Rhodospirillales bacterium
AACCTCCAGTGAGAGGCGGCATGAACCAAACTGCCCAACCCCGCAGCTGCCCGCGATCCGTCGGATCAGCTGCCCGCCATCGATTGGTTTGACTGCCCGCGATCGTCGGAATGCGCAGACAAGGTTCCTTTGAGCATTTCTGAAATAAGGGTTCTACTCGGGCATCTCGTCTTGGCACTGGCACGCTCAGTCGACTCCGTCATTGGCTGGTCAAACTGGCGACGTTGGCACCAAGCCATCGCACGCAGGTGTCAGATCAGGCGCAGGATTGCTCAGATCCAGAAAATACCACTGTAGTATAGCCTACACCATATAAAATGATTCAATTTTAAAGAGATCGGATTCGGCGTTAATGTTGGAGTGAAACGGTCCGGCGGTCAGAAGAACTTTCCCGTTTATGGCTCAGATGACGTTGGTTAGACCTTTTGCGCGCCAATCGTACAAGCTAAAACAACGCCGGTCGGAAGCTGCATAGCCATATTGGCGGGGCATACCGTGAGAAAAACAGCTCCTATCAATATAGATGATGGGGCGCCCTTGCGTTTTATAAGCCTCAATTGTGCGGGTTTCGACTGGTAGGCATCGGGATATTCCATCCTGTGCCAGCGCGATCCGGTTGATCTTTGTTGCGGGCTTGTTGCGCCTCCGGCGTGGTTCAAGCCGCTTCAACCATCGCACAACCGTCGCAATGCCAACACAAAACCGTTCCGCAACTTTGGCAATTGTTAAGCCTCCCTTCTCGCGAACGGCAAGAACCTTCCTGTAAAAATCAAGGGAGCATGTCATCCTAACATTATAATTATTTTATATGAGCTTGGCTATAGTAGGGCTTCTTCAATATTCATGCGAGGGCGCGGAATTGATCCCCGTTGCTTGCGCGAAATTCTTCGAAGGGAATATGCCGGTGTCCATGAAATGATGAGGTCATTGCTCTTGCAAGATGAGCATCAAAGTATTTAATATGCTCCTGCATCCATATTCCCATCAGCTCCAGTGCATCCTTGGTGATCGCATGATTATTTTTCTCATAATTGAATAGCATTAGACTCAAGACTCTCAAAGCTTCGAAATGATTTTTGAAGTGCTGATCCGCGTCGCTAAACCCCATGCGGTACATCACTTGTTCTTCATGACTAAAGTGCTCTCCAATAACTTCTGTCAGCTCAGCCAGCGTATCGACTATCGAGATATCATCAGCGTTCGCCAGATATTTCGCCGACAGCGTATCAAGCACGACGCAAATTCTCCGGTGATCGGCATCGAGTTCCGGCACGCCGACAGACCATGTCTCATCCCATGTCCCGGACATACTTTTCCTCCTTCATGAACCCGCAAAGGAAAGCGCGGGAACTATATCGCACTCAGAATATGAGGTGACTGCGTATGAAAGAGAAGACAAATCACATATTAACCATGCTTATTTTCCTATTGGTTATTTTTCAGTAAACATCCCTCCCCTCCCCTTCTCGTTATAATCGACCGGAGAGCGATGATTACTGACAACATCATGGACAATATTTTGCACCGCCGATCATGTCACCAACAGCAGGGCGAGCCATCCTTGGCAACGCCACGCTTCCTAACGGGTGGCCTGACGTGCCGGTCTTGTGGTTGAGACTCTTATCGGCGATGAGGGGCGGGACACCGGTCCGCGCCATGCCGGTGGTGGCGGTGCGGGCAGATCGTGAAAGGTCCAGTTGGCAAGTGGGGCGGCCGTCTTGGGACAGGCGCCGACGTCTGTCAGCCAAAGACTCGATTCGCCATGATCGGGCGGCTTCAATGTTCGATGCGTTTGCCTTTGGGAGCCGGCATCGCTGGGGTCGCCTGACAGTTTCAGCGGTTTTAAAATATGGGATGCGCTCTGATATACGGGTGCGGTGCTCTGTGGTGCGGGCTGTGTCAGGGCGATTTGGCGGCGGGGGAAGAGAAAAAGCGCGCCCCGTGAAGGGCGCGCTCTGTGTCCTTGGGTCAGCCGGCGTCAGCAGCCTTGGCGGCCCGCTTGCGCTCATTCGAATCCAGAAGGCGCTTTCTCAGACGGATACTTTTGGGCGTCACTTCCACCAGTTCATCGTCGGAAATATAGGCTAGCGCTTTTTCCAGGGTCATGATGATCGGAGGCGTCAAGCGCACCGCCTCATCCTTGCTGGTGGTGCGGATGTTGGTAAGCTGCTTGCCCTTCAGCACGTTGACTTCAAGATCGTTGCCCCGGGTGTGCTCGCCGATAATCATGCCCTGATAAATCG
>CAIZDL010000120.1 GCA_903931735.1 uncultured Rhodospirillales bacterium
CCGGTGGCGCGCCTGCAAGGGCGGCGCAACCCCGAGGATCGCTATACCATTCACCTCACGCGCCATCGCCGGTTTCACCAGCAGGGCGAGTTGGAGGTGGTGTTTTGGGACGAGGCGTTGCGCTGCAAGCTGTCTACGCTGTGCATCAACCTGCGGATCAACCCCAACGGTCAGCGGGTGTTGTTTATCAGTGGCTTGCAAGGTCCGTCGTTGCCGATTGGCAAGACCGAGATCGTTCATGCCACCCGAACGCTCGATGGTCTGAGGCCAAAGCGTGCGGTGCTGGAGGCAACCTATGCTTTGGCGCGCTGGTTGAAGGTTGATCGCATCGTCGCGATCAGCAAAGCCAACCACATGTCGACCGGGTTGGGCCGGCGCTGGCGGGATATCCGCGCGGAATACGATGAGTTTTGGTCCGAATTTGACGCCGAGCTTCAGCCCGACGGCGATTTTGCCATGCCGCTGGCGTTACCCCAGCGCGATGCCAGCGAGGTGCCGGCCAAGCGCCGTAAGGATTGGCTGGCCCGCAACGTGCGTTTGGAAGCGCTGACCGCCGAGGTTGGCACCGCCCTCGATGCCCTGGCGGCAGGCTCTGGCACCGTAACCTGGATCGGCGATGGGGAGGCCGACGAGGCGGAGCCGGGATGATAAGACGAAGTTGGCGGAGCCGGGATGACGGGCAGTTAGATGCCGGTGGCGGTGCCGTCGTCGTTGGGTCCGGATGCCCGCAGGCGTTCGGCCGGGAGGCGGACGCGCACGGTGGTCCCGGCCCCCGGCTGGCTGATCAATTCAACCTCGCCGTCATGGATTTGGGCATACCGCTGGACGATGGGCAGGCCGAGCCCGATTCCTTCGTGGCGGCGGTCGATGGCGCCGTCGCCCTGGGTGAAGGGGTCGAAGATCCGGGCCTGAATGTCGGCGGGAATGCCGGGGCCATTATCGACCACTTCCAGCACGATGCTGCTCTGGTCGCGGCTCAGTTCAGCGGTTACCGCGCCCCCGTTGGTGTTAAACTTGATGGCGTTGTCGAGGACCGAAAGGGTCAATTGGCTCATTCGCCGTTCATCGACCAACGCCCATACCGGCTCTTGGGCTTTGAACATAACAGAAACTTGCTTGGCCTGAGCCTTTGCCGCAAGTTTATCGATGCAGCACAAGAGTAAATCGCCAAGGTTAACCGCTTTTTCTTCCAACACCATCGTGCCGGTCGAGCCTTTGGTATATTCGAGGATGCGGTTTACCATGTCGAGCAGGTGCTTTCCGCTTTCCTCGATCAGCTTAACGTAATCGAGATAGTCGGGCGGCATCGGTGGTTTCAGGTGTTGCGATGAAATCACCTCGGAAAAGCCGATAATGGCGTTGAGCGGGGTTCGAAGCTCGTGGCTCATTACCGCCAGAAAGTCGAGTTTGGCGCGGTCGGCCTTGCGCGACAAAACGAGCGCTTCGCGCAGCTCGTGGGTGCGCTCGTCAACCCGGTGTTCCAACTCCCGGTTCTGGCGCCGCGTTTCTTTGTAGAGCATTCGGATTTGCAGCATGTTCCGCACGCGCTGCAACAGTTCCCACGTCACGAACGGCTTGGTCAGAAAATCGTTGGCGCTCATCTCGAGGGCTTTGCGCCGGGTTTCCTGGTCGGCCTGGGCCGTCAGCACCAGAATCGGCACATAGTCATCGCCAAAAACCGGGCGCAACAGCTCAATCAACTGAAAGCCGGTCAGGTGTGGCATTCGGATGTCGAGCAACAAAATGTCGAACGAGTGCTCGCGGCAAAGATCGGGCACCAGCCGGGGGTCGGTTTCGCCCCGAACGTTGGTATAGCCCTGATGACGGAGAATTTCGCGAAGCAGGTCGACGTTCGACAGGTTGTCGTCAACGATCAGGACGGCGGCGTCCTTGATTTCCCGGTCGATTTCGGCGTTGATCATTGCCATCTCACGAGCCACGGGTGCGACGGACGGAGCCTGTTTTCCGAACCTGCCGGGAGTGTCGCAAATGTTGCGGCAGACTTCAAAGGGTTTGTGTCCCGGTCACATCTTGCGTTCCCAGCCGCCGGATGCCGATTGTTGCCAGTAGGTCATTTCGTGGCCGGCAGCCTTACCCCGGCGCCAGCGTTCGCGGGCAGCGGCCACGGCACCGCCGTCGTTGCCATCGAAAAGATCGCAGACGAGGGAAATGCCCGCAAGCACCCCGGCTCCGGTTCCCGCCCCAGCCCCCCCGTCGGCGCCGTCGGTCAGCACCAGCACGGTCGCGCCGTTTGGGTTTTCCGCCGTTACCGTCAGCCAAATTGGCTGGTCGGCGGCAAACCCGTCTTTGGCACTGCCGTGGGGCAGAAACGAGGCGGCGTCCCACGTCCAGAGCGCTTGAGTGAACGCTTCCAGCCGCTCTTCCGAGGTTGCCATCACCACGGCACGCATCCCTCGCTCGATTACTTTTTCGAGCAACGGCGGCAACGCCTGTTCGAGCGTCCGGCGTTGGAGGTGATAAAAGCGAAGCTCGGTCATGGCGACTAGCGGCGACGCGACGGTGGTGCTGGCGTGGGGTGACCGAACGCGGCCCGGGTTCAGCGTGGCCGCGAGTCTGCAACGTTGCGGGCCAACCGGCTCAACTCGCCAACCGCCTTGTTCAGCTCCGACTCGAGAGACTGGGTAATGCCGTTGATGTTCTCGGACACCTGCTTGACTTCGCCGGCCACAACGGCGAATCCGCGCCCAGCTTCCCCCGCTCGCGTGGCTTCGATCAAGGCGTTGAGCGCGAGGGTCCGGGTGCTGCTGGTAACGTCTTTAATCTGCGCCACCTTGCGCGAGATCACGTCTGCCAGCGCGGCGGTTAGTTCTACGATGCGTTCCTCGTCGGACATGGGGATTGCTTCCGGTGGGTGCGATGGATAACTCTCAGCCAATCAAATACGATCTTTCCGGCCTAAGAGCAAACTTTGGATGAAGCTTGGCCTTCATAAGTGTCCGAAATAAATCGGTCGAGCAGGCGAACGCCATAACCGGTGCCGCCTTTGGGCACGGTCCCGGTGTCTTTCTTGCTCCAGACCATGCCGGCGATGTCGAGGTGCGCCCACGGCACGTCGCCGACGAAGCGCTTGACGAACATCGCGCCGATGATGCTGCCACCGTTGCGACCGGAGCCGGTGTTTTTCATGTCGGCGATGTCGGAGGCGAGGTCTTTGTCGAGCAGGTCCGACAGCGGCATCCGCCACACCGGTTCGGCCACGGCCTTGCCCGCCGCCGTGAGGCGCTCGGCCAGCGTGTCGCAGGTGGTGAACAGCCCGGCATATTCGCTGCCAAGGGCGATCAGAATCGCGCCGGTCAGGGTCGCGAGGTCGATGATTTGTTGCGGCTTGAAAGTTTCCTCGGCGTACCACAGGGCGTCGGCGAGCACGAGGCGGCCTTCGGCGTCGGTGTTGATGATCTCGATGGTTTTGCCCGATGCGGAGGTTACCACGTCGCCCGGGCGTTGCGCTGTGCCCGAGGGCATGTTCTCGACCAACCCCAGCACGCCGACCACGTTGACCCGCGCCTTGCGTCCGGCCAGCAGGCGCATGACGCCGGCGACGGTGCCGGCGCCCGCCATGTCCCACTTCATGTCTTCCATGCCGCCGGCCCCCTTGATCGAGATGCCGCCGCTGTCAAACGTTACGCCTTTGCCGACCAGCGCCAGTGGCCGTTGATCCGTCGCCTCGGGATCGCCCCGCCACAAAAGCGAGACCAGACGGGGCGGGTTGGCGCTTCCCTGTGCTACTCCGAGCAGCGCGCCCATGTTCAGGGCGCGCATTGCGGCTTCATCGAGCACCGTCACCTCAAGGCCGAGCGCGGCCAGCGCCCGGCAGCGCTCGGCAAAAACGATCGGCGTGAGTTGGTTGGCGGGCTCGGACACAAGGTCGCGGGTCAAGGTCACCCCGGCCAGCACTGGCTCCAGCGCGGCGAAGGCCGCCGCCGCCGCCTCGGGTTCGGTGACCTGGATGATCAACCGGGCGAGGCTGGGCTTTTGCTCGGCCGTCTCGGTGGTGCGGTAGCGATCGAAGCGGTAGCTGCGCAAAGCCGCGCCAAGGCCGGCGGCGGCCCCTGCCGTGGCCGGGCTGAGCCGGCATCCGGCGGGGAGCCCCAAGGCGAGCACGGCCTCGGTTTCGCCGGTCCGGGTGATGTAGGCCGAGGCGTTGCCGGCAAGAGTCTCGAAACTTTCGGCGGTCAGCGCCTCCGGTTTGCCAAGGCCAACCAGCAACAGCCGGGCGAGGGCCAGCCCGGTGGGCGCCAGCAGCTCTAGCGTTTCGTCTTTCTTGCCGGTAAAACGGCTGGCCGCGAGGGCTCGGCGCACCGCACCGCCGCTCAGCCGGTCAGCCTCTTCCGCCGCCGGGCCAAAAACTTTGTCCTGGCCGATCGGAAGGATGAGCGTGCCGGTGGTGGGCAGGGCGGGGGCGGAAAATTCGATCAGCATGGCGGCCTCGAAAGATGACGGTCAAGTCCAGCCATAAGGCGGCGGCTGGGCAGGTTGTCAAGAGCCGGTTTTCAGCCGTGCATTTTCCCGCTGGCAGAAAGCGCGGCAGAAGTGCGAATGATGAGCGGCCATAACAGTCCCCGGAGGTCGCACCCGTGACCGAAAGAGCCATGAGTCCGCGCGCAATTGGCGCGTGGTGCAGCTATGATTGGGGTATGACCGCCGGTCACGCGGTAATCGATACGTTTATTTTCAGCGTTTACTTTAGCCGTTCGGTTGCAGCATCGGTCACCGAGGGCACGGCCGCCTGGGGCAATGCCTTGGCTGCGGCCGGTTTTGTGATCGCGGTGCTCAGCCCGGTGTTGGGGGCGATCGCCGATCGCACCGGGCGGCGCAAGCCCTGGATCGCGGCTTTCACCCTGATCGCGATTGGCGCGATGATTGTGCTGTATGGCGTCACCCCGGAGCCCGCTTCGGTGCCGTTGGCTCTGGCCGCGTTTACCGTGATGGTGGTGGCGCGGGAGCTGGCGCTGGTGTTTTATAACGCGATGTTGCCGACGCTGGCGCCGCCGGGGCACCTTGGCCGGCTTTCGGGCTGGGGCTATGCTGCGGGCTATGCCGGCGGGCTCGCCTGTTTGGTTTTGGCGCTTTATGGGCTGGTTAAGGCCGATGCGCCCTTGTTTGGCCTGATCGGCACCGGCGCCGAGCAAAATGTGCGGGCGGTGGCGCCGTTGTCCGGCTTATGGTTGGCGGTGTTCGCGTTGCCGCTGTTTTTCTGGACTCCCGACCAGCCGGCGAGCGGCCAGAGCCTTGGCCGGGCGGCGCGGGAGGGCTTGGCCACTCTGGGGCAAACTCTCCGCGACGTTCAGAAATATCGCACCATTGCGTGGTTTTTGGTGGCGTCGGCTTTTTACCGCGATGGGCTGGCGACTCTCACCGCTTTTGGCGGGCTGTATGCCGCTGGCAGTTTCGGCATGAGCTTTTCCGAAATTTTGATCTTCGCCATGATGCTGAACGTTACCGCCGGGCTGGGGGCCACCGGATTTGCTTGGATCGACGATTGGATCGGGGCGAGGGCGACGATTCTTGTCACCTTGGTGGGCCTGCTGATTTTCGCCGGGGGAATTTTGTTGGTTCACGAGAAATCGTGGTTTTGGGGGCTGTCACTGGGGCTTGGCGTTTTTATCGGGCCGTCCCAGGCGGCCGGGCGCTCGATGCTGGCCCGGCTTGCGCCTCAAGGCATGGTCACCGAGATGTTTGGTCTTTATGGTTTCACCGGCAAGGCGGCGGCGTTTCTTGGCCCATTGGCACTCGGCTGGGCCACCCTCGCCTTTGAGAGCCAGCGTGCCGGCATGGCCACGATCCTCGTGTTCTTTTTGATTGGGTTGGTGATGATGCTTAACGTGAGGGAGCCGCGGTCATGAGGGCCATTTTTGCCCGTCTGTTTGCCGTTTTCGTCATCGGCTCGGGTCTTTGGTTTCCTCCGGGTTGGGCTTTTGCCGGCGGGCCACAGGTGAGCTTTGCCGAATATCAGCGGCCCGAGGGGTTGGCGCTCGATTATCTCTTTAAGGAGCCGGCCCGCCTTTCCCCGCGCGCGCTGGCCTTTACGCTCCCCCGCGAGACGGTGCAGGTGGGCGCCGGCAGCTATGGCGTCGCCGGTCGCTACGATGCCGAGGTGGTCACGGCGCGGGTGCGCAAGGCGGTGGAGGCGACAGCGCAGCCCTATGGCGATGAAGTCCAGGCGACGGTTCGGCGCGTGGCCCGAGGGTATGAGCTTTCGGTGCAGGTCAAGGGCCGGCGCGGCAGGCTCAATCAGGTGATGGCCGAACTGAGGCGGGTGGCTGCCAAAGCCGAGGGTGATTACCTCACCGAGTCTTTTCTGCGTCCGATCCATGCGCGCGAAGTGGCGCCGGATTACGGCCGCTTGGCCGGGTTGTTCGTTAAGGCGATGGTGCCGGCGGCCGAGGCGTTGCGGGCGCAAATGCCCCCCGGTGCCACGGAACGCGACCGCCTTGCGCTGGCGCTGGCCTTCGTTCAGTCCATCCCCTACGACACGGAAACGGCGGCGCGGCGGGAAAACGGCTATGTCGTGCCGCCGATGATGCTGGTTCAAAACAAGGGGGCCTGCGATAGCAAGTCGGTGACCCTGGCCAGCCTGCTTGGCACCTTGCTGCCCGGCCGGGCGGTGGCGGTAATCCTTGTGCCCGAGCACGCTTTTCTTGGGGTGGCGCTAACCCCATTGCCGGGCGAACGCACTTTTTACGCCGAGGGCCGGACTTATGTGCTGATGGAGCCGGTCGGCCCGGCGCAATTGCCGGTGGGCGAGATTTCTGAGCGTAGCAACCGCGCCATGTCCCGGCTTAGTGCGGTCTCGGTGTTGCCGGTGCTCCTGGCTGAGTGAGCCCAAGGGTTCGGCGCAGCGCATCGTCGCAAACCCGGACCCGGGTAAGGCGGGCGCCGGTGATGTCGGCGCCATCGAAATCGGCGTCTTCGAGGTTGGCGTCTGAAAGATTGGCCGAGATCAGGCGGCTGCCACTGAGTTGGGCGCCCCGCAAATTGCTTCCGACCAGGCTGGTGGCCCAGGTGCGGCCGTTGGGGCGGCGGGTGGCAGGGTCGCGGATTTCCGCCGGGCCAAGCAGGCAAAACGAAAGGTCGGTGCCGATCAGGCTGGCAAAGCTGAGATTGGCGCCCGAGAGGTCCGCCCCGATCAGGTTTGCCTCGTCGAGGTTGGCGCCCGAAAGATCGGTCATCACCAGCTTGACCCGGGAGAGCGCGGATTGGGAAAGATTGGCGCCCCGCAGACTGGCCCCGCTCAGATTGATCGAGCGCAGATCAACGCGGTCGAGGTCGGCGCCGTCCATTTCAGCGCGAACACCGCGCTGGCCGTTGCTGGTGATCCAGCGTTCATGGTCGAAGATTTTGCGCTGAAGTTCCGAGCCGAGGGTGTCGAGCAGTTTACTGCTTCGGGCGCAGGTGAGATCGACGAGCGCCATGTCGCAGTCGCCGAAGGCCGCCCCGACCAGATCCGCCCCTGCGAAAATCGCCCCGGTAATTTGTGCCCGGGCCAGATTGGCGCCGTTCAGGCGGGTGTTGCTGAGGTTGGTGTTGAGCAGGACCGCATCGGTAAGATCGGCGTTGCGAAGAATCGCGTGGCTGAGATCGGCGGAGGTGAGCACGGCACGGGACAGCAGCGCGCCGGTAAGGTCGGTGCGTCGGCCGGGCTTTTGCTGATCGCGGGGGCCGGGTGTGCCTTGGCGTAAGTCTGCGCCGCTGAGATTGGCGTTGCTGAAATCGGTAGTGCGCAACCGCGCGCCGCGCAGCCGGCAGTCGGTGAGATTGGCGCCCCGGATATCGGCATGGGCAAGATCGGCCACCGAGAGTTCGGCCTCGGCCAAAGTGCTGCCGGCCAACCGGCAGCCCCGCAGCCGCGCGCCGGTCAGTTGGACTTTGCGCAAATCGCGCCGACCAAGATCAGCGCCCTCAAGGTTGGCAAAAGCAAGGTTGGCCCGCCGTCCTTCGGGGCGGTCTTGCAGCCACCATCGGTGCCTTTCCAAAGTTTCGCCCAATTGATCGGGGTTCATGAGGCGGCTCTTCAGACGACAAGGAAGGGGCAGATGCGTTAATTGGCGACGATACCCCCCCGCGACGCCCCTAACGAGCCCCGAATTGGCGTTCCCCAGCCCGTTTAATTTTAAGCGGGCAAAAGTTACCGAAGCCTGAATACCTCTGATGTATTTCTGCCGTGGCGATCGGTTTGGCTTTCGCGTTGCCCGTCGGCCACTGCACCCGGCAAATTTCAGCTCTGCATCATCTGCTATCACTCCCGCTCCCGCCCCCCTTGTATGGTGACTGTTCAAATCAGGGTTCGGGTGAGGTGGCAGACGTGGTGCGACAAGCTTTGGGGGCGCTGGCGTTAGGGCTGGTGGTGGCTCTTGCCGAGGTGGCGGTGGCAGCGGTGCCTGCGCCCGAAGTTGTGCCCACCGTCACGCCTGTGGCCGAGAGCACGGCCACGCCCACGGCCCCGGCCGCTCCCGCCGTTATCCCCGCTCCCGCTGTTACTCCCGTTTCCGCCCCCGCCCCCGGCCCCGCCGTTGTTGACGTGGCGCCCGGGGCGGATGTGGCTCCGGTTGTCGCTGTGGAGGGTCCTCTGGCGCCTCCCGCTCCTCCTCCGGTGCCGGTGGTGCAGCCCGAGGGGCCGCTGTCGGTGGAGATTTCGGCCCGGCTGGCCATGGGCTTGGCGGGCTTGGATTCGCGGCGGCCGTTGGATGGCGCGCGTTTGAAGCTGTTTTATGAACAGCGGCATTTTGCCTCGGCCTGGTTCACCGGGGAGGACGCGACCGACCTGATCAAGGCTGCGGCACAGGTGCGGGAGGTTGCCGGCGCTGCGAGCCAGGAGGGGCTGTTGCCCGCCGACTACCACCTCGCCGCCCTCGACCAGCGGCTTCCCTTGGTGGGCAAATTCGATCCCGCCCAGCGGGCGGAGCTGGATGTGCTGTTGACGGATGCGTTGATGGCCTATGCCGTCGATGTGCATCGCGGTCGGTTGCCGCCGCGCGTGATCGCGGGGGAGTTCGCCCTGGTGCCGGCACCGATGGATGTCCAGGCCACCGCCCTTGCCGCTCTGGCCGCGCCCGATATGGCGGCTTTTTTGGTCAAGCTTGCGCCAGCGGGGGAGCGTTACCGCCGGCTGCGGGAGGCGCTGCGGGCGACGCGGGCGCTGGCGCAGGCGGGTGGTTGGCCCCGGGTGCCCGAGGGGCCGCGGTTGGTGCTGGGCATGAAAGACCCGGTGGTGAAGGCGGTGCGGCGCCGCCTTGCCGCGACCGGCGACTTTGGCGGCAAGGTTGCCCAGGCGGGCAGTGATTATGACTCCGCGTTGCGTGCGGCGGTGGCGCGCTTTCAACAGCGCCACGGCTTGCCGGCAGATGGCGTGCTCAACAGCGCGACGTATGCCGAGCTTAATGTCGGCGTGGCCGCGCGGATAACCGCCCTGCTGGCCAACATGGAGCGCGAACGCTGGATGCCCGATGATTTGGGGCCGCGCTATATTCTGGTAAATATCCCCGGTTTTAGTCTTGCGGTGGTGAACGAAGGCAAAGTCGTGTTGGAGATGCCGGTTATTGTCGGCACCAAGGTTCGGCGGACCCCGATTTTTGCGAGCACGGTTTCGTCGTTGATCTGGAACCCAACATGGTCGGTGCCGCGCAAGCTGGCGCGCGAGGATATCCTGCCCAAGCTGCGCGCCGACCCCGGCTATCTCGCCAGCCATAATATTGTGCTTTATGACGGCTCATTTGCCGGCAGACGGGTGGACCCGGCGCGGATCAACTGGCAAGCGGTGGGCGATATCAGTCAATTTCGTTTGCGCCAGCGGCCGGGCGCCCACAATGCTTTGGGACAGGTCAAGTTTAACATCATCAACGACTTTGACGTTTACCTCCACGACACGCCGCACCGGGAAAAATTCGTGAAGGCTGTCCGCACCTTTAGTTCGGGCTGCGTGCGGGTGGGCAATCCGCTCGGCCTTGCGGAATTGCTGCTCTCCGATATGCCGGAGTGGACAGCAGAGCGCCGTAAGCTGGTGCTGGAGAAGGGCGATACCCGGTTGGTGGAGTTGCGCACGCCGATGCCGGTGTTCTTGCTTTATCAGACGGCGTGGGTGGACGGAACCGGCGCGCTCCAATTCCGCGAAGACATTTATGGACGCGATGTTCAAATCCTGCACGCGCTCCACCGTATTGAGGAACCGGTCCGGGAGCCGGTGTCACCGGCGGCCGAGCCCTTGCTGCGTCGCAGTGTCGAGACTCGGAAGCAGCCGCGCGGCTGATTCGATTAAATGGTGCGACGCAATGCCGCACCGCAGAAAACCCGCAGTTTGGCGGATTGGGAAACTTCCCTGGAATCAAAGCCCTAAAAAATTTTGGCCTTTTCTCTTGACAGTGGCAAGCTTGTCGGGTCCAAACGTCTGCAAGAGGACCGGTAACAGCGTGTCACGCGGTGATCGAATTCGCCAATCCAGGTGGGAGGGAGCTCCATGACTGATAGATTTACCACGTCGGGGCAGGGCTCTCCGGTCAATCGGCGGCACTTTTTACGAGTCGGCACTGCCTTAGCTGCATCTGCCGCATTTTTCGATCCCATTCGTGCCCTGGCTTCATTTGGTAGCGATGAATTTGGTCTCGGAAGTCCGGTCCGGCGCTTGACTTTAATCAACGGCGCCACCCAAGAGGAGGCAACTGTTGATTACTGGGTAAAGGGGCGTTATGTGGTCGACGCCTTGCGCTCGGTTAGTCATTTGCTGCGCGACAGCCACGACGGCACTGTTCACGTCATCGATCCCCGGCTGGTCGACCTGATGTTCGGAATTTTCCGTATGACCGGAACTTGCAGTCCGGTTCAGGTGGTGTGCGGCTATCGTTCGCCTCGGACCAACGCCAGCTTGCGCATCCATCACCGGGGTGTCGCGAGTCATAGCCTCCATATGCAGGGCAAAGCGGTTGATATCCGCATGAGTGGTTGTGGTCTTGGCTCGTTGCATTCGGCAGCGTTGGCGTTGCGGGCCGGCGGGGTTGGCTATTACCCCCACAGCAACTTCATCCATATCGATACCGGCCCGGTGCGGACCTGGGGTGGCGGTAGCCATCATCACACCTCCGATGACGATATCGGCGAGACCCCGGCTTGGCGCGACGCGCTGCTCAACGAAGGTAGCCCCATGGGCGATGCGGGATTGCTGCCCGATACCGGCCAGCCGGCCCCGGTTATGGACGCGGTAATGCCGCGCCGTCGCATCGTTGGCGCTAGTCATAGTGATCAGGCCGCCGAAATCGCTAAGTATAGTGCTGCACCGACACCTAGTCATAAGCCGATGCGGGTCGCGATGCGCGATGTTTCGCCGGTAAAAACCGAAAGCTTTTTGTTGCGCCGCAAACCGCATCTGATCGGTGGCCGCTAAGCCGGTATTGAGCTGCGGCTCGAGGCGCAGTTCGGCACAACAAGGCTATAATTTACCAAGAATACCGGCTTTTGAGCCAAGCATTTGAACACAGGACTGCGACAGCGTGTCGCAGTCCTGTTTCATTATGCCCCTATATTACCCGTTTGCAGGCTACGCTTGGGGATTTTGCTAAAATACCGCCTTGACAAGGCTGGGCAGAAAAGATTCAAACACAAGTGCCGGGGCGAACGCATCGGCTCTTGTTCTTATTTTGTTTGCGGACTGATCGAAAGGGGGGCGCATGTCGATCGAGGATCAAAGGTGTTTATCGGTTCAGCCGGTTGGGCGCCGCGATTTTCTGCGACTTGGGGCTGCGGCCGTCTTGGCAGCATCGGTGTTGACGCCCACCGATGCTCTGGCTATTCACCGCCCTGGCAATGTTCGTCGTCAGTTGGGCTTTCTTAACCAGCATACCGGCGAGCGTTTGAATGCAGAATACTGGGTCAAGGGGCGCTACCTCCCCGATGCCCTGCGCGCCATCAATAAATTGTTTCGGGACCATCGGACCGGGGCGGTCCATCGGATCGATCCTCACCTGATCGATACTCTCTACGCCCTCAAGCGCAAGGTTGGCGTTCACGAACCGTTCCACATCGTTTCGGGCTACCGCTCGCAGCAGACCAACACCATGCTGATGGAAAACGGCGATCACAATAGTGGCGTCGCTCAGCACAGCTTTCACATTAAGGGCATGGCGGCCGATATCTATTTGCCCGGCTATAATTTGGCCCGGTTGCACCGTGCGGCGTTGTCGTTGCGCGCCGGCGGCGTTGGGTATTATCCCGACAACGGCTTTGTTCATGTGGATGTTGGCCCGCTCCGTCACTGGGGCGCCTGAGCCGCATTTGCCCCCGTGGGCACCAGCAAAACGCCGACGGAACAGAAGTCCGTCGGCGTTTTTTATTGGCTGCCTTTGCCGACCTTAAAACTGGCCCCGTTAAAACTGGCCCAGTTAAAACTGGCCCCGTTAAAACTGGCCCCGTTA
>CAIZDL010000121.1 GCA_903931735.1 uncultured Rhodospirillales bacterium
CAACCCCGCCGGCACCACCACCTGGACCAAGCCGCGCGCAGTATCGAGCCGCAACGACATCCGCCGCGCGCGCACACTTTCCCGCAACTCCAACGGTGCCGCCAAACCGGCAACGGAAAGCAGGCGAGGGCGGGGGGGCACGCCCGTCATTCCAGCGCTTGCCTTAGGGCTGCGGCGCTGGCGATGGGGGCGAGTGGTAGGGTTGCGACCAGGAGCGCGGTTAAAATGAGCAGGTGGGGGCGGGGGGAAAGGCCGGTGAGGGCGGCATCGATTGCGCCTGCGCCAAAGATCAGCACCGGGATGTAAAGGGGCAGAATCAGCAGCGAGACCAAAACGCCGCCGCGCCGGGCGCCGAGCGTTAAGGCGGCGCCAATGCCGCCAATGAGCGACAGCGCGGGAGTGCCCAAAGCCAGAGTCAGCACCAGCGTGCCAAAGCCGCTGTGCTCCATGTTGAGCAGCACAGCCAGCACAGGCGCCGCCACCAGCAGCGGGACGCCGGTCACCACCCAGTGGGCGGCGGTTTTGGCCAGCACCACCAGCTCTAACGGCAGGCCGCTGAGCGCCATCAGCTCCAGCGAGCCGTCTTCATAGTCGCTCTGGAACAAGCGCTCGAGGGATAGCAGGGAGGCCAGGAGCGCCGCCACCCAAATAATTCCGGCGGCGATTCGGGCCAGGATATTGGCCTCGGGGCCGATACCGAAGGGGAACAGCACAACGCACAGGACAAAAAACATCACGGCCACGGCGGCGTCGGAGCCTTGGCGCATGGCCAGCCGAAGATCGCGGTGGATCAGGTGCCAGAAACGGCTTCCCAGCGTCATGAGACCGCCCCCGGATCGTGTATTTGCGGCGTGAAATCATCGAGGTGCAAGGTTTGGGCTCCCGGCAGCGCCAGCGGGGTGTGGGTGGAGGCTACGACCATGCCGCCTCGGTCCCGATGGTCGGCGAGGGCGGCCTCCAGGCGTTGAGTGGCGGTGGCGTCGAGGCCATTGGTTGGCTCGTCGAGCAGCCAAAGCCTTGCCGGCGCCAGCAACAGCCGCGCCAGATTGAGCCGGCGCTTTTGGCCGGCGGAAAGATAGCGTCCGGGCACGTCGGTGAGCGGTGCCAAACCAGCCCGGCTGAGGGCGGTGGCGGCGCGGGTTGCCGGCCCGGGTGTGCCATCGAGGGCGGCCCAGAAGGTTAGGGCTTCGTGGCAAGTCAGCACCGGCTTTATGCCGTCGAGATGGCCGATATAGCGCAGCCGGGACCGGTGGGCATCCGGGTCCTCGGTCAGAAGCTCGCCCTGCCAGTAAAGCCCGCCGCAAAAAGGCCGCAGCAGCAGAGCCATCAGCCGCAGCAACGAGGATTTGCCGCTTCCGTTGGGGCCAACCAACAGCAACGCATCCCCGGCGGCCAGGGCAAAGTTCAGCTTGGCGAACACCAGCCGTTCGCCGCGCAGGCAAGATAAGTTTGAAGCGGTAAATAAAGCGTCGTCCATGCGGTGTGGTAGCCCAGTCGGCCGGCGGGTGCAAGCGGCCGGCGCGAGGCCCGCTTATGCGCCGCTCGCCGGTTCCCCCGCCTTAGGCGATGGTCGAGAGCAGCGAGGCGACGCCGCCATAATAGTTCGATTGGGACGAGGCGTTGGGGTTGTAGCCGCCGTTGGTGAGTTGGGGATTGTTGAATTTGATAATATTATCCCCGGTGACCTTTTTCGCGACAATATGGCCCTGAGGGTCGAAGTCGAGCATGAAGGGCGTTCCCGCTTTCATGAAGCCGATGGCGTCCTTTTTCCATGGGTCCATTTGGGTGGTGTTGAGGTTGTAGGGCGTTGTCGCCGGCTCGACCGAGGTTGGCATAGGAACGTTGGTCACCGGCATCACCGTGATGGTCGGCTCGACAACATAATTGAGCTTCAGGTTCGGCAATGCACTCTGCATAAGTGTGGGCGACAACACATTGTTGTTGGTATAGGAAAAGGTCGTGTTCGAGGTATAGGCGTTGGCAGCCTCGACATGGCTGGTCGGGTTGGTCATATCGAAGTTGCTGGTGTCGTAACTGGTATTGTAACTGGTATTTGAGGCCAGCGTGGTGTTCAGAGTTGTTTTATTGAAGACATCCCAGGTGGTTGGGGTGGCGGGAAGCAGCGAGGCCGCTGGCACCCCAAGCCAGGCAATGCCACTCAGTCCGGTGAAATTCTGGACCGAAAGCGTGGTGTTGGCGTTGTCGTTATGGGTGATCGACAGGGTTTGCGCCGCGCTGTCGTAGGCATAGTGGTCGACATAACCGGTGGCGGTGTTGGTGACGGAAAACTTGCCGCCGCCCTGGTCGCTGACCGTTATCGGGTCGGTATAGGCGGGCGCCGTGCCGCCGAGGGTGTCGGTGAGCGCGCCGCCGCCCGCGTCCGTGATGCCGGCGGGCGGTGGTGTGATTGCCCACGCGGTTGGGCTGGCCGCTTGTTGGGCATCCCATGGCGTGGCGATGCCGCTAACACCGGTAAAGCTTTGGGTAGATAGAGTGTTGTTGGCGTTGTCGTTGTGAGTGATCGACATGGTTTGTGCGGCGCTATCGTAAGCGTAGAGGTCGACATAGCCGGTGGTGGTGTCGGTGATCGAAAAATTGCCCCCGCCCGAATCTGCCACCGTCACCGGGTTGGTGTAGGTTGGCGCGTCGGTGCCAAGGGTGTCGGTTAGCGTGCCGCCCAACGGGTCGGTGATGCCGGTGTTTGGCGGCGAAACGCTCCAGGCCGTTGGGTTGGCGGCTTGCTGGGCCGCCCATGGGGTGGCGATGCCACTAACACCGGAAAAGCTTTGGGTGGACAGTGTATTGCTGGCGTTGTCGTTGTGGGTGATCGACAAGGTTTGCGCCGCGCTGTCGTAGGCGTAAACATCGACATAGCCGGTGCTGGTGTTGGTGACCGAAAAATTACCCGCGCCCGAGTCCTGGATTGTGATCGGGCTGGTGTAGCTGGGCGCGGCACCGCCCAGGCTGTCGGTGAGGGCGCCGCCGGCCGAATCGGTGACGCTGGCGGCGGGTGGTGTGACCGCCCAACTCGATGAGCCGGCCTCGGCCATGGAAATCCACGGTTTTCCGATGCCACTAACGCCGGTAAAGCTTTGGGTGGAAAGCAGCGTGTTGCTGGCGTCGTTATGGGTGATGGTCAGCGTGTTGGCTTGGCTGTCAAACGCATAGGCGTCGACATTGCCGGTGCTGCTATCGGTGATCGAAAAATTACCTCCGCCCGAGTCTTTAAACGAGACCGGCGTGGTGTAGCTTGGGGGGGCGTTGCCGAGGGTGTCGGTTAAAGGCCCGCCGCTGGCGTCGGTAATGGTTTGCGCCGAACTTGCAGCCTTAAACCCGGTAACGCCGCTGGCATTCTGGCTATAAAGCGCATTGCCCTGGTTATCATAGTGAGTAACAGAGAGCGCCCCGGTGCTGTCGGTGTAACTATAGTGATCGATATAGCCGGTGGTGGTATCGGTTACCCTGAAATCTTTGTCGGGCGAGGTGCTGTTGTCGGTAAACGTCACCGGACCGGTGTAGGTTGGCAGTGGAGCGCCGTTCGAGTCCAGCACCGGGTTGCCGCTGCCGTCGGTAAAGCTGATGGTCGGCGTTTGAGCGACAAGGGCGTTGAGCCCGACCCCAGCCACCGAACTCCCGGCGCTAATGACGTTACCAGCCGAGTCGTGGTGGGAAATCGAGATCGTGTTGTTGCCGTTATCGGTGTAGGTATCGATTTTTCCGCTCTGTTTATCGGTGACCGTAATATTACCCACCCCGTCGTTGGTAATCGAAACCGGGCTGCCATAGGCGCCAAGCGTTGTGCCGCTGCCATCGGTGATAATATTACTCACTCTGTTGCCGTTGGCGCCGGTGGCCCCGGCGAACTTGTCGATTGGCAGAATCGTCGAGCGCGAAATTGAAGAGACGGTGCCCGAGCCATCGGCGGCGATGGTGGTGGAGTTCGAGCTGGCCACGATCGTGTTGACCCCCGCAGCGCTGGTGGTCAGATTTTGCGTCACATCGCGGGTTCGGCCCAAGCTATCGGTGTGGGTCAAGGTCAGGGAAAAATTGCCGTTACTGTCTGCGATCGGGGTGTTGGAAGCGTCGAGCTGAATAGAATAGGTATCGACATTGCCGCTCGCTGTATCGGTCACCGCTGTGTTGTATTGGTCAATTTTGTTGACCGTCACATCATTGGTGTAGGTAAATGGCGTTCCGGTCACTGGCGCTGCGAGGTTTTTGCCGGCCGCATCCACCATGGTGATGGTTGGTGGCTTTGAGGCCACCGCGCTGAGGCCGGTGGCGCTGTAGCTGTTCAGGCCAATTTGGGTGCCGGCTTTATTGGTGGTGGCAACGGTGAGCGTCCCCGCACCATCATAAGTAAAGTTATCGGTGTTGCCAGTAACGGTATCGGTGACCGCAAGCTGGTTATTGGCATTTGATACGATATTAACTGGATTGGCGTATTTGATTGGCGTGATTGGTTGCCCGGCGCCGTCGACAATGCCAGCGATAGCCGTGGTGACTTGGTTGTTTGCGGCAAAGGGCTGCGGGTTTGCGGCATCGGTTGTGGTGTCCGGCAAGCCAAACCCATCTTGGCCGTTGTTGTTGATGGTAAACGAGCTGGAGGCGTTGGGCAGGCCATTACTGTAGGTGGTCTTCTCGCTTTTGGTAACGTAATTGACCGTGCAGGTCTTTTGCGTGGCGTCGGCGCCCAGCGTATAGGGAATCCCCATTGAGGCGAACGAAGACGCTTCCGCCACCCAGCTATATTGCGAGTAGCGGGCTTCTTTGTCCTCCATTGCTTGGGGTGGCGCAATCCCTTGCGCCAAATAGCGATTATAGGCCAAATCGGTGGATACTGCGTCCGCCGCCATTCGCGATGCCTTGACCAGCGCGTTGCGGACCGCCGGGTCCTTGTCCTGGAAGGTGCTGATGGTCTGATCTTCCACCGACACGGTGCCGTTGGGGTCGAGCGAAAACGATATCGGATGATTGGTCGCCAGGATCGAGGCTGCTTTTTGCTGCCAGTCCGTGGTGGGGATCATCACGTTGTTCTTAATATCGACCAAGTTGACCGATATGCTATCCCACTGATTTTTCAGCTTATCATAATCTGTATTGGCCTGGACTTGTGGCCCCAGGTCCAACAATGAAGACACGGCAGCGCCCAGCGCGTTGCGCTGAGTAACCGAATAGCGCGAGGCGTCCATCTGGTCTTGCGGCGTGATAACCGGCTGGCCTTTGGCACTGAGAGACACGACAAACGGCTTGCCGATTCCGGTATAGTAGCCGGCCAGCTTTTCCCAGTCTGCACTCGGCTTCAACTGGCCGGTGGAAATTGCGTTAATGCGATCGCCGATAATTTTGTAAATATTATTCTTCTGGGTCAGAACACTTTGATTGCGCGCGATTTGTTGAATATTTTCTGCCGCAGTCGCGCCGCCGCCGCTGACACCCAAGGTCGAGATCGTCGGCGGGGGAATGGCGTTGCTGGCCGTGAGGCTGCTCATGATGCCGGTGGACGACGCCATGGATTGAAGTAGCGTGAGGGAGCTACTGGCGCTGTTGTTTAATCCACCGATGGAAGCCATGACAGACTCCTGATTTCTACTGCTATCGGTTTACCCCGCCCATTCTGGGAGGGCGCAGTTTTGGCTCCGATGCCCCGTCCGTGCGCCATTGCTCGGACAGTTTCCAGCGAGCCTGACTACGAGACTAACAGAATAGACACGAAAAAGTCCAGTGATACCGCGCGCCTGGGGGGCCAGCGAGTGGGGCCTTGGCCGCGCCGCTTCCATTTGCGACATCACGTCGCGCTATTACCCCCGGGCCATCCCCGGCGCTCCCACCCGGGAAAGGCTATTTTTGTTGCTGCGCAGCGCAGCCTTAGAGAGTATGTCATTCGGTGAGACATTAACCCGGCGGTTATCATATTTCGGTTGACCGATAAAAGGAGGTCCTCTTGAACACACCCTGGGCATTCGGCGAAGACGGCCGCTGGCGGACCGAAACTTGCGGCTCCAGCTTGATTATCGAGCAACGGGATTGGGGACATTGGCATTGGTTTGTGACCGCCGATAGTCACGTGGTAAAAGAGGGCGCTTCGGC
>CAIZDL010000122.1 GCA_903931735.1 uncultured Rhodospirillales bacterium
GCATCAGTTGAGCCCACCCAACCATCGATGCTCTCTGTTCCAGAAAGCACGCCAAGATCACTGGCGCCCGCCGTCGAATTTCCTGCCCCGTCAACGGTCTGAGTGCTACTCAGGCTCAGATTATAATTAGTATCACCAGAATACTGCATTACTCGAGCGTAATAAGTGCCCGCAGCCAAAGACGTGCTAAGGCTATCGGCCATCGAGCCCCCATTATAGGAGCCGGTAAGCACTCCACCGCCACTATCAAGTAACTGCAAGTCAGCGTCGGCGGAAAGACCGTCCAGCACCAAACTGACGTTACTCGATCCCGACACAACAAATCGGTAATAATCATTGGTATCTGTCGAGCCAATCCAATCGTTTTGATATATAGTGCCAGAAAGAGTGCCCAGATCACTCGCCGCACCCCTGGTGTTGCCAGCACCATCATTGGTCTGAGTACTACTAAGATTTAAATTGTAGTTGGTATTACCTGAATATTGCATAACGCGCGCATAGTAAACACCAGCGGCTAAAACGGTACTAACGCTGTCATCCATAGACCCACCGTGATAGGAACCGGCGATCACAGACCCACTACTGCTTAGCAACTGCAAATCAGCATCGGAAGAAAGGCCACCCAACACCAAACTAACATTACTTGTTGAAGCCACTACAAATCTATAATAATCATTTGCGTCAGACGCGCCAACCCAGTCATTCTGCTCTATGGAACCTGAAAGTGTACCAAGATCGATCGCGGCCGAAGTTGTATTCCCCGCACTATCTACAATAGATACTCCACTAACGCTTAGATTATAGTTAGTATCGCCAGCGTATTGATAAACACGGGCGTAATAGGTACCAGCCCCTAACGACATGCTAACGCTATCATCCGTGGCTCCGCCGTGATAGGACCCCGCAATCACCGAACCACTACTGCTCAGCAACTGTAGATCGGCATCCGAGGAAAGCCCTCCCAAAACCACACTGACGTTGCTACTGCCAGACACGATAAACCGATAGTAATCATTGGTGTCGGCGGCGCCAACCCAATCATCCTGGTTCACAGTCCCAGAAAGTGTACCAAGATTGACAGCGGCCCCAGTCGAATTCCCAGCTCCATCAGTTGCCTGAGTGCTACTAAAGCTCAAGTTATAGTTAGTATCGCCGGCATATTGCATAACTCGCGCATAGTAAGTGCCCGCCGACAGCGAGGCGCTAATGCTATCATCCGCAGCACCACCATTGTACGATCCGGCAACCACCCCGCCGCTGCTGTTAAGCAACTGCAAATCGGCGTCGGCCGAAAGCCCATCAAGCACCAGATTAACGTTGCTGGCCCCCGCAACCACGAACCGGTAATAATCGTTTGCATCCGTGGAACCGACCCAATCGTTTTGGTCCATCACGCCAGAAAGTGCACCAAGATCGGTAGCCGCACCGGTAGAATTGCCCGCACCATCAGTAAATTGAGTGCTACTGACGCTAAGATTATAATTAGTGTCTCCAGAATACTGCAAAACCCGGGCGTAATAAGTACCGGCCGACAACGAGACGCTGACGCTATCATCCGCAGCGCCGCCATGATAAGAACCAGTGATCAGCGCTCCACCGCCGTCAAGCAACTGCAAATCGGCATCCGCCGAAAGTCCACTCAACACGAGATCGACGTTGCTGGTCGCCGACAAAACAAACCGATAATAATCGTTGGTATCTGCCGAACCCACCCAATCATTGAGGCTCTGCGTACCTGAAAGGGCGCCAAGATCGGTCGCACTTACGGTCGTGTTTCCTGCCCCATCAAGACTCTGAGTAGCACTAAAGCTCAAATTGTAGTTCGTATCACCAGAATACTGATAAACTCGGGCATAATAGGTCCCAGCCCCAAGCGAGGTGCTAACGGCATCGTCCCAGGAACCACCATGATAAGAGCCCGCGATTACCGAGCCACCACTACCAAGCAACTGCAAATCAGCGTCGGAGGAAAGGCCACCCAACACCAAACTGACATAGCTGCTGCCAGAAAGAACAAAGCGATAATAATCGCTGGTATCAGCGGAACCAACCCAATCAGCTTGGTTGACAATCCCCGAAAGCGCGCCAAGATCAGTCGCGCTCGCGGTCGTGTTTCCTGCCCCATCCACGCTAAGGGTGCTGCTCAAACCCAGGTTATAGTTGGTATCACCGGAGTATTGCATAACACGGGCATAGTAGGTCCCGGCCGTCAAGGACGTGCTGACACTATCATCCGCAGCACCACCATGATAGGAACCGGCAATCACCGTGCCGCCGCTATTCAACAACTGCAAATCCGCATCTGCTGAAAGACCATTTAACACTAAATTTAGATTGGCGCCCGTTGTGAGCACGAACCGATAATAATCGTTAGCATCGCTTGAACCAACCCAGCCACTCAGGCCGACCGAACCGGAAAGGGCGCCAATATCGTTGGCGGCTCCAGTCGTATTCCCTGCCGCATCAGCAGCTTGGGTACTGCTGAGGTTTAAGCTATAGTTCGTATTACCGGCATACTGATAAACACGGGCATAGTAAGTACCAGCCGCCAATGAAGCACTAAGGCCATCATCGGCTACGCCGCCGTGATACGACCCAGCAATCAGCGAGCCACTGCTGCTTAATAATTGGAGGTCGGCATCGCTCGAAAGACCATTTAATACAATACTGACATTACTATTTGCCCCGACTACAAACCGATAATAATCATTGGTATCGGTTGACCCCACCCAACCATCAAGGCTTTGTGTCCCGGAAAGAACACCAATATCATTGGCAGCCCCGGTCGAATTCCCAGCCGCATCGGCAACAGTTGTCGCCGCCAGAGACAAATCATAAGTCGTGTTTCCAGAATATTGGTAGACACGCGCATAGTAAGTGCCGGCAGCTAGTTGCTGGGACACATGATCATCTGTAGTGCCACCATAGGTCGAGCTGTACAGTACCGACCCAGAGCTACTCAAAATTTGCAAATCCGCATCGGAAACTAAATTCGATATAGCAACGTCGACATTTGACAACCCACCAACAACGAACCGGTAATAGTCGTTCACATCACCCGTTCCAACATACCCGCTAACGCTCTCGCCGCCGGAAAGCACGCCCAAATCACGGGCCGCCGAAGTTGTGTTGAACGATGAAGTAGACGACTCTGCAACTGCCGACAAATTAAGGTTATAATCAGTACTACCCGCATACCTATAAACACGAGCATAATAAGTGCCGGCGGCTAGACTGCTGTTAATATTCTCATCACCGATTCCACCCAGAGTGGACGAGGCGAGAACACCTCCAGTGCTACTCAACAACTGCAAATCCGCATCAGCCGCCAGCCCGGACAGCGATAAATTAACTCGTGACCCGCCACTCAGCACAAACCGGTAATAGTCATTACCGTCAACGCCATCAACCCAGCCACTGAAATACTGGCTACCACTCAACACGCCCACCGACTGGGCCAGCGTCGTGTTCGAATAGGTCGAAACCGAAACGGGAGCCGCAGCAACGCTCAAAGCATAGCTCGCAGCAACCCCGCCATTATAAACATGAGCGTAGTAAGTTCCTGCCGCGAGCGAAGTCGCTGCAACAATATCGGCCGTTTGACCAGTGTTTGTGCTCGTCCCCGAAGAAATTGGGTTGCCACTTGAGTCACACAATGCTAAATCAGCGTTTGCGCTCAACCCATCCAGTCTGAGCACAACATTCGATGTACTTGAAACGACAAACCGATAATAATCGTCAGCATCGGACCCGCTAAGAGACCCAGCACTCACCGACTCACTCGTTATAACGCCCAAATCATTGGCAGCGCCGATAGTATTACCAGCAGCATCTGAACTCACATTGGTTTCAACCAAAGAATATATGCCCGAACCCGCGTACTGCGCAGCCCGCAAATAGTAAGTTCCTGCCGCCAAAGTGCTAACAATGCCATCACCACCATACCCACGGCCATCAATCGCGTGGTTTATCGAGGATGCGATAACTGAATGGGAAGGAGTGGAATCGTAAAGATATAAGTCAAAATCACCTGACGCACCACTTAAAGAGAATGAGATCGTTTGCGTTGAATCTAAGGTAAATACAAAATAGTCATTTGGCAAAGCGCTGCTTAGCATCCCATCAACGTTATTCTGCACTACGTTTGTGATATTGCCCAAGGTGCGGGCAGTCGCGAAGGATGATGATGCTTGGCTCATGGCTTCCATCCATTTCAAAAATTGTTTGTTCAGTTAGGCTAAACTTAACACTTCAGAAACACCCAGGCCCTAAACTTAAGAAAGCACCTAAATCCGGCGGTTTGGTAAAACCCGCCTCGTGTAGCCCGCTGCCCGCCAACTCCGACGAGCCCAAGCAACACACACCCCACAGGCGCACCGGTTCAGAAACAGGATAAGGACATCCACCCGCACCAGCTAAGCTGGCCCAATTGGCCGCGATCACCACCCTATTCACCGAACCAACCGACATCAGCGAACCACCCCACAAGCGCCCAACCCGGAAACGCAAAAGCGGCACATCGACCGGCACTACAGGCTCTCTGATTGTAACGATCTCGGGCGAGGACTTCAAGGGGCCAGTTATCGGCCCTCATCCTCTAGCCGAATGGCTGACGCCCTTGATTTTGCGCGCAGGGCTACCGGCATTTTTCCCTGGTTCCCAAACAGACAATAGCCGCCTTCGGAAAACAACATGCTGATATTATTAAACTTATTGACGACAGACATCACGACTCGCCATTCTGTTTGCCGCAATTTTCTCCGCTGTTTCGGTTTTAGAGTGAGAGGAATAAAGCGCCTAGCCTCGGCGCGCGATTTGCTTGATGGGCCAGATCCAACGATTTTTGGGTCAAAATTTCACCGAATTGAGACCCCTGCCGAGACAATCCCAGCCGCTTGGGCAACCATCAACGCCACGCCCTCAGAGGCACCCTGATGGCCGATTTCTAACTGGCTGAGCAAATTTTTTCATGATATAGTGAACACTTAGGTTCATTACTCAAATTTGCTCGATAGTGACATGAACGGTTTGGTTCAAAGGGGGCTCGAAGCCCATCGTAGCGGCAAGACAGCGCAAGCCGAGCAATCCTATCGGGAAGCATTAGAGCAAAGTCCGCCTGATTCCGATGCTTTTTACCTCCTCGGAATGCTCCTCCACGAAACTGGGCGGTCTAATGAGGGAGCGGAGCTGATCTGCTCCGGTCTCCGCCGGCACCCCAACGTTGCTCTTTATCATAATGGGCTCGGGTGTATTCTGAGCGCACTGGGAAGGAAGGATGAAGCACTCAGGAACTTCCTACGATCTGTCGAACTCGACCCTTTGTTCACCGATGCTCAAATCAACTTGAGTTTGGCGCTGGTGAGGTGTGCGCCCACTCAAGGGAGTGAAATGCCGTCACCCGGTCTCGTTACTTTTGGCCAGCCAAGCCTCGAGTCGCAACGGGAAGCCGAATGGGCGTTAAGAACAAAAACAGCGTTACAACACGCACTCACTCTTCGACCGAATCACCCGGGATTACTAACCAATCTGGGAAATATTGCTTTAGCCGAAGGGAATCTGAGTGCGGCGGTTGATTTTCAACAACGAGCGGCGGGTGTCGACTCCGGCAATACTGGCATTCACATAAATCTTGCAATGGCGTTGATGCAACTGGGGAGGGTTAGCAAAGCTATTTCAGTGATGCAAAATGCTATCAAAATTGCCCCCGACCAACCTGCACCTCATTACCATCTTGCCCATGCCTTACTCCTTACCGGACGTTATGGTGAGGGATGGCGGGAATATGAATGGCGCCTGAGACTTCCCGACTTTCCCCACGAGGGGACGGATAGCGAAATCCCCCCCTGGGTGGGCCAGCCGTTGAGTGGGCGACGCCTGCTCGTGTACTGCGAACAGGGCTATGGCGATGCGATTCAGTTTGTCCGTTTCATACCAGCCCTGGTCGCTCGGGGGGCACAGGTGGTGCTTAGCTGCCCGCCCCCCCTGACGAAGTTGCTCGCAACTGTTTCGCCGGACATTACCATTATTATTAAAGGGCAAGCAATTGGGGCGAACTATCAAGTCCACCTCATGAGTTTGCCATTACTTTTGGGCGCGCCAATCCCAAACAAATATCCATATCTCTATACCGATCCACATCTATTGGCGTCATGGCGGCAACAGGTCACCGGACCGGGCCTAAAAATTGGGCTGGTCTGGGCGGGCCGCCCCTCGCACCCAAATGACAAAAACCGCTCGCTCGCTCTCAGCCGATTTGCGGCGCTCGCAAAGCGGCAAGAGGTGAGGTTATTTTCGCTACAAACTGGGGAGAGGGCCGCCGATCTGGCGTCAACGGCCTGGAGCGCCCAAATCACCGACCTTGCTTCAGGGCTTATCGATTTTTCGGAAACAGCGGCCGCGATCATGGCGTTGGATCTTGTTTTGTGTGTCGACACGGCGGTTGCCCACTTGGCTGGCGCACTCGGACGTCCAACCTGGGTTCTACTGCCCTTCGCACCTGATTGGCGATGGCTGCACGATGGCGAGACCTGCCCTTGGTATCCGACCATGCGCCTCTTTCGTCAACCAAAACCCGGGGACTGGGATGAGCCTCTCGAAGCGATCCTAAATGAAATTGACCGGTTAAGGCGCCAGGTAAAAGAAATTTCTCAGTGGTTTTCAATGAAATTTACGTGATACCCTGGGGTTTGACATAGACTTTTTAGTAATTAGGATTACTTTTATCATGAAAATGAATATTAGAAACACGATTCTACCTATATTTTTGTTAGCAATATTATGTGCCGAAATAAGTTGGAAAAATGCGGGCGCCGCCGACTTTCAGGCTGGAAACTTGGCTTTTCAAAGGCAGGATTACCAGGGCGCATTGAAAGAATGGTTGCCGCTAGCCCGCACGGGCAATGCCAATGCTCAATTTAATGTTGGGATTATTCTGCTAAATGGGCTTGGCGGGCAAAGAGATGCGACCGAGGCCGCCAATTGGTTTCGGCAGGCGGCCGAGCAAGGGCTCCCCCCCGCAGCCGGCGCGCTTGGTTTTATGTTGATCAAGGGCGATGCGTTACCCCAAGACATAACAGAAGGCCTACGCTATCTCGATAAAGCCGCGAAGGAGGGGGATTTTGACGCGCTGATGATCTTGGGAGATCTTTATTCAGCCGGAAAAATAGTTTCTTCCGATAAACCCCGTGCCAACTTATACTACGAGCACGCACAAGAACACGCGCCCGGAGTGCCTGCCCGGGAACGCGCACACGCCAAGCTCACGGCGCTCAACCGCGATCCTCCCACAGCCCTCCCCGCGCAGGACGGGCACGAAGTGACCTGGGGCACCGGCGTTGCGGTTGGAGGCGGAAACGAAGTGATAACCGCCAATCACATTGTAAAAAACTGCACCCGCGTCACCCTTGACCCCGCCGGCCAGTTCGGGGCAGAAGTTATGTCACGGGACGCAAAAAATGACTTGGCACTGCTCCGCGGAAAGCCCGGATGGCGCGCTCCCGGCACGGCACAGTTCAAGCCAAACCACGATTTCTTGACCGGCGAGAGCGTTTTAATTGCCGGCTACGGTAGCGTATCGGAGTTGTCTGGCCGGCCGCCCCTAACCCGGTCGATCGTCACCGGGCCGGTCGGCGTTGAGAACGATTCCCGCTACCTGCGCCTGCAAGGAGAGATCAGGCCAGGCAATAGCGGCGGCCCCCTGGTCGACAAACAGGGAATCGTGATTGGCCTTGTCATGGCCGGTCTCAACGAACAGGGGCGGGCACGAATGGGTGATACGGGCAAAGATATGTTTTTCGCAATCAAGGCGGATATGGTTCTGTTATTTTTGGCGTCGCAGTCACCCCAGACTTTGCGCACCGACGCGCAAACAGGAGTAATCGTGGATTTCACCCTACCCGTGGTGTGCTGGCGATGACAGCGAACCGAACCGCACTCAGCAATGCTCTCCGGGAATTCCGGAACAACGATCTGATCAATGCCGAAGTCTTGTGCCGCCAAATCTTGGGGCGCGACTCCCGCAACGCCGAGGCCTCCAATCTCCTGGCTGTCATCTGTCGCCGAACCGGACGGAAGGAGGAGGCATTACGGCTTCTGGATCGCGCGCTATCGGTTCGCCCCGGCTTCGCGCCCTATCACCTCAACCGGGGCCTCGCGCTGATCGATCTCAACCGCGCGCAGGCGGCCGTCGAATCGCTTCGCAACTGTCTGGCGCTAAACGCCACAATGGTCGATGCCCATGCCGCCTTGGTCGATGTCTTTACCATAATGGGCGACGGGCCAAGCGCCCGCCATCATCTTGATGCCGCGTGCCACATGGCGCCCCGCTCGGCACCTTTGGCCAACAAACTCGGGATGGCCTTGCGGCGGGAAGGGCGAAACGAAGAGGCATACGCCGCGTATAAACGAGCGATCTCCCTCGACGACCGCTCCGCCGATCCCTATTCCAACCTCAGCGAGCTTTTGCTGGAACTCGACCGGCGAGCGGAAGCGGAGGCTGCGGCCAGGGCAGCCCTCGCGCGTCAACCGGATCATCCCGAAGCCCTTAATAATCTGGGCAATATTCTTAAAGCTCAGGGCTTATCGACGGAAGCTCTGCGCGCCTACGATAAAGCAATATCACTACGGCCCAATTTCGCCGAAGTCATATTCAATTCTGGAAACTCCCTACTCATTCAAGGAAGGCTGGGTGAGGCGATCAGCAGTTATCAAAAAGCACTCGAAATTTCTCCGCTGTTGGCGCCTTGTCATTCGAGCCTTGTCTTCGCCTATAATTATGTTCCAGGCTACGACCCCGCACAGTCATTTCGCCAGCATCTTGAGTGGGAGCGGGTCCAGGTGGGTGGGCGCGGTCTCATCGCCGCAACGACCCACCCAAACGACCGCTCTCCCGACCGACCGCTGAGAGTTGGGTATGTTTCACCAGATTTTCATCGCCACCCGGTCGGTTTCTTTCTGGAGCCGGTGCTGGCCCATCACAACTCTACACAAGTAGAAGTAATATGCTATTCAAATTCAAGCAAAAGTGACGACATCAATGCTCAGATGCGCAGCCATGTCCAGATGTGGCGGGACGTTGGGGGAATGACGGACCCGGCATTGGCCAATTTGGTGCGCACCGACCGCATTGATATTCTGGTTGATCTTACCGGGCACACGGGGAGCCACCGCTTACTTGCTTTTGCGCAAAAGCCGGCGCCAATTCAAATGACTTGGATGGGCTATGTCAATACCACGGGTCTCAAGGCAATGGATTATATCCTCACCGACTCGTTTCAAACACCGGAAGGCAGTTCTCAACACTATACCGAGAAAGTCGTGCGGATGCCTCACGACTATGTTTGCTATCGGCCCCAAGAAGATTCCCCCGATGTGGCGCCACTACCGGCATTGGCGGGCATTGGCTTTACTTTTGGATGCTTCAATAACCTTGCAAAAGTCAACGATCAAGTGCTCTCTGCCTGGGCTACAATACTGCAAGCCGTGCCGGGATCGCGCCTCTTGATGATGACCCATTCACTCGGCGACTCTATGACCAATGAACGAGTGCGGGCAAGCTTAGTCGGGTATGGAGTCGAAACAGAACGACTGCACCTACAACCGGCAGCATCCCCGAAAGATGTATTGAAATGGTACAATAAAGTCGATCTTGCGCTTGATTCTTTCCCCTACGTAGGTGGGTTGACCACGATCGAAGCGTTATGGATGGGAGTTCCAACCGTTACACTTGCCGGCGTTGGCATCGCAGGCCGCCACTCTGTCAGCCACCTATCAAACTGTGGTCTTAGTGAATTTATTACTGGGAGTGTGGCTGAGTATTGCGATCTTGCCGTACGTATTGCTAAGGCCCCCGAACAACTTGGCCAATTACGCGCCGGGTTGCGAGCCCGAATGGCGGCGGGACCTTTGCTAGACTGGGCGGGCTTCACCCAATCACTGGAGGAACATTATCGGACGATGTGGCACACATGGTGCCGGTCCGTTGGCTGCTGATCGTATCTCGCCAAGCGCCAAGGGCGTTAACCACCTGGGTCAGTGGTTCGCGCCAATCCCCCGGCGCGTTTTGGCGAAAGACACGTGCGGTGGGATACCAAGGTGAATCATCCCTGCTAGCAAACCAACGCCAACATGAATCAAACCGGGACAATATCCATACGGACTTTCCCAAGGCTCCAGCCAGATGAACCACGGCGGTGTCGACGCTAATGACCAAATCCAGGCTGGATACTAGTGCCGCCGTATCGTTGAAATCATGAATATAGGTGGAATAATCCGCGATCTCCTGTCCACATCCGCTAATTTCCCCAACCTGCGGCCCCATTTGGAGGCTAACGAAATCAATACCGGCCACCGCCAGCACCGGCTGGAGTTCGCGCAGACGCAAGCTCCGGCGTTGATCGACCGCGCGATGCCCGGGAACATGAGCGCGTTGGCTTCCCGCCCACACAAGACCGACCCGGGGCCGCCGCCACCTCCCCAAACGCCCCGACCACGCCCCCCTGCGATCGCTCGAGGCCACAAGATATGGCACAGGTGCCTGGATGGTTTCCAAACGTTCGCCCACCAATCTGGGCACGCTCATAAGGTAAGCAAAAGTATCAACCCGAGGAAAAGCACCGTGATGCGGCACCACTCTGGACACGCCGTGAACAGAAGAAAATAAACTGGATAGTTCATCTGGGCACGCCAACACAACATGCGCCCCCAACTCGGCAACTCTGGTGACATATCGAACAAACTGAATGGCATCACCAAATCCTTGCTCGGTTACAAGGAGGATCGTTTTGCCTTTCAATGAGCCACCATCCCACTCACAAACCCCGACGGGCAACGGTTCCCTGAAAGTGGCGAGCCGCCGCCGCCACTCATAATCTGGCCAAGCGGCGGCCAGATTGCCAAGCGTCAGCAAAGCCAACGCGCGGCCCACTCGTGGTTGTGGCTCATTAGGTGCCAACTCAATCGCGCGTGAAAATGCGTCAATAGCACGTTCAAAATGCCGCGCCGAGGCCAATGCCCGCCCAAAATTCAGCCACCCCGCAAAATGGTCGGGCATCAATTGGGTGCCAAGATGACCAATCTCAATCGCTTCGTCAAAAGCCCCCGTCTCCTCCAGCATGGCACAAAGATAAACGGCAGCCCAACCATCCGAGGGTGCCAAAAGAAGTGCTTTTTGAGCAGCTTCAATCGCCTCTGCGAGGTAATTCAACTCATTTAGAACTCTTGAGCATTTCTTATTAACTAAAGCCGACTGAGATGCGAGAGAAAGCGCCATTCTAACCTGCGCATATGCGTCATTCCCCCTTTTTTGCCGAACAAACGCCAATGCCAAATCTGACCGCGCAATGGCATTCAAAGGATTTATCGATACCAGCGCTGCCAAATACTCGCCAGCCTCAACGGGTTGTCCCAAATCCAAGAGTAAGCTGGCCAAGGTCTGCCGCGCTTCAAGCGCATGAGGTGCGATCGAAATAACCTCTCGACAATATTGGACTGCCCCTTCCAGATTCCCCAGCCGAATCTCAAGAAGGCAAAGATTGTAAAAAAGAACCGGAGAACGAACTTTAGATGTAGCATCAAAATAAATCTGAACAGCATCAGCATATTGGCCGAATCTTTCCGCCTCCTGTGCTTTTCGAATTATCTCGTCGAGATTCATCATAGATAACATCCTAAAACTTTCATAAAAAATGGCATAAACTAAATAACTCTATTAAATTCCCCCGCGCTTATGAGCAACAATCGCATCAATCTGTTTCACCAGACTCTCAATAACTGCCCCCCAGTCACCGATTTTTTGTTGGCGGAATAACTTCATTGATGAATACCAAACACTATCATTACGGCCAAGCAACCAACGCCAGTCGGGGACAAAAGGCAGCAGCGTCCAAACCGGAATATTGAGAGCGCCCGCCAAGTGGGCAACCGATGTATCGACCGATATAACCAAATCAACACATGATATCGCGGCAGCCGTTTCCGCGAAATCCGTCAAAAACTCGCTTATATCGATGACATTATTTTTACCATGGCAATAACTGATCTCATCTTTCGTAAGAGCATTTTGCATTATTATGAATAAACACCCAATAGCATCGAAAAGTTTCAAGAACACTTCAAATGCGATTGAGCGATTGGCATCATTATTATGATCTGGTTTGCCTCGCCAAACGATACCAACACGAAAATTTTTTATTTTACCAAAGCGATTGTGCCATTTTTCCACCAATGAAGGGTCGGCGGTGAGGTACGGGGTCTGACTCGGTATCGTTGCCACAGTAGTCTTGACTAACAGTGGCAGCGACAGCATGGGTACTTGGCAGTCACACCTTGGGATGTCCGCTCCATGTACAACCAAACAATCCACCCCCGTTACACTTTCGAATAAACGAGACAAAGATGCTGGACAGTACAATATGACCTGTGCGCCTAACTCTTTAATAAGTTTCGCGTATCGTACAAACTGAATACTATCACCATATCCCTGTTCGCAATGAATTAAAATTGACTTACCGTCAAGGCGCCCCCCATCCCATAACGGGAAATTGTGATTGTGCCATTGCACCCCCTTCGATTTCCATCGCCATTCATACTTTTGCCATCCAGCTTCAAAATTCCCAACTAACAATAAAATGAAGCTTTGATGCAAGTGTGCATCCGCGTAATTAGGGTTGTAACGGAGCGCTTCGGCATAATGGTTCATAGCCTCATTAAGCCGCCCGTAATCCTTTAGTATATTGCCAAAGTTAATCCGTAAATCCGGAAAATTGGGTCTAATCCGCAAAGCTTTCATATAACAAGACACCGCCTCGTCAATGTGCCCCCGCCCTCGAAGAACATTGCCAAGGTTATTAAGTGCCTCTGGATAGTCAGGCTTTAAACGAAGCGCCTCCCTGAGACGGGCGATGGAGGCATCAAACGCTCCCTGCCCCTGAAGCGCCACGCCAAGGTGGTTCAGGGCTTCAGCACAATCGGGCCGCATACGAAGAGCATCAGTAAAATATTGAATAGCCTCGCACAATTTCCCTTCTTCTTGATGCGATAATCCAATATTGATGAGGGCATCGAGCGAATCTGGTCTAAAGCGCAAGGCTTCCTTGTAACAAAAAATCGCCTTCTCCGTTTTCCCTTGGGCCTGAAGCGCATTGCCCAGATTGATAAGAGCATCTGGGGACTCTGGTTTTATACGTAAAATATTACTGTATTGTACAATGGCATCATCTAATCGACCCTGATCTTTATAGGCATTCCCAATATTATAGAGCGCGTTATAATAATCTGGCCTAATACACAGAGCATTCTGGTAACATCTAATCGCGTCATCAAGACGACCCTGCCCCCGATACGCCAAACCCAAATTATATAGTGCATCGGCATTATTGGGTACCAACCGGATCGATGCCTCAATCTCGCGGATTCCGGCGTTCGCCCTGCCGGTCTGTAGAAGTAAAGTGCCCCGAAAATATAATAAGGTGGCATTGTTGGGAGAAAGAGCAAAAGCCTGATCATACAACCGCTCCGCTTCAACCAAGTTACCCGCTTGATGAAGCGCTCCCCCCTTGGCAATCAGTCGTTGCGCTTCTTGCTCTGAATCATCCAGCTTAACCGCCTGAGACCGCGCCTGCTTACTACCCCCCGAACATTTCTGATTAACCATAAGAAATTCCCCCAAAACGAGCGCCCGCCACGCCCCGCAACCTCGGCCCGGCACATCACACACCCTACTGGGATTCTACCACGAACGACACCTCAGGCCTCCAATAATGCCATTCCGGCAACCTGCTTCAACAGCATATCCAAAATTCCGTTTGCAATCTGCCCATGCTCTTGCTCGGACACAACGGCGCCGGGGGTGACGCTCTGGATCTTCAGGGCGCCACCGGCAATTTGTTTGCTGATCCAGAGCGCCAACTCAGGCTTAGTCCGGCTGCCATCGAGTTGGCCTAAAAAAAGACGCGCAACCGGCTCCAACCCCACCGTTTCGCGCCGTTCATTGGTCACCGGCAGGCCGAGCCGAACTTGGTGGCGCGCCAATGCCAAAGCCTTTGGCCGTTCGCCCGCCACAGTCACCGTCAACCAAGGGTCGACCGACAGACTGATCGCACCAGCAAAGAGCAGTCGGACACTAAACTCCCGGAAAGCGGCCAGCATACGATCAACCGCATACTCAGGGTGGCGGGAACGGAAGGTTGCAACCAAGTCGCATTCCCTAACCGGGCCAGTAGCCGTACTCTCAACAAAGTTACGAACAACCGCTGTGGTTTCCGGAGTCCGAGTTGTTAAGTTAAAATCGCCAGGACCTTTGAAAACATGAATTCCAGAAAGGTCAACCGGATTGTCGGGAGTAGGTTTTATTAACGCCCGGAGATAAAATGGCTCAAGCCGATCCGGCGTTATTGAAAGGCTTGTCTTTTGCCCCCGGCGACACAAAATAGTTTTCCTAAAACGACGATTTCTGACAAAATCCATATATTGTTCTTGGCGGATCTGATCATTTGTCGCCCCAAGCACCGAAACCACCTCTTTCGACATATTGCCCAGAAACATACTAGGCAAATCCGAGTCGCCAACATACGACAAGTCGCACGCCGCCGCACGCTCCATAAACTCATAGAGATAAAATTGGTCGTTAACCTCCTCAAGGTGATCATGATATAAATAATAATCGCCCTGGCGCGCGAGTAACTTTTGCTCTGTGTCTAGAACTGTTCCATACGGGCCACCGGTTGTGGCGGTACTATCACGCATGAATTTCAATAATGAACGAGCTTCTTTGACTTTACGTTCGGGTTCAGCGAAAAACTTTGCATGATATAGCATCATATCGCGAACAGACCGGACCGCATTCCAGCCAGGCAATGTATTGTAGCTAACAACGGCCAGACCAGATTCGGATAAATGTCGCTGAATAATGCCCAAAATTGCATCCTGCACCGGCTTTGCGACCCAGGAAAATACCCCGTGACAAACAATATAGTCAAACTCACCCATTTCGGCAGGAAAGTCCAAGATCGACATCGCCTCAATCTTGGCATTCTTCAATCCGGCTTCCGCAATCAGCTGTCTGCCCACCGCGATCTGGCGCTCCGACTGGTCGATGCCAAGAAACACACTGCCTGGATAGGCTGCCGCCATCGGCACCAAATTGCCCCCCGAAGCGCACCCCAGCTCCAAAACCCGCGCCTTGTGAATGTCACAAGGCGCAAGCCCCAACACCCGTCCAACTATATATTGATGCGCAATTTGAGTATCGGGATAGGAATGGCTGGTATAAGCGACTTCATCGTAACTGGTAGCCATATCCAAACTCCCGCTGTATTTACTTCACGATTATCGGCTAAACCCTGAACAGCCCAGCCAAACCTGGATTGGAAAGCAACAATATCAAGTCGATGCGACTTTCCCAGGTCAATCAAAGTAAACGTGACATCGCTCACAATGATTAGCTAAACTACACCCATTGCTTTGCGATAAAACGCTGTCATCTCCCGAACCAAGACCTCACTGGTAAAAGTTGATTGAAAGGTCTTGCGCCCCCCCTCAACCAAGCTCCTGCAAAGAGATGGATCGGCGAGACACCGATTGATCGCTGAGGCAAGGGCCTCCACATCATCAGTGGGGACCAACATGCCATTAACTTCATTCTGACAATAGGCTTTTGGCCCCGCCGCCGCCGCCGTGATCAAGGGAACGCCCGCCGCCCATGCCTCAACCATCACGGTGCCAAAAGGCTCAATACGCGACGGAAACGTGCAAAGAGTGCTTGCAGCGAGCAATGCGCCCCGATCGGTGCGCCATCCAAGCCACCGCACCCGCTGATCGACGCCAAGCGATACCGCAAGCGCCATCAACTCGGCCTTCAACGGCCCCTCACCGGCCAACCAAAGGAAAGCGCCGGGCACCATCACCAACGCCTTTAGCAGAACATCGAGCGCCTTATGATGATGTAATCGCGCAAGCGACAACAATACCGGCACGCCTTCGGGAGTGTTCAGGCTAGCACGATCAACTGCTGGCTGTGGTGGCAAATCAGCAAACGTATGAATACATGCGGTGGCGTTCGAGGGAGCGCCGCTGGCCACAATATGGCGCGCCAACTCATAAGTAACGCCCACAAAGAACTGACAATTTTTATAATATTTTAAATCATAAGGTCCACCAAACCAGCCGATATTCGGCACACAACTGTTCGCCGGGGCGTAAGAACTCGCGCGCGCCATCCAAAAGTGGCAAACATCGGGTTTAAAATCACCTATTGCCTTCGCAATCACGGCCTTTGTAGACCAGCCAATCCAGGGCTGAGGAAAACGAGCATGACGAACAGGAATGCTATGCTCGGCCCACAAGGCATCGCGCAACGGGCTAGGCCGCCCAATCAGAAGTTGCTCAACTCCTGCCTTATGCAGGGCGACGACGCTATCGGAATACATGGTTTCAGCGCCGCCGTGTTCGGCGCCTGCCATGACCTGAAGAACTCTCATGCCGTCTCCTTCCGCTCTGCGATACGCCGCCACAATGCCTCAGCCGCCATGGCCACGGCATCAACCTCAAGGCCATCCATTAAAGTGCCCGTAGTATCGGGGTCATAATCGGGCGCCGATAGCAATTCTTTGAAAGACAAAGGCGTCCGAATCCATGAACTATGCTCGCCCCAGGGACGATAATGCTCGGGCAGGCTCGGGCCAAACAAACCCAACGTCGGCGTTCCCACGGCTGCCGCGATGTGCATCAACCCGGAATCATTGCCGATAAAAAGCGCGCAGCGCGCAAGGCACGCCCCGGCCTCCAACGGATCGGTCGCTCCAACCAAATCCAGGCGCCGAGCGGGGGGGATCGCGGCCAACAGCGGCTCGGCCTGATCGCGCTCGGCCCCCGCCGCCAGCACCGCGATGCGAGCGCCGGGCAAAATGCCGCAGGGGCCGGTCAGGCGCTCGGCCAACGCCGCAAAGCGCTCCGGGCGCCAGGTCTTGCCGATCCAGTTCGCCGCCGGCCCCAACGCCAGCACCGGGGGGCCATCGGGGACCATCGCAGCGGCGGTGGCCTGCTCGCCCGCGCCGAACCACAAACGCGGAGCTGGCACCTGTGGCAACGCAAACACATCGCCCAAATGCTCCAGCCGGTGACGGTCTTCGGGTGGGCTCGAAACGACCACGGTACGACGCCGTAACAGCAAGCGCGAAACAGCGGAGTCGCGCAAATCCGCAATCACCCCCCAGCGATAGCCGATACAAAGCCGCCATAACCGCAGCCAGTGTCCGGCATTCTTTTGTTTTTGCAGGGAAATCACCTGCTCCAGGCCCGGCAGCGCCCGAAATAACGGCGCCGCCACCGGCCCGCACGCGACCGTGACGCGCGCCTGAGGATGGCTGCGCACCAAATAATCGAGAACGCCCGTGGACAACACGGCGTCCCCCAACCGATTGGAGGTGATAAACAATAGCCTCAACGCGGTGCGCTCCCCCTCTGCCCCTGGCGCAAGCAGTGGCTTCGGGTTATATCGATGGCCGTAGCGCCCGGCAAGTCTGTCTCCGAGGTCCCCGCGTCATGAACGCCCCCATCCTGCTCCCCAATCGCGCCGTCGTCCGGGTCACCGGCGAGGATCGCGTCAACTTTCTCCAGGGATTACTGACCAATTCTGTCGCAACAGTGGACGCTGAACACTCGATCTACGCAGCACTCCTGACGCCCCAAGGAAAAATTCTCGACGATCTGTTTATCGCCTATTCCGAAGGCGTCCTGCTACTCGATGTTTGCGCCGACCATGTGGCCGACCTCGTTCAGCGCCTAACCCGCTATCGTCTGCGCGCCAAAGTTGGTTTTGAGGACCTTAGCCGGGAGTTTCAGGTTTTGGCCGCGCCCGGGGCCACCGCCATTGCAGCGATAGCCATGCCCACCGTGGCGGGTGCCAGCCGCCCTCACGATCGCGGCGGGGTCGTTATGGTAGACCCGCGACACCCGGCGCTAGGGTTAAGGCTCCTGGTGCCAGCCCGCGAGGCCGTTCATTTCGGCTTTGATGACTATGAATCATTGCGAATCTCTCTAGGAATTGGCGATAATAACGTTGATTTTGGAACAGCCGCCTTATTAGCGTTAGAAGCCAATCTCGATACCCTTAATGGTATTAGCTGGACCAAGGGATGTTATGTCGGGCAGGAGGTAACCGCACGCAGCCGATCCCGTGCCCTGATTCGGCGAAGGTTGCGGCCGGTCCGGGTGACCGGCCCCCTCCCCGCGCCGGGAACGCCGGTTTTTTGGGACGGGCAGGAGGTGGGGGACGTGCGGTCCGGGCGGAATGGCTCGGCTCTGGCCCTTCTGCGCACCGAGACGCTCGCCACCATTACCGGCCCACTCACAGCAGGGGACGCTGAATTAACACCGCTCCGGCCAATTTGGGAGCTTTGATGGCCCCCACGCCGCCAGCAAATTACTTTTCGCACCTTCAATAGCAAGTCATTTAAATGCCAAAATCTTGCATTATTCATTTTCTGCGACAAGACGCCACACTTGCGGATAGCTTACCGTTCTTTAAGTTTTATAATCGATGATCCAAACGTCAAAGGCGCTCACCACCAGATGCCCCCCCCCGACCAAGTGCCACACGCAACGCCGCCCAAAGGGAGCTACCGCGATGCTCAGGATAGATACCTCCGATTGCAGTCTTGAAATCGGAGTTGGGAAGAAGTTCACGCGGACCTTGATTTGGCACTTTGCCCGGTTCCTCCGTGAAAATCTGGCCGAGAAGTGTGGCACCATCGGGCTGGAAGCTGAAATTATCGACCGCGAAGCCCGTAAAATGGCCAACCATTTTGTTGGCGATATGCGCGAAACTTTACGAAAATATCTCAGCGAAAACTACGGAGACCTTGAAAACCTCAGCCCTGAAGGTGTGGTTGAGCTTTACGTCCAAGAAAATTTGAACGACTTCGAGGCAGATTACTTGCTCAACCGTCTTATCGGCTTCGACGCACTTTATGGCGGCCCGTTGCCTGCTGCGGCAATATTGGAGCAACTCGAGGCAGCGGCTCGCGAGACCTGCCACTAAAAACGCAAATCAGGCACTTCCCTTCGCAATATTTCGCTGCCGGTTACGCACTTTCTGTGTTCCGGCACCGTGAGCAGCGACGCCCTTGGGTGGAGCGCCGACTCGGACCGGGCGCTCGGCAAAACGTCCCAAGCAAACCATACGATCGTACATTACCAACGCCCCGGCGACCCCAACATTGATGCAAAAGCGGGTGGGGATTTTAACAACAAATTGGCAGCGTGCAGCTAACGACGGTGAAAGCGCGCCATACTCCGGACCCAAGACATACGCGGCACGGGTAGGATGGCGAAAACTCGGCAAATCCACCGCCTCATCCAAGAGTTCCACCCCAACCAAACAACAGTCGGCCGGTAAAACCAAGGATGCGACATCGGGGTACGTATAAAATGGAATGCTATTCTCACTGCCAGACGTGTCGACGAGGTGCATTTCACGGGTATCCAAAAAGGGCGTCACCGCAAAGGTAAAGCTTGCTCCAAAAGCGTGAGCGGTGCGCAAAAGACTGCCCATGTTGCCAGGCTTACTGATCCCCTCAACGCCAATACCGAAATAGCCCCTGGCCATAGCTCAACCTCCCCTTCGGCCGCCCCCAGGCTATTGGGGGGAGTGCTCGTGCTGTAGTTGCCGCCAATGAGCAACATTATGGTTGTGCTCGGCCAACGTTTTAGCAAAAACATGCCCCCCGCTGCCATCGGCAACGAAATATAGGTACTCGTGACGCTCCGGATTAAATGCCGCAGCAAGGCTCGCCCGGCCGGGGTTGCAGATGGGACGCGGGGGCAAGCCCTCGATCTGATAGGTATTAAACGGCGACTCATAACGCCAATCCGCCTGCGTTAAGAGTCTTCCCAACCCGCCTTTACCACCAGTCAGGGCGTAAATTACCGTGGGGTCCGATTGCAGGCGCATCCCGATTGCCAGCCGGTTATAAAAAACACCGGCAATGCGACTCCGTTCGGAGGCCTGTGCGGTTTCTTTTTCCACGATCGACGCCAGCACCACGGCGCTGGCCTGGGTCTGGAGCGCCAAACCCGGCGCCCGCACCGACCACAACTCACCCTTTGCAACAGTCATCGCCGCGCGCATCCGCTGAAGCAGCGCCAACCGGCCATCGCCAAGTGAAAAATGATAGGTATCAGGCAGGAGCGCCCCCTCCTCCGGGATCTCGGGCACATCCCCCACCAACGCCGACTCGGCCCGCAACCCTGCCACCACCTGGGCGGCCGTCACCCCCTCGATCAATACGAAGCGATGCACCACGGTCCGCCCGTGACGCATCTGATCGAGGATTTCGAGCAGGCTGGCGCCCTTGGCAAAGGCATACTCACCCGCCCGCACCTCGCGCTCACCTTTAAAGCGAGCGACAAAAGCCGCCGCCTCAAAGAGCGCGGCGCCCCGGATCACCCCGGCATCGGCCAAAACGTGAGCGATCGGCCCGACCCCAACGCCACGCGGAATCACAATCGTTTTCGTCTCGGCAAGCGGCCCCGGGCGTCCTACTTCAGAGCCGAACCACAGCGCCACCCCGGCCACCAACACCAAAAAAGAAAATGCTCCGGCAAACCACCGGAGCATTTTTCTAAGAACAGCGCCCATCCGGCCCAATCGAGTGAGACTTTACGAGAATGCCCTGAACACCACTGAAGCGTTCGTGCCGCCAAACCCGAAAGAATTGGAAAGTGCAGAGCGCACTTTCTTTTCCCGGGCCACTTTTGGCACCAGATCCACGCCCTTGCAGCTCTCAGACGGGTTCTCAAGATTGAGAGTCGGAGGCAATACGCCCTCGTTGATCGCCTTGATCGAGTAAATCGCTTCAACCGCCCCAGCAGCGCCGAGCAAATGCCCAATCGACGACTTGGTGGACGACATGGAAACGGTCTCAATCGCCGAGCCAAACAACCGCCGGACGGCACCAAGCTCGATCTCATCACCCACCGGCGTCGACGTGCCATGGGCATTCACATAATCGATCTCAGAAGGGTCCAACCCCGCCCGCTTCAGCGCCATCCGCATTGAGCGAAAGCCACCGTTGCCGTTCTCGGGCGGGGAGGTGATGTGATAAGCATCGCCCGACATACCATAGCCGATAATCTCGGCATAGATATGAGCACCGCGCTTTTTAGCGTGCTCCAGTTCCTCCAGCACCACGATGCCAGCGCCTTCACCCATCACAAAGCCATCGCGGCCCTGATCATAAGGGCGTGAGGCCCGCTCGGGCGTGTCGTTATAGGCTGTGGAGAGCGCCTTTGCCGATGCAAAGCCGGCAAGACCCAGCCGACACACCGCACTCTCAGCGCCACCCGCGAACATCACGTCGGCATCATCGAACTGAATCAAGCGGGCGGCATCGCCAATGGCATGGGCGCCCGACGAGCACGCTGTGACCACCGCATGATTTGGCCCCTTGAATCCATATTTAATGGAAACCTGGCCCGACGCGAGGTTGATCAGGCATGAAGGAATAAAGAACGGCGAAACCCGTCGCGGCCCCTTTTCCTTCAACAAAATCGCCCCCTCGGCGATGCCGGGCAAACCACCGATGCCCGACCCGATCATCACACCGGTGCGCTCCTGAGACTCTTCGTCCGTCGGATGCCAACCCGAGTCGACCACCGCTTCGGCCGCCGCGCCCATCGCATAGAGGATGAAATCATCGATCTTGCGCTGGTCTTTGGGCGGCACATATTCGTCGGCGTTGAACAGCCCCTGAGCGGTGTCACCCCTCGGCACCTGCCCGGCGATCTTCGACGGCAGGTCCGACACGTCGAACCGGGTGATCAAGCTGATACCCGACTCGGAGTTAGTCAGCCGCGACCAGTTGTTCTTGTGCCCGAATCCGAGAGGCGTCACCATCCCGAGACCGGTAACCACGACACGTCTCATGGTAGTTCCCGATGTTCTTCCCGTTTATCCCCACCGCAGCGGGGCCCGGCGATGCAAACGCCGAGGCCCACGACCCGCAGTTGTTCAAATGTCCTAACCGATCAGGACTGGGCGTGCGCCGAAATGAAGTCAATGGCGTTCTTGACCGTCAGAATCTTTTCGGCGGCATCGTCCGGAATTTCGCAGCCGAATTCCTCTTCAAACGCCATCACCAGTTCGACGGTATCCAGGCTGTCAGCGCCCAGATCGTCGATGAAGCTGGCGTTCTCAACCACCTTCGACTCCTCGACGCCGAGATGCTCGACGACGATCTTCTTCACGCGCTCGGCAATATCACCGCTCATGTTGTTTTACCTTTTCCTGTTCCATCAAGAAAGAGCCGGTTTCCCGACGACGAAGCGGCGCGACCTGCGCCGCCACGGTCTCATTATCGACGTGCCCGGTCGCCCGAAAAAGTCACGTCGAATACCACATATCCCCGCGATTGACCAGCACCACCGAGCACGAGCCCACGCATTGCGCCAAGCGGCTCAGGAAGCGTCAGATCATAGCCATACCACCGTTAATATGCAAAGTCTGACCTGTGACATAGCCAGCTTCCTCGCTAGCAAGATAAATCACCCCTGCGGCGATGTCGGCCGGATCGCCCAACCGCCCGGCAGGGATGGCGCCAGTCAACTTCTCTTTTTGGGCTTTATCGAGAGCGTCGGTCATCGGCGTCGTGATAAAGCCAGGCGCGACACAGTTAACCGTGATCCCGCGCGAGCCGACTTCCGCCGCGAGCGCCTTCGACATACCAATCATACCAGCCTTGGAAGCGGCATAATTCGCCTGCCCAGGATTGCCCGTCACCACGACAATCGACGTAATCCCAATGATCCGGCCCCAACGCCGCTTCATCATTCCGCGCAACGCCGCCCGCGCCAGCCGGAAACCGGCCGTGAGGTTAACGTCGATCACCGCCTGCCAATCATCATCCTTCATCCGCATAGCAAGGCCGTCGCGGGTCAGGCCGGCGTTGTTCACCAGAATATCGACCCGCCCCCCCAAAGCGATCTCGGCCGCCTTGAACAGCGCCTCTGTCGCGATGGCATCGGCCAGATTACCCGGCACGATCTTCACCCGATCGCCACCGGCCAACTCCGCCGCCAGTGCCTCGAGCGCCTCGACCCGGGTGCCCGAAAGAGCCACCACCGCGCCCCGGGCAAACAGTGCCCTGGCAATAGCGGCGCCGATTCCACCTGAAGCTCCGGTTACCAGCGCTGTTTTTCCGCCGAAATCGAACATGATCGCGCCTATTCCATCCGAAAGGAAAGTTTAAGAAGAAATCACAGCGTCTTGAGAAAAGACTCGATGTCTGCGGGGCTCTGCACGGAAACGCCAGCCAATTCCTTGTCGATGCGCTTGGCAAGCCCGGTCAGGACCTTACCGCTGCCCAATTCCACCAAGGTATCCACCCCTTCGGACTTGACGTACAGCATACTTTCCCGCCAACGCACCACCCCACAAACCTGCTCGACCAACCGAGCACGAATTTCATCGGGATCGGAAATCGCCCGCGCCACAACATTTGCCACCAGTGGGACCACCGGCGCCTGCATCGCAACCCTGGCCAGCGCTTCAGCCATCGCATCGGCGGCTGGCTGCATCAAGGGGCAATGGAACGGCGCGCTCACCGGCAGCTTCACCGCGCGCTTAAACCCTTTGGTGGCGGCGATGGCAATGGCGCGATCAACCGCGACGGCATCGCCGCTGATCACCACCTGCCCCGGCGCGTTATCGTTGGCGGCGGCACAAACACGGCCGGTTTCGGCTGCGGCCTCGGCGGCGATGGCCTGAGCGGCATCAAGATCGGCGCCCATCAGCGCCGCCATCGCCCCTTGGCCAACCGGAACCGCCTTTTGCATCGAGCGCCCGCGCAACTTCAGCAACCGCGCGGTATCTGCAAGTGTGAAAGTTCCGGCCGCACACAACGCCGAATATTCGCCAAGAGAGTGCCCCGCGACAAACCGCGCAGATTTGGCAATATCGAGCCCGCCCTGCTTCGTCAACACGCGAACCACCGCGAGGGAAACCGCCATCAACGCCGGCTGAGCGTTTTCCGTCAAAGTAAGGTCCTGGTCCGGCCCCTCGAACATCAGAGCCGAAAGTTTCTGCCCCAGAGCATCATCAACCTCGTCGAACACTGCGCGGGCATCGCCAAACGCCTCGGCGAGTTCGCGCCCCATGCCCACCGCCTGGCTACCCTGCCCCGGAAAAACAAACGCCCGTGCCATGATGCCCTAAACTCCCTGGCCGCTCCCGTTTCACCCGCGCGCTCTAACGCAATTGCGAAAGACGCCGATCAGTCATACCGCGTTGCGGCCGCAAGTCAAGAGCACACAAGCAACGGACGAAACAACCGCTCACGGGGGCGCTGCAATCTCTCGGGCCGCCGTTGAAACCAACCCAACCACCTCTCGAAAGCGACGCTCGGCTACGGCCATATCGCCTGCCAAACCCAGAACCATGCTCAAAAACGGTCCCTCGCTCGCCTCTTCCAGCGCGCGGCACAAAGCCTCGATCGAGGGCGGAACCGCCTGATTGCCCAACGTCACAATGTCCCGCACCAGGGGAGACAACCGCCAATACCGGGAATCGGCCACGATCAGCGCAAGAATCACCGCCGCGGCCAAGCGATGCGCCAAAGCTGCCTCGCCCTGTCCCGGCCGGTGCCAAATCCCTTCGGCGCGGTCAATGTGGACCCGAGCGGCCTCCAACGCCGCGCCACGAAGCGAAGGCAGCTTCTCCCCCGACTCAGGACGATCCGCCAGCTCGCCATTGGCTCCGGCCACCAACTCGCCATCGGCTTCGGCTCCGGCCGCCAGCCAATCAAGCCCTTGATAGTAATCAGTATCGCCGTTTTTAGTCATGGCGCACCCCTGATAGACGAAACCCGACGGCCCCGGTCAATGACGCCAGCCGACGTATGGATGACGCCGACCGATGATGGTATTGGCCAGCCATACTCGCCCCCAGCCCGGCCGCACTGAAAGATTACCATCATTTCGTCTAAACTTGCGCCAGCTTATTCCCACACCCGGGCCAAATACCCAGTCACAGCAGACTCACGATCTTCTAACATTTTAAACCGGCGATTCCACCCGATTAAAACCGTAAATTTTCTCCCCATCACGGCCAGGGGCCTTGCAATCGGGAAGACCGCGTGTATAGTCCGCCGCTCCGAAACTCCTTGCCGACGCCAGCGCGCCGGCTAGGCGCGGGCGGCTGGCCGACGTTTTCCTCCGATGATCGGGGGTGATTTCGATACAGCGCCGAGCCACGTAACAGCCATGGGGAGTCCTATGCCCTTCTATGAAAGCGTGTTTATCGCACGCCAGGATATCTCGGCCGCCCAGGCCGAAGCATTGGCGGAAACGTTCGCCAATATCGTCAAGGCCACCGGCGGTCAGGTCGCCAAGACCGAGCTTTGGGGTCTCAAGACCCTGACCTATAAGATTAAGAAGAACCGCAAGGGACATTACGTCATGTTCCACCTCGACGCCCCGCCAGCGGCGGTCGCCGAGATGGAACGCAACATGAGCATCAACGAAGATGTGTTGCGGTTCATGACGACTCGGATTGAGGCCCTCGATGCCGGCCAATCCGTGATGATGCAAGCCCGCGGCGAGCGCGGCGAACGGGGTGAGCGCGGCGACCGGGGTGACCGGGGTGATCGCGGCGGCCGTGATCGCGGCGACCGGGGTGATCGCGGCGACCGCGGCGACCGTCCTCGTCCCCCCCGCCGTTCCGACCCAGAAGGAGAAGTGTGATGAACACCCAGGGTTCAGCCGGTCCGCGCGCGGGTGGCACCCGCCGGCCGTTCTTCCGTCGGCGCAAAACCTGCCCGTTTTCGGGCGCTAACGCACCGGCCATCGACTACAAGGACGTGAAACTCCTGTCGCGCTTCATTTCTGAGCGGGGCAAGATCGTGCCGAGTCGCATCACGGCGGTTTCAGCCAAGAAGCAGCGCGAACTCGCTCGGGCGATCAAGCGGGCCCGCTTCCTCGCTCTGCTGCCATACATGGTGAAGTAAGGACCCGGCATCGGCAATCACGGACCAACGCCATGTCACCCGCCCTACTCGCCGCCATCACCGGCGGCGGGTTCGCCGCCGCAATGTATCTGACAGTGCTGACCGGCATCACCGGCGGTATGGTCTTGGTGTACTTTGCGCCGCTGCCGCTGTTTCTCGCTGGTTTGGCGTTTGGGCCTTACCCGGGGATGGTGGCTTCGGGGTTGGCGGTGCTGTTGGTTTTTGGGATTGGGGGCGGCTTTGTTTTGCCGCTCACCTTCCTGGTGTTTTCTGTGGTGCCAACGCTGGTGTTAGGCCGGAAAGTCCATATGTCCCGGCAACGGGCGGACGGTGGGGTTGAGTGGTATCCAGCCGGGTTGCTGTTGCTCACCCTTACCGGGATTGGGGGCGTGGCTATCCTGGTGGCGGCCGTGTTGGCTGCGGTTTTTGGCGGGGATGGGGGGCTCAAGGGGTTAACTCATGCGCTCTTGGTCGCCAATCTGACCGAGCTGTTCAGCGTTATGTCACCAACCACCGCCAACCCCGGGGCGAGCGTTGCCGAGAGCATCGCCCAGGTGTTTCCGGGTGTGGTTACCGTGTCCTGGCTGTTAATGGTGGTGGCCAACGGCCTGCTGGCACAAGCCTTGTTGGTGCGGTTTAATCGGCTGATGCGGCCCGCGCTGCGGATGACCGAACTTGAGTTGCCGGGGTGGACTCCGCTGTTACTGTCGGTGTCCATGCTCGGCGCCATGATACTGGAGGGGGAAGCCGGCTTTTTGCTGACCAACCTTACCATTGTTTTGGCGGTGCCTTTTTTCTTTTCCGGGCTGGCGGTGATTCACGCTTTTGCCGCCGTCCGGTCATCCAAGGTCACGATCCTGGTTGGGTTTTATCTTTTGTTGTCGTTTTTAGCCTGGCCGGTGGTCGCCGTGATCGGGCTTGGGATCATCGAGCAATGGGCCGGGCTGCGCGGACGCTTTGTCGCCGCGAGACCCGATCGGGGAGAAGCATGATGGAAGTCGTTTTGTTGGAGCGGGTCGAGAAGCTCGGCCAAATGGGTCAAGTGGTTAACGTTCGTCCTGGCTTCGCCCGCAACTATCTGTTGCCGCAAAAGAAAGCCCTTCGGGCAACCAAGGCCAATATGGCTTTGTTTGAGAGCCGCAAGGCCGCCCTTCAGGCGCTCAATCTGGAAAAGCGCACCGAGGCCGAATACGTCTCCAAAAAGATGGATGGCGTTGCGGTGATTATCATCCGCCAAGCGGGTGATACCGGAATCCTCTATGGTTCGGTCAGTGCCCGCGATATCGCAGAGGCGCTGGTCGCCACCGGCTATACCGTCGAGCGTCAACAGGTGGCGATCGATCAGCCGATCAAGACTCTCGGCCTTGCCAAGGTGCGGGTGATCCTCCACCCCGAAGTCAGCATTGGCGTTACCGTCAATGTCGCCCGCTCCGCCGATGAAGCGGCGCTCCAGGCGCAACGGGGCGGTATGGTGACAGCCGCCGGCTTGGCCGCTGAAGAAGATGCCGCAGCCGCCGCGGAAGAAGCGCAACACGCGGATGAGTCAGAGTAATTTCGCTGACTGGACGATTTCACGAATCCGGCCGGCATGGCTCGGCCAGATTCGTTGAAATTTTTAGAGTTCTCGGACTTGCACCCGAACACGACATTCCGCTACCGTCTGTCTGCGGGACATCGGGTTTCGACACCCAAAATCACTGGGGCAGGAGGCGGTCGATGCGGAGAGCCATGATAGCGGCAGCGCTCACCGTGCTTCCCATGTCCGTTCATGCCCAATCCCGCCCCGCTCCCGACACTCCCGCCGCTTCCGGGATGGCCGAAGAAAGTGCGCGATTACCGCAACCGCATTTCACCGACGCCCTGCGGGTCCTGGTGGTTACCTCTGGAATCATTGGCGGATTCATCGCAGCCGACGTTATGAGCGGCGGCGTTCTTACCGCTCCCCTGCTCGCCGGCGGCGCGCTGACGAGTGCCGGCATCGACGGCGCCGGGTTGTTCGCGCGGGCGGCACCAATTCGGCCAATCATCGCCGGAGTCGGCGCCTCTTCAGCCATTACCGAAGCCGGCTTGGCCGCTCGAGTGAGGGGGGCTGGTTTGACTTCAACCCTCGCCGGAGTCGGCCGCCCGGTTGCTGCGGGCTTTGCCAATCTTTCTCGCTTCGTTGGCAGCGCCTTGGCCGCACCAAAGCCTGTTCCCTGATTTTTTCATCTCACCCGTTCACCACATTAGGAGACACACCGATGCGTATCCACGTTCTCGCCGCCGCCGTCGCCCTGCTGCCGCTCAGCGCGGTCGCCCAAACCGAAACTGCCGCCCCCCCGGCCCACGAGTCGAGCAGCCTGTCGCCGCTGGTGCTGACCGCTGGCGTCGTCGGCGCCGTTGTCGTTGCCGATATTCTGACCAAGGGCGCTCTGTCCGGTCCGGCGTTGCGAGTCCTTGGCATGGAAGCCGCTCCCGCAGCGGCAGCCCCCGTCGCAGTCGCGGCTCCGGTGGCAGCTCCGGTCGCCGCCGCCCGGGTTGTCGCCGCGGCCCCGGCCGCCGCTACTCCGGCCGCCGCCGTTGTGACCAGCCCGTGGTGGCGTTTCTGGTAGGACCCTAGGTTTCGGCCTCACACCGCCGCCCCGGCTTAAGGCCGCGGTGTGAGCCGAGTCTCAGCAAGACGACCTCCGACAAGGGGATAAAAAGGGTGGGTAACGCCTTCAAGCTCCCCTGCCCCCGCGAACGGCTTGGTTTCAAGACGTTGACAACGATGAGGTCTTGCACCGATACCTCATGAAGCCCGAAATTTTACCGGGTTTTCCGTTGGGTACGGCTTGCGTCCGATTGAGTGGTCAGTTAAGTTTACCGCGCGGTTGGGACTCTTCCGACCGCACCAAATTCAGCCCTGAACGGCTAACCAAAACACGGCCTGACCGGCCCCGAAATTCGGCCCTACCGGCTCCGAAATTCAGCCTTACCGGCCAATGACTTGCCAGCCAGAATTGTGAAGGAGCCTCTCTGATGTGGAAATTTCTGGTCGCCCTAGTGGTCGCCCTGATGCTGCCTCTCTCCGCGTTCGCCCAGAGCCAGCCGGCGGTCGCAAGTGCTGCCGATTCTGATGGTGGCGGCCTCGGCAAGACCTTACTCGTCACCGCTGGTGTCGTTGGCGGTATCGTGGTCGCTGATGTGCTGACCGGTGGCGCGCTGACCGGCCCGCTGCTGCGCACCGTTGGTTTGCGCCCCGCCGCCCCGGTTGCAGTTGCCGTTCGGGCTCCGCTGTCTCCGGCAATCGCCGAAGCCCGCGCCGCTGGCGCCGTGCTGGGCGAGCAGATCACCGCCGCCACCGAAGCCCGCGATATGGCCGCCCGCCAGGATATGGTCTACGTTGGCATTCTTGGCCTTGGCGGTGTTGTCGGTGGTTGGCTGGTTAGCCACTTCTCACACTGAGCCTTGTTGCCACGGCTTCGCGGAGCAATCACTCCGAAATGGAAACACCGGCCCTTGCGGGCTGGTGTTTTTTTTGTTCAGCATCGAGCCTCCATGCGGGAAGACGTGGCGGTAGAGCCCTTGCCACTGATATTATAGCGCCATGGATACCCAGCCCCCCCCCAACGCCACGCCAGAATATCGCACCCAGCCTCACAACGAGGAAGCCGAGCAAGCCCTATTGGGCGCACTGCTGGTCAACAACCGCGCTTATGAAAAGATCGGCGAGTTTCTGCGGCCGGAGCACTTTTACAGCCCGGTCCATGGGCGTATTTACAGCGCCATCGTCAGCTTTATCGAGCGAGGCCAAATCGCGAATCCGGTAACCCTGAAGTCTTACTTTGAACGCGACCCGGATCTCACCGCAGTGGGCGGCTCCAGCTACCTTGCCAGCCTTGCCTCCAGTATTGTTACCGTTGTCAACGCCGAAGATTATGGCCGCACGCTTCACTCCAATTATCTGCGCCGGCAACTGATTGCCATCGGCGAGGACATTGTTAACGAAGCCTATCGCCACGACCTTGAGATTTCAGCGCAAGACCAAATCGAGGAGGCGGAAAAGCACCTTTTCGACCTTGCCTCGACAGGCGATATTAAGGGCGGCTTCATTCCGATCGCCCGCAGCCTTGAGGCTGCAATCACCACCGCCGAGGCGGCATTCCGGCGCGACAGCAACGTTACCGGCGTGACCTCAGGCTTGGTCGACCTCGACCGCTGGCTGGGCGGAATGCACCGCTCCGACTTGATTATTCTCGCCGGACGCCCCTCGATGGGTAAAACCGCCCTTGCCACCAACATCGCGGTCAACGCCGCCAAAGCCTTCATGACCAGTAAGGGCGTCGACGGCGGCGTTGTTGGCGTGTTTTCTCTCGAAATGTCGGCGGAGCAACTAGCAACCCGCGTTCTTGCCGATGAGACCAAGGTGCCGGGCGACAAAATCCGCCGCGGTGAGGTCCGTGATAGCGATTTTCCCCGCTTTATTGAAGCAAACCAAACCTTGGCCCGCTTGCCGCTTTATATCGATGACACCCCGGGTATTACGGTCGGAATGCTCCGTACTCGGGCTCGCCGCCTGAAGCGCACCGCAAACCTTGGCATGATTGTCGTGGACTACCTGCAATTGATGCGCGGTTCGGGGATGAACCGCAGCGAAAACCGGGTTCAGGAGATCTCCGAAATCACCCGCGGTCTCAAGGCGGTGGCAAAAGAACTTGATATCCCGGTAATCGCGCTCTCGCAGCTCAGCCGCGCGGTCGAGGCCCGTGAAGACAAACGACCGCAGCTTGCCGACCTTCGCGAGTCGGGCTCGATCGAGCAAGACGCCGATGTCGTGATGTTTGTCTATCGCGAGCAATATTACCTGGAGCGTGCCCAGCCGAATCGCCGGCCCGACGAGTCCGAGGAGAAGTTTAACGACCGCCATGAGCGCTGGAAACAGCGGTGCGAGGAGGTTTACGGCATCGGCGAATGTATCATCGCCAAACAGCGCCACGGCCCGGTCGGGACTGTGCGCTTGCACTTCGAAGGCCAGTTCACCAAGTTTTCCGATCTCGACGCCAACCACGTTGCCCACTCACATTCGAGCGAATAAGCCCCTCCCGTGCCGATCACCGCCCCGCCCTCCGCTACAACCCTGCTGGCCGTCGATCTTGAGGCGGTGGTGGCCAATTGGCGGGCTCTGCAAAGCCGGCTGGAACGGGCGGAGTGCTCGGCGGTGGTCAAAGCCGACGCCTATGGGCTGGGGGCGACCCGAATCGCGCCGGCCCTGGCGGCGGCGGGATGCCACACCTTTTTTGTGGCGACACTCGACGAAGGCATCGCCCTTCGGCCCTTGCTGCCGGGGGTCACGATCATTGTGCTATCAGGCGCCCTGCCCGGAGCCGAAGACACCTTCGCTGCCCACGCCATCGTGCCGGTGCTCAACAGCCTCAGCGATATCACTTGCTGGCAGGATTTTGCCCGCAAAACGAGCACCGCGCGAGACGCCTGGATTCACATCGACACCGGCATGAACCGGCTTGGCCTCACCTCTAGTGATGCCCGCACGCTTGCAGCCGAGCCCGGGCGGCTAACGGGGCTCAATGTCCTGGGATGGATGAGCCACCTTTCCTCGGCCGACCAACGCTTTCACCCCGCCTCCTCGGCCCAACTTGGGCGCTTTCAGCAGCATTTGGCGCGGTTACCAAAGGCCCGGCGCAGCCTCGCGAACTCGTCCGGCCTATGCCGGGGGCGCGCCTTCCAGTTGGATCTGGTCCGGCCCGGAGCTGCGCTCTATGGAATCAATCCCACACCAGAGGTTGAAAATCCCCAGCGGCCGGTGTTTACCTTCACCGCCCGGGTTCTTCAAGTCCGGCAGGTCGATCCCGGCATGACCGTTGGATACGGCGTCACCCACCAAGTCACACGCAGCGGGCGAATTGCCACCATCGCCGCCGGATATGCCGATGGTTTTTTTCGCGCTCTCGGCAACCGGAGTCGGGTTTTCATTGGGGGGCAGCCAGCCCCGGTTGTGGGGCAGGTGTCCATGGACCTGATCACCGTCGATGTCACGGCACTGCCCGAAAGCACGGTCTGGCCCGGGTGCTTGGCTGAGGTGATCGGCCCTCACCGCACCGTGGATCAGGCCGCGACCGAGGCCGGGACCATCGGATACGAAATTCTCACCGCCCTTTCCAAACGCTGCCACCGGGTCTGGCTACCCGAGGCCAAATAAACCGCACCGCATGGGCGGCGGGCGGCGCCGATACCTAATCCCGATCGGTTATCCTCAGTGGGATTTGGGATTACCCCGATTTACCGACCCGGCCCGATTCGGCGATAACTCAACGCCTCGGCAATGTGGATGCGGCGAACGGCGTCGACACCCTCCAAATCGGCGAGGCTGCGCGCGACTCGAAGCACCCTATGGTAGCCGCGAGCGGTCAAATACATACGCTCGGCCGCTTGAGACAACAGCGACCGCCCTTGCTGATCTGGGCCGGCAACCCGTTCTAAAAGTTCGCCATCGGCATCGGCATTGCTGCGCACGGGCGGGTTATGATCGTCGCGACGGGCGTGGGGTTGCCCGCCGCCACCGTGACTCGGGCGATAACGATCCGTTTGGATCGCGCGCGCGGCGGCCACCCGGGCGGCCACCTGGGCGCTGCCCTCGGCTGCGGGCGGCAAGGCGAGATCGGAGGGGCTGACGGCCGGCACCTCAATATGGCAATCGATCCGGTCGAACAGCGGCCCTGAAATCTTTGATTGATAATCAGCCGCGCATTTTGGCGCGCGGCCACAGGCCAAGGCCGGGTTATCGAGGTGCCCACATCGGCACGGGTTCATGGCCGCCACCAATTGGACGCGCGCCGGGTATGTAATGTGGGCGTTGGCGCGGGCGATAGAAGCACGGCCGGTTTCCAACGGTTGTCGCAAGGCTTCAAGCGTCTGGCGCGGAAACTCGGGCAATTCGTCGAGAAACAACACCCCCTGGTGGGCCAGCGAAATTTCTCCCGGTTTCGCCCGCGCACCGCCGCCAACTAAGGCCGGCAGCGAGGCCGAATGGTGAGGATCACGAAACGGCCGCCGGCGCATCAAGCGGCCATCCTCCAGCAACCCCGCAACGCTGTGGATCATTGAAACTTCGAGCGCTTCGGCCGGAGCCAACGGCGGGAGCAAGCCAGGCAAACGCGCCGCCAACATCGACTTGCCCGACCCCGGCGGGCCGATCATCAACAGGTTGTGCCCCCCTGCCGCAGCCACCTCCAACGCGCGCTTCGCCGTCTCCTGGCCCTTGATATCCCGCAAATCGAGGCCACTGGCGCTCAACTCCTCCATCCGGGGCCGGGGCGGGGTCAGGACTTGGGTGCCTTTGAAGTGATTGATCAACGCCAAAAGCGAGGGCGCCGCCAACACGTCCAACCCGCCCCCGGCCCACGCCGCCTCCCCGCCGCACCCGGCAGGACAAATCAACCCCCGCTCGCGCGCCAGGGCGTTGACCGCCGCCGGCAGCACCCCCGCGACTGCGGTGAGCGAGCCATCGAGTGCCAACTCACCCAAAGCGACGTAGCGGCCGATTTCGTCGGCGGGCAACACGCCCATAACGGTAAGCAAGCCCAGCGCGATGGGCAAATCAAAATGGCTGCCCTCTTTAAGAACGTCGGCCGGGGCGAGATTGACGGTGATTCGTTTCGGCGGCAAGCCAAGCCCAAGAGCATGAAGCGACGCCCGCACTCTTTCGCGACTTTCTCCCACGGCCTTGTCAGGCAGACCTACGATAGTAAAGGCGACAATGCCGCTCGACATTTGCACCTGCACATCGATATCGAGCACCTCTATGCCCTGAAATGCCACTGTTTTGACCCGAGCAACCACTGCCATCAAACCTTATCATTATCGACTCTCATACCAGTGTATGGCGAAGGCCGGGCTGACGCCAGTGTTGTGGTCCGATTTTCTAACACCGTTCAACCGATCACCTTCACTGCCCAGCAACCGGGGGCGGCGCCGGACGGAATGACAAAATTCCCCGAAATTGGCCCGAAAAACAGCCGCGTATCGGGTAATCATACTGTCCGACGATTGGGCGATGGATTACCATGGCGAATTGGCCGACCAGTGCCAATTGTCGCGAAAGGAACCGTTGGTGGCGGACAACACTAAAACTAAGGACGATTTTCAAACGATGCTACGGGCGTTGGAAAACCAGCTTCTCGACGTCGAGCGGATGGCTGGCTCGGTTGAAAATAGCCTTAGGACTGAAACATTTTCTCTACTACAAGAATTTCGCTCTAAAATTAACGATTTGCGCAGCTTGGCTGTCGTCATGGAAGGTAGAATCCCTTATCTAATCGACGATAGTGATAACAAATTGAAACGGAAATTTGCCCTTCTCGATCTTTTGGTGCTAACATGTATTACAAAATGCTATAGACAATTTATAATTATTCTAACAAATTGCAAAACACTCCCACTCGGGGCGGAGATTGTTTTTAACCCTGAGCTCAATATTCTTTGCGATACGCGAGAACGCTTATCGCGGCCAGCCTATGCCTCCCAAGCCGCCTCCGGGCTATTGGTTGATCTTGATTCCACCATTGATAACATTCATAAGGTGATCGATCGGGCGATCCCACTCGCCGATTACACCGACCTCGCAAGCTATTCGGGTACCAATAAATTACAGAACGCAAGAGCTGTCGATTAGAGCATGATGCGATCGAGCGGAACCGCATCATGCTCAAACTTTTCGTTTTTAGAGTGGGCCGACGCTAGGGGGCGATTTCACCCCGAAGCGTTGATCCCTCTAGCTCAAGCCGTTACCGGGGCAGACCTTCACACCATGAGCTTTAAGGGCGCCGACCATGGACGATCGAGGCAGTTTGAAAGATGTTAAGCTTGTGCCGGTCAAGGAAACTTGGTGGCAGGCGTTGGTCCGCCGCTTGCGGGGCGAGCCAATACCGCTGGAGTTCGTCGAGAGAAAGCGGCCGAAAGAGTGATGAGCGACAGAATCAGGCTCCCCCCTCATAAAAGCGGCGCACACCGAAAGGAAGGTGTTGCCAGCCCCGAGGGATGATGCTAACTAACTCCGGTCGCCGCGCGGTAACCTGCGCAACGACGATAAAGATGGGCGCGTAGCTCAGCGGTAGAGCACTACGTTGACATCGTAGTGGTCACAGGTTCAATCCCTGTCGCGCCCACCATCTTTATCTCCGGCCGCGCGGTTGCAACCAGCTTAGGAAGCAGCCTCGTTCACGGTAGGCTTTGGCCCAATGCCGCGCAGGTCCCGGACAGCCACCCAGCTTCATCCATGCCCCACGCGCTTAAGCTCATGATGGCTGCCGGTAGGGCCGCAATGGGAATAGCAGACGCCTCACATCCGTCAACCCCGGCGGAGAAACAATCCCAGCCGATGATCCCAAGTTTTAATGTGATCGACCAGCCAATGCTTGAGAAACTCCAGCGTATCTGTCGTCACAACATTTGGAGCGACTTCATGCTCGTAAACAAGTTCATCGAGCCCTTTTATCAGGTCAGCGTGCTCCTGGATATGACAAGCCATCTCTGAGTAACGAAATCGCCTCATTATCTGCTCTTCGTGATCAAAGTGATACCCAACGTAGTCGGATAACCTTGATAACACATCGGCGATTATGGCCTTGCCTTGACCATCTTCCACGGCCTGCGAAAGCTCATTGGTAATACCAATCAGAGCTTGGTGATCATGGTCGATCTTGTCGTTCCCGACAGACAACGATTCATCCCACTCGATCAACACGGGACACCCCTCAAGGGCAAAACACACGAGTCTTTAAGCTATAAACATACTCGATGATATGATCGTTAGCGCTTGAGGGCATCACCAGCAGAACCAAGATTAAGCGGCACGCCTTCCAAGGCCAAACTTCAGGGCCAGATCGGAGCGAGCCTTCGCGTAATTTGGGGCGACCATCGGGTAATCATCCGAAAGACCCCACTTGCGACGATATTCATCGGGCGTCATACGATAACTAGACATCAGATGCCGCTTCAACATTTTCAGCTTTTTGCCATCTTCAAGGCAAATGATATAATCAGGAAAAATCGACTTCTTAATCGGCACGGCAGGCTTTTGCTCAACTGCGGCCTCAACGGCCTCTTGAGACTGTGCCGGAGACACCAAAGACTGATGAACCGTCGCGATCAGCGACGGGACATCCGCAAGCTGGAGCACATTGCGCGAGACGTACGCAGCAACGATCGTGGCAGTTAGTTCAAACAGATTATTTTGACTCTCGGTCACCATGTCGATCTCCTATAACTTACTGAACACCGGACCATACCGCCGACCGACGGGCCAAACAACAGTAATATCTAGTTCGCCCCCAAGAACGTAAAAATCACAACCCGCCAATAGCCCGACTTGGGACCGGAGGCGTTTCACTCACGATACTTGATGATACGATCGATACGGTCCTGCCCAAATCGTCTGGCGCAATCGGCATAGACCGGAGTCACCGCCCGTTCGAACAACGCCTGATCAACCAGCGTGACCTCCATACCGGCACTTCGCAAAAGCGCCAGCGAATCACGTTCCATACGATCCACTTCGTTACGCATCGCAATAGCGGCCAGTTTCGCTGCGTGGCGAAATATTTCACGGTCCGAGTCGCTAAGGGCATTCCAACGAGCGGGCGCCATGAGTACCAATGCTGGCGAATAGAAGTGACCGGTTAACGAAAGGTATTTCTGCACCTCAAAAAAGCGGCTTTTCACCACAGTTGGTGTCGGATTCTCCTGCCCATCCACCGCATGTTGCTCCAACGCACTATACAACTCTGTAAATGGAATCGGGATAGGGCGCGCGCCCAATGTTGCAAATGTCAAAACATGGAGCGAATTTTGCATGGTACGCATCTTCATACCCTTTAAATCATCGGGTACCCGCACCGGCCGCACGCTATTCGTTAAATGACGAAACCCATTCTCTCCCCAGGCCAAGGCGATTAAATCGTGCTTGGGAAATAGCGCCAGCATCTCCTGGCCGATCGGGCCATCAAGCACCGAGCGGGCGTGCGCATAGTTGCGAAACAAAAAGGGAATATCGGTAATCTGCGTTTCTGGCACAAAGATTCCGACAGCGCCGGTGGAAACAATCGCCAAGTCAACCGAGCCCTCCTGCACCCCCTCCAACAATTCCCGCTCGGCGCCAAGAGTGCCGTCGGGGTAGAGTTGGACCCTAAAGCGCCCGCCGGTGTCACGCGCCACCGCCTCGGCAAACGCGGCCCCGCCAACCCCAAAATGCGAGCCGGCCGTCAGAGTATGCCCCATTTTAAATAGTGTCTGTGCGGCGGCACCCCCCCCCCAACCGAAAACCACGGCCGACAAAAGCGCTGCAAAACACCGACCCAATGTCATGGCCTCCTCCTGCCTGCCAACTGCCCTGCGACAGCCCCCTGCGACACAGGGCGCACCATCATCAAGCTGACAGAGTATCTCCCATTCGGTACAGTAACAAACTAACCCAGCAACTGCGGCAAGGCTAGCCCCAGTTGCACCGCGGCCGGAGGGCCATGATCCGAAAACTCGGGGACAGGATGGCGAAAATCCACTCGGGGGTAGCCTTCCGACTCTTAGCGGGGCTGTCAATTATGGCGGCGCTCGCGGTTTGCGCGAGTCTGATTGGGCACTTCGCCGTCGATGGCTATAAAGAGCCATTTCAACAAACGGTGGCTGTTGATCTCCCCAATTTGGTCGCCACCTCCCGTTTGGCCCAAGACGCGGTGTCGATGACATCAAACGCTCAGGCTTTAGTGCTTGCAAAGTCCCAAGCCGGGCGCCGCGATGCCATGGCGCGCATACAAGATCAGATCAAGGGGATGCAAGTCTTGGTCAACCGCTTCCCCGAGAGCGACGTTACCGCCGATACTGTTCAATATGTAGTTCGGCAAGGCGCCGCCTTGGTGGATAATCTTAAAGTTCTCGATCAGAGAATTGACACACGAATCAATCTTGACTTGGAAATTAGTCAAAGCTTAGCCCGTATGTATTCATTGGAACGGGCAATCAGTGCTTTATCTGCGCAGGTGATAGCCAGTAGCGCCCCCATAGATGACTGGAAGCAAGCTGCTCAACACACCTTACTATTACTCGCGTTAGCAGCAACCATAACCCAACCATCCGATGCTGATAAATACCGGGCCGATATTGCCGCCGGCATCGATCAAACATCCCTACGGCTCGCCCGAATTCCTGCCGCCGCTGCCGACGAGCAAGTCTCATCACTTTCACGGCAGCTTGGGCAGCTTTGCTTGGGTGAGAATAGCCTATTAGACTTAAAGGTCAAATATTTCGCGATCGGCGACCTTGTTAGGATACTGATGAACCGAAACAAGGTTCTTTCGGATGAAATGGTTGCGATGGTTGCCAGCGTCGCCGGCATTATTGAAGGAAATGCCATGCGCCGAACGGGGATGTCCCGGGCGCTGTTGCAAATGGGTGGGCGCCGGACCATTGGACGTTACGCTGCGGTGCTGAGCTGATCAAGAGCGCGGTCGTTGACGAC